>PLLW01000011.1 GCA_003141435.1 Ignavibacteriales bacterium
CCTGAACTGTACCCTTCTATAAATGCTGTAAGCGTTAATGCTCTGGAATCTACTGGTGTAACTTGAGCCCATGTTTGACCTACCTTGATTCCGTCAATTACTAACGTTGGCATATTGGCTGCAGTTCCTTGACGGATGAATACACCTGATATATTTGCTGCATCCGCACCTTGGAAACCGCCATAACCTGTTCCACCCATTGTTAAATCTGGCGTAGGCTCTGTCCCTCCGGGTGTTGGGTCAATAAAAAGATTAACGTAATCAGATGAATCTTTTTGATTTTGATTAACAAAAGTATATTTAATTACCAATAAATGTGTGGCATTAAAAGGATAGACAGTCGAAGAATAAATTACTGTACCATTATATTTGTTTATTCCAATCTGATACCCTCCGGTTGCACTTTTAATAAATGTTCTTGCATAAAAATTAAAAGTACTGGCATCACTGAAATGAAAGACATAATCACCGGCAGTGTTTGCAGCTGAAACATTTATCATAGCTGAAGCATAAACAGTTCCATAGTTTACATTTGTGAATTGATGATTCTCATCTTCTCCGGAACTTGTCAAAGTAGTTGCATAACCTATGCCCGAACCCTTCAAACCAGTAAAACTTAATCCAGTACCACTAGAAGTCATTTTTTCTGGATTTGTTCCGGCTCCACTATGTGCATACCAGCCGCCTTGACCGTTAAGAGCAGACCCAGCTGCATAACTGAAATCTTCATTAAACAACTGCAAACCGGCTGCTGTAACAGCTCCAGCAAGGGATGCATTCGCAATGAGTGCCGCACCTCCTGAAGGTGCATTCACAGAAGTTGCCCCGCCACCGGAAGCCGTTAAATTCCCCGTATAACTGCCTACTGATAAGCCGGCAGCTAATCTTAACCATACTTTTGTTGCAACAACACCATTACTGACAATAGGAATTGTATAGCTGGTTCCCCAGTTTACACTGTCCACCGAAATTGCAAAATTAGCAGATGAAGACGTTACTGTGACACTACCCGAATTAAGGTCAGTTCCGGCTATAGTATAAGTCATTATCCCGGAAGGACCCTGACCATATATATAGGAAGTGCTAACATTTGTATATTGAACCCACGTCAGGACCGGTACTCTTATATTACCGCTGACAATACAATTTTTGTTTGTAGCGCCGCCGCCTACATTACCAACATTCCCTGACTTTGCGCCTTGCGTACCTCCAGCTTTTAATCTTACAGTAATTACTTGTGAGAGATTAGGTGCAGTATAGGAAGAAAGTGAAATTGTATTAGGAGCTGTAACCCATGTTGTACCGCCGTCTATCGTTACTTCAAAACCAGTAGGAGGCGATACTGAAACAGCCGTGCCGTCAAGACCAACACCGGTTAAAGTGTATGTCTGTGTGGTTGAAGGACCATTATTTAAAAGATATGAAAACCCTGAAAGCGTCCATGGATCAACCGACAAATAAGGTAATACAGATCCAGTAGCTACTGTAACATTTAAATCCAAATCATCTATATTCCAGTTTAAAGAACTTGGTGAAGCCGCTCCCGTACCGGCAGAGCCATATATTCTAACATGCAATGGTACACCTGCTTCACTTGTAACAGCATTACATGACGGAGCAACATATTCCCAAGCCGAAATATTACCTACGGTTCCAACTGCTATATTAGATGCATATTGATCTTTATCTGTTTTAAAATTATAAGTAGTTGGTCCTGTAGCAGTACTTCTGTTTCCATATGAAATAGAATTAACAGTAACTGTATAGCCAGCCGCAGGAGTCAAAATAATCTCAAAATATGCACTCCCACCGGGGACCATGGATAATGATCCGGTCGAGGCAGCTTGAACAGCCTTGTAACCACCACTTGCGCCAGTATAGCCCGTAGATGGGACACCACTATCTAACATTGACCCATAAGCCAATGTACCGCCAAAAATATTCCCTACAGAAACAGGGCTAACAGTAAGATTAGCTATTTGCGCCGTTTGTGTGGTAGAATCACCAGGATCTACTGTACCAAAATTCCATTTGAAATCAGTTTGTCCCCATGTTAAACTACTACATAACAATAGAAACAAAAAACCGATTGAAAGTAACCGAATGTTTTTCATATTGTACCCTTATATATAATGAATAGAATAATTAATTAAAAGTTATCAAAATATTACTTAATTCATGTGTTTTAGATTAAATTAGCTATGTGAATAGAATTTCTCTAAATCTCTCTAAAACACTATGGAAATATTATTTAGAAAAAATATTATTGTCAAGGCAAAAACAATAATATTTTTATGATTATTATATAATATTTCCCGAATTTCTATCCTTAGAACAGAAATACCCTGCGAATATCCAGATATTTGTCATTTTACTCTTTTATTTTATATATTTTTTATTAAATATAATATGATCTTATTAACAAACATTATCAGGCAGGTAAAAGTCCGATCCAATATTGATTAAAGGCACAGCATGAGCAAAAAACTTAGTAAACACAGTAGCCTTCAAAATAAAAGAAAGAATCATGATTTCTTAAGGGAAGAAAAAAGTATTGCTCCTTCTCCACTTGAAAAAAATAAACTTTTATGGGTCATTGTATCCTTAGTTTTTCTGTTTGTTTTATATGTCAGGATCAGGCTGCTTTCCACTCCGCTGGAAAGAGATGAAGGTGAGTATGCCTACATGGGACAATTATTATTAAAAGGAATAATCCCCTTTAAAGAAGCATACAACATGAAGTTTCCCGGAACAAGTATGATGTATGCTGTCATCATGTTTATTTTCGGTCAAAATACAGTGGGCATACATACAGGGTTGCTCTTAATAAATGCAGGGTCTGCATTCTTTTTATATCTGTTATATAAAAGATGGACTAATTCAAATTCCAAAGCAATAATAGCTTCTTCTGTTTTTGCTATTTTGGCAATAAATCCCGCTGTACTTGGGTTTGCAGCTCATGCAACTCATTTTGTTCTGTTTTTCTCTCTGGCAGGGTTGGTGATGCTATATCGTGCATTCAGTCCGTCAAAATTATTGCACTATACCTTCTCCGGATTAATGTTTGGGTTTGCAGTGTTAATGAAACAGCCTGCTGTTTTCTTTGTTTTATTCGGAATAATTCTAATAGCCAGACAATATTTCAATAAATCATTTAAAACTAAAGACCTGACCAAATATTCAACTGTTTTTATTACCGAACTTCTTATCCCGCTTATTCTGCTTGTAATCATTCTTAAAATAGGCGGAACATTTGACCGGTTCTGGTTCTGGACCATTCAGTATGGTATGCAGTATATATCGATTGCCTCTCTCCACCAGGGCATTGAATTGTTCAGGCTAACTTTTATAAATATATTTTCTCAATCCTATCTTTTTTGGATTTTAGCTGCAGCCGGTTTGTTTCTGTTAGCCATTAATAATCTCAGGAAGTATGGTGTTATAGAGATAATTCTATTTTTTGCATTCTCTTTTATGTCAATTGTACCGGGGCTTTATTTCAGAAAACATTATTTCATTATGCTCCTTCCCTCGGTTAGTATTCTTGTGGTTGAGGGATTATTCAATCTTAAAAATAAAATCAAATTAAAGAGCTATTCTGATAATATTTTAATCATGGCATTTGCAGCAATAATGTTGTGGACAATAATATCAAATAGCCCATATTATCTGTCAGATTCACCCGAGTTGGTAGTTAAGAAGATCTATGGCGCTAATCCATTTAATGAATCAATCCCAATATCAGAATTTATTGAATCTCATACTAATCCTGATGACCGGATACAAGTGCTTGGCTCCGAACCACAGATATATTTTTACTCTCATCGAATGGCAGCCTCAGGATATATATATATGTACGGACTTATGGAATCCCAAAAATTCAGCAGCTTGATGCAGCAGGAACTTATAAATGATCTGGCAAGGATAAATCCTAAAATCATAATCTTCTGTCATATCAAGGATTCCTGGTTAGTCCAGTCCAAGTCTGATGAACATTTACAAAATTGGAGTAACTATTTTATTAACAAATATTATAACCTTGTCGGAGTTGTAGATATAGGCGAAGAAACAAAATATAAGTGGATGGATGATGCTGTTTCATATCAGCCCGTATCACAAAATTTTATTTATGTTTTGGAGAGGAAGCGTTAATAAAAGAATAGTATTTAATTAAACTTAAGTCCAAGTTTACGTGCTTCTGCCCAATCTTTTCCGGCTTCCGCCGGTTTATTTAATTTAGAATAAACATTTCCTCTATAATAATATGCTTCGCCTGATTTCGGGTCTAAACTTAATGTATAATTAAAGTCTGAAATTGCCCCATCATAGTCCAACATATCTATTTTTATTATTCCCCGGTTTAGGTAAGCGTTTTTGTAACCGGGGTCGATCTTCAAAGCCTCATTAAAATCATTCATGGCACCATTTAGCTCTTTCAGCTTATATTTACATACAGCCCTGTTTGTATAAGGAAACGAATTAGGTTCGATTTCAATAGCTCTGCTAAAACAATTTATTGCAGAATCATATTTGGCTTCAGAGAAATAAATATAACCCATATTATTATATATTTTTGGACTGCGCGGGAAAATATTCTTCGCTTTATTTAATATAGCAAGCGCCTCATTATATTTCTTTAAGCTTACCTTTGTTGCAGTAAAATTAAGATACGCATCTTCAGGAAGCGAATTAAAATTATTATAAAGAGTATCATAATTAAAAGCCATTGTATAAAAATACTCTGACTTCTTGTTGTCCCCCAAAATTCTGTAAAGATGTCCTTTGCTGAACAAAGGAGCACTGTATGTTGAACAGATTTTTATTGAATTATCAAAATCAGTCAATGCATTTTCATAATTACCGGCATCCCGATATATGATACCCCTTGCATTGAATGCCCATGCATTATTAGAATTTGCATTTATCCCTGAGCTGAAAAATTCTATGGGATTAGAAAAAGCGAATGAATGTCTTGAAGCAATTGCGCCATATATTAAAATGATAGGGATCGAACCTATCATAATAAATCTGAAAGAAAATCTCTTTGGCAACTCATTAGTCAGCATACCAATAACTGCCAATAATCCTATTACAGGAAGATAAGCTCTATACTCAAAATATTCATATGCAATCTCTGCATGGTATTTCCTAAAAAACAATGGCGACAATGAAAATACCAAAAACCAAATTGCTCCCCATATAATTATTCTCTCATTACCCTTGCCTGCTTTTATAGTAAAGATCATGAAAATTATGACTAATAATATTCCAGAAATTATTGATATAATATCATATAATGGAATTGTGCTTAAATTATATGGAAGAAAGAATTTACCAAATATAATCGGAATTGTCGGAAGATTTTTTATGACCGGAATAGCTCCCAACATAGATGTTGGCACCTGTAGTTTTACTACANNAAAACAAGGATAGGCATTAATATGGCAATCTCTTTTGAAAATACTGCCAGAAGGAAAACAAAAGAGTGTAAAATAAGATAGACAATCTTATGGCTTTTATAATAATTAAGGAAAGAAATGAAGGAAAGTAAAGTGAATAAACTAACTAACAGATCTCCCCGCGCCGGAATCCAGGCAACTGCATTTGTAAGCAAAGGATGNNCAAAAGATTTGACAGATGATAAATCCAGGGTTCCTTACCGCCTATCTGCGCATCCAGCATATAAGAGATTGTCTGCACAGGACGGTAAAATGATTCTCCTCTATCACTAATAAAGGCATCATGTGTAAACGCACCCTTTATGTTCATTAAACTGCTGATTTTATCATAATGCGAAACAATAATTTCAACATCATCAAGCCCGGTAAATTCAAAACCCAAAACTTTTAAGTATAATATAAAAGGCACAAATACCAGGAAAATAAGATAAATTATTTTTCTATTATATTTACTTTCAACAGTTGTTGCCGGTTTATTTCTCTTTTTAGTTTTCATTACAACAGTTCCCAAAATTTTATTTATGTTTTTGAGAGGAAGCGTCCATAGCTTCTTTATATCCAAGACTTGATGCTTTTTCAAAATTGGCTCTTGCTTCTTTCATCATATTCATTCCGGAATAAGCCACCCCCCTGTAATACCAGACAGCCCCAATATCTTCCTTAATGCTGATAGCCCTGGTTAGATCAGATATTGCCCCTTCATAATCATTCAGCTTTACCTTAGTCATTCCCCTGTTCCCCCAGGCGTCAAGGAAATCCGGCTTTAACTCCAGGGTTCTGTTAAAATCATTTAATGCATATGAATAATCTTTAATATTATATTCAGCCATACCCCTGTTGTTATAATATGAAAATTCGTTCTGTTCCGCCTTTATCGCCTTGCTATATTCATAAATAGCCGAATCAAATTTAGCAGTGGAATAATATGCCAGACCAAGATTATTATGCATGCTGCAATTATCCGGATATTTCCTGAGACCTGCCTTTAATAAGGCTTTCATTTCATCATATTTTCCAAGATTCAGTTTTTCTGAAGAAAGATTTATGTACACTTCCTCATTAAGACTGGCTGTTTCCGGATAAAGCGTATCATATTTTAGCGCCAGCGAAAGAAAATGTTCAGCCTGTGCATGATCATTCATAAAATGATATATTACTCCCTTATTAAAGTATGGATCGCTAAACGTAGGGCTCGCTTTGATTGAATTATCAAAATCAATAAGAGCAAGATCAAAGTTTTTTTGTTTTAAATACTCAGAACCCCTTTGACTTAATGCGTATGCATTCCCCGGATTTGATTTTATCAGTGAGGAATAAAGTGCAATCGTATCTTTAAATTCCAGTGAATAATTATAGGATATAAATGAGAATATTGCTATTACAGGTATAAATGACTTTAGTAGAATGTTAATTCCCTTCCCCTTAATTATTTCATTCAGCAAAACACCAAAGGCAATAGAAATTCCGATTGCCGGCACATATGCACGGCATTCAAGATAATCGAAATGAACTTTTGCGAAAATAAGTCCGGCAAACATAGCGGGAATAATAAACCCAAGGAACCATAGAATTCCAAGTATAATCAGGGATTTATTCCCTGCCTTCAGCTTCCATATATAAATACCTGATGCTGTAAATAAAATTAGACCTACTACTGTAAATAAAACATCATAGAGCGGCATAGAAGAAAGTTCAATTGGTATCACTAATTTGCTTAGAAAAATTGGAATTACCGGCAGGTTGTTTATAAAAGCTTTAAAACTAAGTATATCCTGATAATTCAGGTATAATTGTCTTAAAATAAAAAATAAACAGACAGAAAAACTCCAGACAAGAAAGAAAGGAATAAGCTGGCGGATTTTATATTTATTTCTTAGTACAAACCAGTAATAGTAAATCAAAACAACCGGAAGAAAAACTGATATCTCTTTTGAAAATAATGCAAGCAAAAAGGAAGTAGAATGGAATAAAAAGAACAATTTATTTTTTGTGGAAGTATAGTACATAAAAGAAAGAAATGCGATCGAACAGAATAAGCCTGCAAGCAAATCCCCTCTTCCTAAAATCCATGCAATTGCATCAGTAAATAAAGGATGCACAGAAAATAGCAAAGAAATAAAAAATGAAATATTATCCCTTACCCCTAATTTCCTAAGGATGAAAAAAAGGAGGATTACGGTTAATATATGATAAAGTATGTTTGAAAAATGATAAACATCCGGTTTTTCACCGCTTATCTGGGCATCAATTATGAATGAAACAGTCTGAATCGGACGGTAATAACCCTTCCCTTCTTTACTGATAAAATTGTCTTTTTCGAATGCCTTAAATACATTATTAAAGTTGCTGAAAAAGCCGTAATTATTTGCTACAATTATAGTATCATCAAGTTTTGTATAATCGAAATTGGTATTTTTCCAGTTTAATATCAACGGTAGAATCACCAGCAGGAAGAGATAGACATAAATGCTGGTTTCCTTCACATGGACAGGTTTGCTTCTTTTTTTAGAAATCTTACTCATCTTTAACCTTTCCCTTATATCCTAATTCAAGCGCCCTGTTCATGTTTTCTTTAGCTTCTTCCTGCTTATTAAGTTTGGAAAATGCAATTCCCCTGAAATACCAAGCAGAACCAAGATCCGCCTTAATGCTTATGGCTTTTGTAAAGTCAGATATTGCACCTTCATAATCATTCAGTTTTATCTTAGTCATTCCCCTGTTGTGATAATATAAATAACTCCCCTTCTCCAAGTCAATCACCCTATTATTTTCATAAAGAGCAGAATCGAATTTGGAACAATTATAATATGCATTACTAAGATTATTATGCATGTCGCAATTATAGGGATATTTCCTGATGCCTGCTTTTAATAATGCTATCATTTCATCATATTTTTTAAGATTCAATTTTTCTAAAGAAAGGTTTATGTACGCATACTCATTAAGACCGGCTGATTCGGGGTAAAGCGTATCATATTTCAGAGCTATTGAATAATATCTTTCAGCCTTGATATGATCATTCATAGAGCCATATATTACCCCCTTATTATAATACGGGTCACTAAATGTGGGGCTGAATTTGATTGAATTATCAAAATCGGCAATAGCAAGATCAGGGCTGTTTGTATTTAGATATACACATCCTCTTTTATCAAAGGCAAAAGCATTAGCCGGATTTGATTTTATTAGTGAAGAATTAAATGAAATCCCATCGGCAAAATCCCATGAATAATTATATGATATCGCAGAGAAGATTAGTATAATCGGAATAAAACATTTCAGCAGAATGTTCAACTCCCTCCCCTTCATTGTTTCATTCAGCAAAACGCCCATAGCAATAAAAATTCCGATTGAAGGAAGATATGCCCGGCATTCCAGGTATTCGAAATGAAACTTTGTAAAAGGGAGTACGACAAACATTGCAGGAATAATAAATCCAAGGAACCACACAATTCCCAGTATAATAAGTGATTTATTCCCTGCCTTCAGTTTCCATATAAAAAAACCTGATAATATAAATAATGTTAGTCCTATAATTATATATAATATTTCATATACAGGCATAGAACTAAGTCCAAGCGGGATTACTAATTTGCTCAGAAAAACGGGAATTACCGGCAGGTTGCTTATAAATGCTTTAAAACTAAGTATGTCCTGATTATTAACGTATAAATGTCTTAATAGGAAAAACAGACAAACAGAAAAACTCCAGACAAATATGAAAGGAACCAGTTCTCTGATTTTATATCTATTTTTTAGCACTACCCAGTAATACAATATTATAATTGCAGGGAGGAAAACAGATATCTCTTTGGAAAATAATGCAAGTATAAAGGCAGTAGAATGGAAGAAAAAATACCATTTGTTTTTTGTGCTATTATAATATAAAAAAGCAAGGTATGAAACCGAACAGAATAATCCTGCAAGCAGGTCTCCTCTGCCAGGAATCCATGCAATTGCATCCGTAAATAAAGGATGAACAGAAAATAACAAAGAAATAAAAAATGAGATGCTATCCCTCACCCTTAGTTTTCTAAGCAGGAAAAAAAGAACAATTACAGTTAAAATATGATAAAGTATGTTTGAAAAATGATATACATACGGTTCTCCACCACTTATCTGGGTATCTACCATAAAAGAAACAGTCTGAATTGGACGGTAATAACCCTTCCCCTTTTGAACCATAAAATTGTCTTTTTCGAATGCTTGAGAAACATTCCTAAAATCATTCAGAAAGCCGTAATTATTTGTAATAATTGATGTATCGTCGTACATGGTAAATTCATAGTGGATATTTTTCCAGTTTAATATCAAGGGGATAATAACCAGCAGAGACAGGTAAATATAAATGCTGACCCCATTTGCCTGAACAAATTTCCTTTTTCCTTTTTTAACCTTAGTCATCTTAATCATCTCCTTTATATCCTAATTCAAGCGCCCTGTTCAGATCCTTTTTGGATTCCGTATGCTTATAAAGTCTGGAATACGCAATCCCCCTGTGAAAATATGCTTCTCCCCATTTAGGGTTAATCTTTATTGCATTACTTAAATCGGCAATTGCTCCCTCAAAATCATTCAGCTCTATTTTTGTGTTTCCAGAATTATACCAGGAAATCGCAGAATTTGGGTCTATAGCCAACACACTGTTGTAATCCGCCAAGGCACCCTTATAATCTTTAAGAGAATATTTCGTCAATCCCCGATTAGTGTAATATGATACAGAATTGGGTTGGAATTCAATTGCTTTTGAAAACGCATAAAGTGCAGAATCGTATTTCGCCGTTGAATAATAAGCATAACCGAGATTATTGTTCAGGTCACTGTTAGTAGGAGACATTTTCAGTCCCTTTTTTAATATTACTATAGCTTCATCAAATTTCTTTAAATTCATCTTTATAATAGAAAGATTAATATATGCATTATCAGCCATGGATATATTAAAGTAATGGTAAAGAGTATCGTATTTCAGCGCTTGTGAATAAGAATACTCAGCTTTGATGTCATCCCCTTTTTCATGATATATACCCCCCTCATTGAAATAAGGACTGCTGTAATTAGGACAAACCTGAATTGCACTTTCATAATCAGCAAGTGACTTCTGTAACTCACCGTTGTTTAAATATTCGCCCCCCCGGCAATTTAATGCTGCCGCATTATTAGAATTTGATGCAATAGCCGAAGAAAAAAATGCCATCGGATCAGAATAATCCTTAGAGTGGATATATGCAATAAATGCATAAATTATTAATACAGGTATAAATAGTTTAATTATCCTTTGGGATGACCATTTTATTAATAATGTATGGAGAAATACTCCAAGCATTATGAATATGCCTATCATTGGAAGCAAAGTGCGGTGTTCAAAATATTCTGCACTAAATGCGGCTATTGTAAACCTGTAATACAGGGGAGGCAGGGTAAATCCTATAAACCATAATGCGCCTAAAAGCAATAAATGATTTTTGTAAACCCTGTATTTAACTATCATTCCAATGGAAAATAAAGATATCAGGGCCCCAATTATTACTGATGTATTGTTAAACAGCGGCATTGTTGTTAAGCCAAGAGGCAGGAATATTTTTCCGAATGTGATCGGAATTGCCGGCAGATTTTTAATAAAGGGAACTATTCCTGAAAGCGAAGATGTTTTATTTAACGTAATGGCGCTTTTTCTTAATAAGAAATAAATCAGAAATGAACTGCACCATATAATCAGAAATGATATCATTTCTTTCCATGGTCTTTCTTTTTTCAAAATAAAATAAAAATATGCTAATATGAGAAAAGGAAAAACTACTGCAGTCTCCTTGGCAAGACATGAAAGCAGAAAACAAATAAAATGATATAACAGGTACCTGGCTTGCTTACTGTAAAAATAATTAATAAAAGAAATGAATGACATTAGCCCGAATAATGTCAAAAACAAATCCCCTCTTGCCGGTATCCAGCACACAGCACTGGTAAGCAATGGGTGAACTGAATATAACAATGAAAGAAGAAATGCAATCTCTTGCTTTATACCGAATTTAATCAATAAGATAAACAAAGCAATAACAATCAGGATAAGCAGAATAATATTTGTAAGGTGGTAAGCCCATGGATTTTGTCCGCTTATCTGTGCGTCAATCATGAAAGAAACGGTTTGAAGCGGTCTGTAAAAATTGCTGCGATGTGAGAAAAAAGCATCAGTAGTAAATGCTTGTGGAATATTTCCTAAATTTCCAATAAGGTTATAATTATCGGTAATAAGGTTTACATCGTCAAAGTTTGAAAAACTAAAATTTACAACCCTGAAATATAAAAGTGAAGGTACAAACACTAAGAAAAAAAGATAAACTTTTAATTTGTTTTTCTTATTTCGTTTCATTAGACCTGAAAAGGAATGAATTTAACTGTTTCATGAATTGGAAATTAAATAAATTTTCTTAGAAATACCCCTAATCCTAAAAACTTCAATAAAAAAAAGCATGCTCCTGTTAAGAAGCATGCCTTATAATTCCAAATATTTACTTATTAACTAATTAGTTGGACCTGTATCCACATTAGCCTTGATTACATTAGCGATGGAAGAAGGTACATTTGAAAAGAAGGTATACCCTGTTAATGCTTCGATAGAGGCAACGCTTACTCTATAATTTCCCCATGCGTTCATATTATTAGGAGTACTATCATTAGGTACTAACATTCCAATAGTTCTTGTGCTTGTTGTAACGCGTGAAACATCAGTTCCTGTTCCGGGTGGAATAACAATCATTACTTTCCATATTAGTGCGGGCGCAGTTACTTTTCCGTTTGCAATGGTATTTTTAACAGCGGAATTGTCCGTTGTTGTTCCTCCTGCACCGTAGCCGCCGCATATAATATAGACTGTATTGCTCCCATGACTTGTCGTTGCCAATGCACGTTCATAGTCTTCAAGTCCCTCCCAAGCTCCGGCATTACAATTCTGGTTTTGAGGGACCATATTGGTCATTACAAAAAGGGAATCATTATCACTCTGAGTATTTACACGATCTTCGGAAGGACACATATGTCCGCGGGAAAAACCTGATCCTGAATAATCATCAGTAGTAACGTGATAATAACTACCTGGCAGATCAGGATCCGGAATAAAATTATCTTTCCTCACAGCCGATCCAGACCAGGAAGTATTATACTGCCAGCTTACCCAATTTGCAATACCCCTGTCCCTGCTGTAGGAAGCACAGAACTCAGGTTTAACTAAAAGGTAATTTGATGGATTATTTACGTCAGTTACCGCATTAGAGGGATTTCCCATAGTCAGATTAACATTACCCGATGCAACCGTATATGACCCAGAAACTGACTCAGTTACCTGGGTGAATTCAGAACTGGCACTTGTATGTGTAATGCTTCCTGAATAACTGCCAACAGAACCTACATTCAATCTTACAAATATTGTTTTTCCTGCCATAACATCTGCAGCAGTATAAACAAGACTGCCTGTGCTGTTCACAAAACCCGTACCGGTTGTTTTGGAAATTTCAAATCCCGCAGGAGGAACCACTGTTACATTTGCCGTAAGACCTACGCCACTCATATTATAAGTCTGCTCAGTACTTGGTGTTGCAGATGTCTGGGTAAAATATGCTAACGTACCAGTAAGGTATAATGCAGCAGGTGGATTTACCAATGAAGGAACATTTTTGGAAACTAAGCCATAACTATTATTATTAACTATGTTATAATCAGAGAAATTTGTATATAGATCTCCTGTTAAATCCGTAATTACATAACCACTTACAAGATTATAGCAATCGTTATTAACTAAATTATAATCAGAGAAATTAACAAAACCATCCTGGTTTATATCGCCACTGTATATGCAATACTTGCTCCCTACTAAAACCATATTGCTTCCATAAGCCTGCGCAGCTGCAGTTGTGAAATCATAGCTTAGCGCATAAGAGTTAAAGCTATGTGGGGAAGCACTCCATGTCTCTATGGAATTTCTGTGTTTAACTGCGATATAGTAATTTGTACTATTTGTAACATTATTAAATGTGAATGTACCTGTCCCGGAAGTGCTTAATAATTCTTTGTCCTGATCAACCCATGTAAAAGAGGTTGCATCATGTAATTCCACTGTAACTGTATCCGGTACAAATACACTGCCGTTATAGCGCGCCTGTATCAACGTAGTAAGTGATAATACACATTGTGTATTTGTTCCTGAAACCAACTTATTTGCAATTCCAAAATCAGAACTTGCATGTTCAATGTATCCCGAACAGCTTCCTGAACTGGTTGTATGTAATCTTACATATATTTTTGGATTTGCCATAACTTCTGCAGCTGAAAATGTCAGATTACCCATACTGTTTACAAATCCCGTGCCGGTGGTTTTTGAAATTTCAAATCCCGAAGGTGGAGTTACTGTTACAGTGTTTGTAAGAAATGTTCCGCTTATAGTATATGACTGTTCTGCAGATGGCGAGGCAGAAGTTTGAGTAAAAGCTGATAGCGGACTTCCTAAGGATAAAGAGGGAGACCCCACAGCGGCAACAGTCCCGGTAATTGCAAAATCATCTGCAGTACTAATGCCAACATCAAAGATA
The DNA here is from genome assembly GCA_003141435.1 of Ignavibacteriales bacterium. Classification (GTDB taxonomy): domain Bacteria; phylum Bacteroidota; class Ignavibacteria; order Ignavibacteriales; family Ignavibacteriaceae; genus Fen-1301. The sequence goes on from PLLW01000011.1 coordinate 14,039, forward strand.
TACCATGTCCCGCCAGATGATGTTGCGCCAAATGGTACAATCCTAAAAGTAATTGTAGTTGAAGAGCTTACACTTTGTAAGGCACTGATACCCGATAAATCGGTTGAACCCGCATGGTCTCCAGTAGCGAGAGCAGTTGGAAAGCTGACAGTAGTAATATCATTAAAAGTAGTCCCATCGTCTAAAGAGTATTGAATTAGAGCAGATGGAGGACCCGTAGCTGAACGCCTGTAATCGAAAGGATTTATTGCTGATAACGAAACAGTATAACCAAAATTTGCCCTGACAGTAAATGTAATAAACTTATTTCCTGAAATAGCCAATGCAGAAGTAGCAACATTCCAACTGTTACCCCCCCAACCTCTCCATGCGCCTGTTCCTATAGTTCCAACACCGCTCCCTCTTGTTAAGCTTCCAATCGTTACATTTGATGCCTGATCAGTTACTGCTAATGGAGATGTTCCAAAAAGATTAACACCACCCGGTTGGGTACTAACATCCCAACCAGCTATAACCTGAGCATTACCGGTACTATTAAAAACAAAAGTAAATAATAGCACTGATAAGAAAGTAAAAATGATCTTCATAAGATTCCTTAATTTAATATGTTAATAGAATTTCCTAATTATTCACGACTAATATTATAAGGTTAATACCTGATATTCTAAAAATAATACCCTTATATGTTTTATCTCTCTTTCAAAAAAAACTACTTCAAATAATGAAGTAGTCTCAAAATAAATGTAACTATATTTATTTATATAATGCAAGGCAATAATTAAGCTATTATTTTTATTATTCACCCATGGGTTCCTTGAATCCATGTTTTCTGGCTTCCTCCCAATCTTTATCCGCTTCCGCTCGCTTATTAAGTTTTGAATATGCAACCCCCCTAAAGTAATATGCTTCTCCTGATCGGGAATCTAAACTTATTGTCATATTGAAATCAGAAATTGATTCCTCAAATTTATTAAGATTCATTTTAGTCAGTCCCCTGTAAAAATATGCATCCATGAAATCCGGTTTCAGCTCCAAAGCCCTGTTAAAATCATTCATGGCATCAGTAAGCCGTTCTAATCGAAATTCCGCCTTGCCCCTGTTGTTGTAATATCTAAACGAATTTGATTCTGGTTGAATTGCCTTATTATATTCAACAACTGCAGAATCAAATTTAGAAGTGTAATAATAAGCTAATCCAAGATTATTATGCAGACTTTTGTCATCCGGATATTTCCCTATTCCTTTCTTTATTATCACTATCGCTTCTTCATATTTCTTAAGATTAAGTTTCTCCGAAGAAAGGTTAAGATAAGTATTATCATTTTTTGCTTTGGGATAAAGAGTATCATAATTGAGAGCCAGCGCCAGAAATTTTTCAGCCTTAGTATGATCTCCTAATGACATGTATAATAGTCCTTTATTATTGTACGGATCGCTAAATATAGGACTGGTTCTGATCGAATTATCAAAATCAGCAAGCGCGAGATCAAAAGTTTTTTCTTTTAAATACCAACACCCTCTTTCATTTAAGGAGTAGGCATCTTTAGGATTTGAATTTATTAATGAGGAATAAAATGTCATTCCGTCTGCAAAATCTCCAGAATATCTATAAGTTATAAATGAGAATATTACTATAACCGGTATAAAATACCCCATCAAAATATTTATTTCCTTCCCCTTATTTATTTCACTAAGAAGCACACCCAATGTTATAAAAATTCCTATCGCCGGCAGATAAGATCTGCATTCCAGGTAATCAAAATGAACTTCTGTGAATATAAGATCGGCAAACAATGCAGGAATAATAAATCCGAGGAACCACAAAATTCCGAGTATTATAAGAGATTTATTCCCTGTTTTAAGTTTCCATATATAAATACCTGATAATATAAATATAATTATACCTGTAACGGTATATAAAACATTATAGACGGGCATCGGGGAAAGCCCAAGTGGAATTATTAATTTACTTATAAAAATGGGTATTACCGGAAGACTGCGTATAAGTGCTTTAAAACTCAGCAGATCCTGATAATTCAGGAATAAATGTCTTAACAGAAAGAATAAAAGAACCGTAAGAATCCAGACAACAATAAAGGGAACAAGCATCCTAATTTTCAATCTGTTTTTTAGTACTACACAATAATAATATACTATGACAACGGGAAGAAAAACGGATATTTCTTTGGAAAACATGGCAAGTGCAAAGGTTAAAGAATGGATGATAAAATACCATTTGTTCTTAGTGTTATTATAATGGATAAAGATAAGGAATGAAAGTGAACAGAATAATCCTGAGAGCAAATCTCCTCTCCCCGGAATCCAGGCAATTGCATCAGTTAATAAAGGATGGACTGAAAATAATAAAGAGATAAAAAATGAAATATCATCCCTTACCCATAATTTTCTTAGTAGGAGAAAAAAAACAATCACTGTTAATATATGATAAAACAGGTTTGAGAAATGATAAACATTTGCTTTTCCATTTCCAACCTGCGTGTCTATCATAAAAGAAACAGTCTGAACCGGGCGGTAATAACCTATCCCCTCTTTACTTAAAAAATTATCTTTTTCAAATGCCTTAAATACATTATTTAAGTCACTCAGAAATCCGTAATTATTTTCAATAATTGTTGTATCATCCGATGTTGTAAATTCATAGCTTATAACTTTCCAGTTTAATATCAAAGGTACAATAACCAATAGAGCGAGATAATAATAAAGACTGGTTTTCCCTTTTACAGTGAAAGATTTTCTTCTCTTTTCAGTAATCTTGCTCACTTAATCCTTTCCCTTATATCCTAATTCAAGCGCCCTTTTCAGATTGTCTTTTGCTTCCGCCTGCTTATTAAGTTTAGAATATGCTGTCCCCCTGAAATAATATGCTTCCCCTGATCGTGAATCTAAACTTATTGTCATATTGAAATCAGAAATTGATTCCTCAAATTTATTAAGATTCATTTTAGTAAGCCCCCTATAAAAATATGCTAATCCAAGGTTATTATGCAGACTTCTGTTATCCGGATATTTCCCAATTCCTTTTCTTATTACCTCAATGGCTTCTTCATATTTCTTAAGACTTAGTTTTTCTGATGAAAGTTTAACAAAAGTATTTTCGTAATCTACCTTTTGATAAAGAGTATCATAATTGAGGGCGAGTGAAAGGTAATATTCAGAACGTTTATGATCACCTAATGATCGATATAGCAGTCCCTTATTAAGGTATGGTACACTATAAGTGGTACAAGCCTTTATTGAATTATCAAAATCTGCTATTGCTTCTTCATTTCTCCTCATGTTGAAGTATACGACGCCTCTTGAATTATAAGCCATCGCATTATTTGAGCTGCTTTCTATTGCTGAAGTAAAGAATGAAACAGGATTGGCGTATACAGATGAGTGATTGAAAGCTATTAATGAGTAAACTAATAATATGGGAATCGAAATTATTAAAATCCTCTTAAACGGAACTTTGCCAGACAAATATTCAATAAGATATCCGGTTATGATTAATATTCCTATTATTGGAAGATATGCCCTGAAATTCAAATATTCATATCCAATGCTGGAAATATAAGGACGAAAAAACATCGGAGGAATTGAAAACGCCAGGAACCATAGTGCCCCATAAATAACAATTCTCCACTCCCCTGAGATAACCTTAATTGTTATTGCAGCAAATATGATTATTAAAACAATTCCCAATATTAATGCCGTATTATCGAAAAATGGCATTGTGCTTATATTATATGGGAATATGAACTTACCGAATGTAATAGGGATAGTTGGCAGGTTTTTAATGAATGGAATGAATCCAAAAGATTCTGACAGCATATTTCTATGTATTACAAACTGCCTGAGGTAATAGAACAAAACAAATGAAATACCCCAGATGACGATAAATGGAATAATGTTTTTTACTAAGAATTTTTTCTTTTCTACAAAATACAAATATGATAAAATAAGAATGGGTAAAAAGACTACTGTTTCTTTTGAAAATACTGCCAGTAAAAAAACAATAGCATGCAGTAATATATAAACTGTTTTCCCTGTGCTGAAATATTGTAAAATAGTTATAAATGATAGAAGGCTAAAGAAACAAAGAAGAATATCTCCACGCGCCGGGATCCATGCAACGGCATTTGCAAGCAATGGATTTATGGAAAAAAATAATGCCAGCAGGAAAGAAATATCTTTTTTTATCCCAATCATATTCAGGAAAAAGAAAAGTGCAATAACGACTAATATATGCCAGATAAGATTTGAAAGATGATAAATCCGTGCTTCTTTACCGCCTAACTGTGCATCCAGCATAAAAGATATTGTCTGGATCGGACGATAAAACTGAGCCCTCTTAGTATTCATGAAAGGATCATGTGTAAATGCCTGAGGTAAATTATTTATATTACTTATTATATCGTAATTTGCCGAAATAATATGGGTATCATCTAGTGTGGTAAATTGAAAATTAACAACCCTGAAGTATAATACTAAAGGTACAAGCACAAGAAATAACAGATAAACCTTTAACCTGTTTCTACTTACTTTGATATTTTCAGTCTGTTTGTTTTTCTTGTTACGTTTCATTAAACATGAGGACTGAGACTTACTCTTAATTTCCCAATATTGGAGTGTGTTTCAGAATTACTATATAAGAATTATTATTAACGATATTATCATCAGTTAAATTGGTATATAGATCTCCTGTTAAATCCGTAACTACAGCACCATGAACAAGATTATAAGAATCATTATTAATCAGGTTATAATCAGATAAATTAATATAACCATCCTGGTTTATATCTCCGCTATAAATACACCACTTCGTTCCAATCTGAGTGAGATTATTTCCGTAAGCCTGGGTTTGAGCAGATGTGAAATCATAGCTTAATGAACCGCTGGTAAAACTTTGCGCAGTCTTGCTCCAGGTTTCTATTGTGTTCCAGGTTTTAACTACAATATAGTAGGGTGTACCGTTAACAGCAGTTGTAAAATTGAATGTACCAATTCCCGCAGTACTCAAAGAGCCGGTTTTTGATTCAATCAATGCATAAGGAGAATTTGCACCATGTAATTCTACTGTAACTGCAGATGGAGCATAATTCATAGCAGTCCCAAGTGTATTGGTGTATCCTTCTAAAAATGCTGTGAGAGTCAACTGTACAGCATTAGGATCAGGACTTCCTGCATCAACCCACGCTGTATAAATAAGATCGGCAGTTGATTTAGATGCAGTTTTCATTAATAGTATAGTTTGGTTACCGCATATTTCCCAATATTTTGCAAGATAGGTTGTCCCGCTGTTTTTTCCAGCATAAGCAGTTGCCACCTTATCGCCAGAGAGAACTGAATCTACATATTTATTAGTTAAATAAATAAAATTAAAAACATAATTACTTATGTTTGAAACGTACGAAGCTTTATCATTTGTATATACTATACTGGTTTGATATGCCTCAACTAATTTAGTTTCATATCTTGAATGCACACCACTTTGGCCAGTAAGCGCGCCATCATAATTTTGAGTACAATGCAGAGGCTGATGTCCATCACCGACATAATGTCCCAGATCTGCCGATAGCTGCATAGCCAAACTCCAGTTCCCCTGCTGAAATGCACGTTTCAATGAATCTTCCCATAGGACTATAGCCCAAGGCAAAGTACCCTGAGCAATTACCCAGGCTGAAGTATGTAAAGTAACATTTGCATTATAACTTTGGTTGATATATCCGTTAGCCACAAACTCCGGATAAGCGTCAATATCAATAAAATGTCTTGGTGATTCTGTAGGATCGCTACCTTTTCTATTATCGGGATCTGAAGCATGGGCAATCAGAAAAGAGTTCCAGGTAGATAATGGGAAATCCATTGATGAAGGAAAACATACTGTAATATTGGTATTTATGATTTTATGACCAACTGCCCCCCATCCCGCAAATAACAAAATAAAAACCACAGAAACTATTACTTTGGTAAAAATTATTCTCACGTTTTCTATTCCTAAATTATATTATAAAATAATCAGACTAATAATTAAATATTAAGATTTAAATGTAATGAAAGAAAATCAATAATACTGCCTTGCGAACATAAAAAAGCATGCTTAATAATCACTAACAATATTTCTAACTAATTAGTAGGACCAGTATCCACATTAGCTTTGATTACATTATTTATGGAAGAGGATACATTTGAAAAGAAAGTAAACCCTGTTAATGATTCAATGGAGGCAACGCTTACTCTATAAGTACCCCAGTTGGCTCCGCTAGGTGGGTCAGAATTGGGCATATTAACTGCTATCGTTCTTGTACTTGTAGTAACGCGGGATACGTCATTTGTGCCGGCCGGAAGAACAAGAATTACTTTCCATGTTAATGCAGGAACTGTAACTTTTCCGCCATCAGCTGTTGTGGCATATCCGCTTGTTCCTGTACCACCAGCACCATAACCACCGCTTATAATATATAGTACATTACCGGCATTTGCCAATGTGCGTTCGTAAGTTTCAAGCTGTTCCCATATACCTGCATTTTGATTCTGGTTTTGGGGGACCATATTGGTCATGTAAAAAAGTGAATCATTATCAGCCTGTGTAACTAAACGATCAGCAGATGGACACATATGTCCACGTGAGAATCCCGATCCTGAATAATCACTTCCACCAATATGATTCCATGCAGCAGGCAGAGAAGGATCGGCGATGTAATTATCTTTTCTTACGGCAGGTCCGTTGCACCATGTTGAATTAAGCTGCCAGCTTGTCCAGATTGGTATCCCTTTGTCTCTGTCGTATCCGGCGCAAAACTGAGGCTTAACCAATAGATAATTATGGGGAAAATTTATATCAGTCGTTGCACCACTGGGATTTCCCATAGTCAGGTTAACATTACCCGATAAAACAGAATATACCCCTGCAACCGATTGAGTTGCTTGCGTGAATTCAGAATTAGCACTTGTTTGTGTAATACTTCCTGAATAACTGCCGACGGAACCAGCATTCAATCTGACATATATTGTTTGTCCTGCCATAACATTTGCAGCAGTGTATACAAGACTGCTTGTGCTATTCACAAAACCTGAACCTGTAGTCTTAGAAATTTCAAATCCGGCAGGAGGAACTACTGTTACATTTGCTGTAAGACTTGTGCCACTAATATTATATGTTTGTTCAGCACTTGGTGTGGAAGATGTCTGTGAAAAAGACCCTAATGTACCAGTAATGGAAAATACAGAAGGTTGGATTATTGAAGGTACATTTTTTGAAACTAAGCCATAACTATTATTATTAACTATAAGTAAGTCAGATAAATTAGTGTAAAGATCTCCGGTTAAATCCGTAACTACATAACCGTTTACAAGATTATATGAATCATTATTAATTAAATTACAATCAGATAAATTAACAAATCCATCCTGATTAACATCGCCGCTGTAAATGCACCATTTTGTTCCAATCTGCTTAAGATTATTGCCATATGCCTGGGCAGCTGCAGTTGTAAAATTATAGCTTAATGCATATGAAGTGAAACTTTGTGCAGAAGCACTCCATGTTTCTAATGTGTTCCAGGTTTTAACTACAATGTAGTAGGGCGTGCTGTTTAATGCAGTTGTAAAAGAGAATGTACCAATTCCTGCCGTGCTTAAAGAGCCGGTTTGCGATTCAACCAATGCATAAGGAGTAGTTGAATTATGCAATTCTACTGTAACTGCAGAAGGAGCATAATTCATAGCAGTTCCACCTGCATTGGTATACCCTTCTAAAAATGCAGTAAGTGATAATACGCATGGGGCTGTATATGTTCCCGAAACCGGCTGATATACGGTTGTGAAATCAGAACTTGCATGCGCAATACTTCCTGAATAGCTGCCCGGGTTAGCTGCATGTAATCTTACATATATTGTTGGATTTGCCATAACTTGTGCGGCTGTAAATGTAAGATTACTTGTGCTGTTTACAAATCCCGTACCAGTAGTTTTTGAAATTTCAAATCCCGAAGGTGGAGTTACTGTTACAGTATTTATAAGATTTGTTCCGCCTATAGTATAAGTCTGTTCTGCAGAAGCTGAGGCAGATGTTTGAGAAAAAGTTGTTAGCGAACCTCCTAATGTAAAATTAGCAGATCCGTCAGAAGCAACGGTTCCTCCGATGGCAAGGCCATAAGTTCCACTTGAAGCAGAATAAAATCCCCAACCTCCGGTGGTTGTCTGACCGCTTGCATAATAACGCAATGTAACTGTAGTGCCAGCTGCGACACTCTGCAAAGCACCTATCGCCGACACATTAATTTGTGCCAACGATTGAGGTCCGCCTATTACAAGCTGAGGTGAATTGATTAACGTAAAATTTGTGCCATTAAGACTATAAGCAAATTGCGAAGTAACACCAGGAGAAGCATCAAATGATGCTGTTCCATGTAATTTTGCATCAATGGTTAATAAGGATAGTTTATATCCGGCAGCGGCTGTAAGTGTTACCTGAAAGTAATCAGTATTTGAGGTTGAAATACCTTCATTTTTGAAACCTAATGTCCTAAAGGAATTAGCTCCCGTACTGGCAGCAGCAGTAGCACCGCGAGTAACATTATTAGCTGAACCGGCAGTTACAAGATTTGCATTAAAAAGTGATGAGGGCCAGGTAACCGGAGAACTAGATCCAGTAAAATCCCAAGCGGCGATAGTTCCCTGAGCATTACCGGTACTATTAAATAAAAAAGTTAAAAATAGTACTGATAAGAAAGTAGATATGATTTTCATAGTATGCTTTATTATGTTAATAAAATTTCCTGAATATTCACGGTTGTATCAAATAGACGTATCCATCAAATGTGAAGTATTAATCTAATTTACACAACAGTATATAGCACCAATTTAATTGTTTTGTAATATTATAATTATAGGGTTAATACCTGATATTTTATCAGTAACCCCCTTATATAATTTATGTCTCGTTCATAATATTAAAAAAGACTACTTCCAACGGTCTTTTAGTCTTAAACTAAAAGCCGTAAATTTGTTCTGCCAAAAACAAATAATTAAGTAATCTTACATAAATGTAACTTTATTTATTAATACAAAGCAATGCAAAAGGTAATTAATTTCTTTTATGAAATGGCAGCCGGGAGTTTATTTTCCTTTTTATTTTTCACCAACCGGTTCCTTGAATCCAAGCCGCCGGGCTTCGTCCCAATCTTTCCCGGCTTCAGTTGGTTTATTAAGTTTAGAAAAAGCAAGCCCCCGGTAATACCATCCGGCTCCAACATCCTGCCTAATTTTGATAGCTATAGTCAGGTCATCTATTGCCCCCTCATAGTCATTCAGCTTTATCTTAGTCATTCCCCTGTTCCCCCATGTTTCATAAAAATCCTGTTTTAACTCTAATGCTCTGTTAAAATCATTTAATGCACTTGTAAACTCATTTAAATTATATTCAGCCATCCCCCTATTGTTGTAAAATGAAAAGATATTCTTTTCATAATCTATCGCCTTATTATATTCATATAAAGCAGAATCAAATTTAGCAGTGGAATAATAAAGCATGCCAAGATTATTATGCAAATGACCGTTTTGGGGATATTTCTTAATTGCACAATCTAATACTATTTTAACTTCATCATATTTCCTTAGAATTATTCCTTCAAGTGAAAGGTTTATATATGAACTTTCATTAAGAGGATAGCCATTCTTATATGTCGTATCATATCTAAGCGCTTCTGAAAAAAAATATTCCGATTTGTTATGATCATTTAGCCTGCGGTAAAGCAATCCCTTATTAAAATAAGGAAGGGAATATGTCGGGCAAACCTGTATCGAATTATCAAAATCCCTCAATGCCTCATCATTAAACCCGTTATTTAAATATGTTACCCCTCTTTCCTCCAGAGCCATCGCATTAGATGGATTTAATTTTATTGCTGAAGAAAAGAATGAAACAGAATCATTAAAAACTGATGAGTGAATGAAAGCTATAATCGAATAAACCAGTATTATAGAAATTGATATTATTATTCTTTTCTTTAAAGAAATTTCTGCGGATAATTTATTGATCAGAAATCCCCCTATGATTAGAATTCCAATCATAGGAAGGTAAGCTCTGAACTCAAAATATTCAAAACCCATGGGCGCTAAATATGATCTGAAAAACATAGGGGGAATTGAAAATGCAAGGAACCATATTCCTCCCCAAATAACAATTCTCCGCTCTGTCGGGATAATCTTGATTATTATTATAACAAATGTGATCAACAAAATAATTCCCCCTATTAGTCCTGTATTATCGAATAGCGGCATCGTGCACAGCCTATATGGGATAATAAACTTAAAAAAGATAATGGGAATAGTTGGCAGGTTTTTGATAAAAGGTATTATCCCGAAAATACTTGAAGAAGGAGTTGTTTTTATAAAACTTTGTCTCATTACAAAAAATAGAACAAACGATATAAGCCAAATGGCAAGAAACGGAGCAATTTCCTTTAATATAATTTTTTTCTTTTGTACAAAATAAAGATATAATAATATAAGAAACGGCAATAAAACTGCTGTTTCTTTTGAAAACATTCCTGAAAGAAAAACAAGGGCATGCAGTATCAGATAAATTGTTTTCCTGGTGTCCAAATATTCCAAAAGCGTAATAAATGAGAGTAAGCCGAATAAGCAAAGGAGGATATCCCCCCGTGCGGGAATCCATGCAACTGCATTTGTAAACAAAGGATGTATGGAAAATAATAATGCCAATAGAAAAGAGATTTCTTCTTTTATCCCGGTCTTTTTTAAGAAAAAGAAAAGCGCAATTACTGTAAGTATATGCAGAAGAAGATTTGAAAGGTGATAGATCCATGCGTCTTTACCCGCTATTTGCGCATCCAGCATAAATGAGATTGTCTGTAAAGGACGGTAAAATGTATCCCCCTTATTATCCATGAATGCATCATGTGTAAATGCTTCTTGCAGATTTAGCGGACCCTCCCTGACTTCGTTAATATTTGTTATTATATTACTATCATCGAAACCACTGTACGTAAAATTTACAACCCTGAAGTATAACACAGAAGGAACTATTACCAGTATTAATAGAAATATAACCAAGTTGTTTTTTATAAATGGAACAGGCTTAAGGTGTTTATTTTTCTTTTTGTTTTTCACTATATGTTTCCTTGAATCCAAGTTTTCTGGCTTCCGCCCAATCTTTTTGGGCTTCGTCCGGTTTATTAAGTTTTGAATACGCCACCCCTCTGTAGTAATATGATTCACCGGATTGTGGATTCAAACTTATAACCTTATTAAAATCATAAATAGCCCCTTCATTATCATTCAGTTTTATCTTCGACATCCCTCTGTTCTCCCAGGCATCAAGGAAATCCGGGTTTAACTCCAATGCCCTGTTGAAATCATTTAATGCATCTGCAAAATTATTCAAATTATATTCAGCCAGACCCCGGTTACTATAAAATAAAGCATTTCCCTTTTTAAATTCGATTGCTTTATTATATTCATAAAGAGCGGAATCAAATTTAGTCACGGAAAAATAAAGCATACCTAGGTTATTATGCAGATCAGCATTTTCAGGATATATCATTATTCCTTTTTTTAATAAACCTTTGGCTTCATCATATTTCCTGAGAATTATTTTTTCACGGGAAAGATAAATATAAGTTTTAACCTCAAGGCGGTTGGATTCCTGTTCAAGTGTGTCATATTTAAGTGCCTCTGAAAAAAAATATTCTGCCTTGTAATGATCATTTAACGAACTGTAAATTAATCCCATATTAGAATATGGTATCGGATATGTCGGACAAATCCTGATTGAGTTCTCAAAATCCGGCAACGAAAGATCGTTTCTCCCCCGGTAATAATATGAAACCCCTCTTTGACAAAACGCAGACGCATTATTGGAATTGGTATTGATTGCTGAAGTAAAGAATGAAATAGTATCGGCAAAAACCATGGTATGAAAGAAAGCAATAACCGAATAAATCGACAATATTGGGATTGATATCATTAACATTTTCTTAAAAGAAATGCTTGTAGATAATTTATTGATTATAAATCCGCTAATGAGTAAAATTCCGATAATCGGAAGATAAGTCCTGAATTCAAGATATTCATATCCGATAGGAGGAATTGCCCGGAAGAACATCGGCGGAATTGAAAACGCAAGAAACCATGCCCCTCCCCAAATAACAATTCTCCGCTCTGTCGGGATAATCTTGATTATTAGTACAGCAAATATGACCAACAAAATAATTCCCCCTATTATCCCTGTATAATCAAATAGCGGCATTGTGCAAAGCTTATAAGGAATAAAAAACTTAAAAAAGCTAATGGGAATTGCAGGCAGGTTTTTTATAAAAGGTATGATTCCGAATTCAGCGGGATATAGACTTGCTTTTATTACGCTTTGCCTCAATGAATAAAATATTACAATAATGATAAACCAGCCAATCAAAAAGGGACTAATTTCCTTTAGCCGAAATTTTTTATTAAGGACGAAATAATAATATAATAATAATATAGCCGGTAATAAAACAGCAGACTCTTTCGAAAAAATTGCTGCAGCTATAACAATAGCATGTAAAATAAGATAAACTTTTTCCCCGCTCTTAAAATATTCGATGAAAGACATAAATGAAAGTAAACTGAACAAGCAAAGCAGCAAATCCCCACGTGCAGGTATCCATGCAACCACATTCGAAAAAATAGGATTCACTGAAAACAGAAGCGAAAGGAGAAATGATATTTCTTCTTTTATACCTATTTTTTTAAGGAAAAAGAAAAGTGCAATAACATTAAGAAGATAAAATATAAGATTAGACATGTGATAAGTCCACGGCTCTATTCCTCCCCATAGTGCATCCAGCATAAAGGAGATTGTTGTTATTGGACGATAAAATTTAATCCCGTCATTACTCATAAAATTATCATGCTTAAATGCTTCCTTCAGATTTAATGGGCTCCCCTGCACATTAGTAATATTCTGGATTATATTAACATCATCGAGTCCGCTGAATTCAAAGTTCACAACCCTGAAGTATAACACTGAAGGAACTATTATCAGTATTAATAGATATATAACCAGATTGTTTTTTATAAGTGGAACAGGCTTAAGGTATTTATTTTCCTTTTTGTTTTTCATTATATTAAATTAATAAAAGCGAGTTGTTAATCAAAAAAAAAGCCGGATGAGCATTACCCATCCGGCTTAAAGAGAGAAAGATCAGAAAATTACTTAAGCATCATCATCTTTTTGATTGCCGAGAAACTATTTCCGGTAACTTTATCAACAGCAGTTATCTTATATAGATAAACTCCTGAAGAAATGCTCTTATTTAATGATGAGTTGAAATCAACGCTGTAGAAACCAGCTGATTGATCCTGGTTAACTAATTGTCCAACTTTGACGCCTAATACATTATAGACTTCTAAAGTAACCCTTGCATCTGAAGGGAGATTATAACTTATTTTTGTAGAAGGATTAAAAGGATTAGGATAGTTCTGTAGAAGTTCGAAGTTTGTAGGTGTCGAAACTGCAACTTCAGTTACACTACTGTTCGTGAATGATCCGTCATTGTCAGTCATTTTAAGTCTGTACTGATAATTTCCTGTATTAAGGTTTTTATCTGAGAAAGAATATTGTTTTGTTGAGTTGCTTAATCCGGCAGCTTTAACAGAGCCAATTGCTTCCCAGTTAGCACCGATTGTTTGTCTTTCGATGACAAATTTATCGCTGTTCTTTTCTGTCTTGGTTTCCCAAGCAAGGTTAATATTCCTTCCATTTACAATTGATGTAAAAGAAGAAAGTTCAACCGGGCAAACTCCGGGAGGTGCAAGAGCTATTCCTCTGAAAATTTTACTAGTTCCAGCAGCTGCTACTAAAATATTGACAGCTGAAGTTGGCCCAATATCAGTAACAGAATAAATTTTGTTAAGAGCAGATTCGTTACTGGTTGCAAAAATTATTGGATTAGCACATTGCCAGCAGACAGTAAGTCCACGAAAGCCAGTAAATGTAGAAGGAACTAAAGTATATGCTAAAGTCCAGGTAGCGCCAGCATCAGAAGATGTCCATTTTTGAATTCCACCGCCAGAGCCAACTGCTCCATCATCAGCTACATAGATAATATTTCCTGCAGGATTCATTGAAAAAGCGTAGGGACTATGTGTTCCTAATGTAGGAAAACCTTGCAATAATAACAGAGAATCGGGTGAAGTTGTCGGTAGAGGGCCGACCGGGGTACCGATACCGACCAAGGTGTTAGGTCCGAGATGTGGAGCTGATCCGCTTCCAACATACAATGTACCATTAAAAATATTGATACACCTGTCATTTGTGGTGACAGCATTAAGTTGAAGAGATGTAGCCGAGCCTGCTGTAGTATATCTAACGCCTGTAGTGCTGGTAGACATCCAGAATTTATTTCCATCTGATGTTACAACCCCGCGAAAATTACCTGACGCAACACTTTCTGTTAAAGTATTTACAAAACTAACTGTTCCGGCTGCATTAACGGTAGCAATTACTCTGTTAGTTGCAGCAGCAGTTGTAGTAGCGGATCCGGCTGCAACAGCAGCGTTATAACCGCTAAGTGCTAATAAGTTCTGATCTGCTGATAAGGTCATATAACCTTCTGACGAAGCTGTACCATTAATTACAAAATTTGGAGTACCGACTGGTGGTATGGCAATGGTTTGTAACAATGTACCAGTGAAGTCATATTCATCAAGAAAGACAGGCATTCCCGCATTTGCTAAAGTTACAATGCCATCTCCCAGTCTAACAACAACAAATGAATTGGCACCTGCAAAAGCACCTGCATGAATGATATTTGTAACGAACATTACAAATAAAAACATAAGTAACATTTTTTTCATAAGAGACCTCATATAATTTATTGAATGAATAGAACGTAATAACAAAATTAAAAATAAATGCTTATTTATTTTATATAGTGTTTTGTTTTTAAGCGATCAGCCAGAAATAGAATTTTCCGACTGTTATGTAAAACACTAAGTGAAATGTAATGGGGCATCTTTTTAAAGTCAAGGCAAAAGATAAATTTATTTTCATTAATGAGAGGTTTTTATATATAATTCCATTTAGAGAAGAAATCACGTTTTTCAGCCCCTGTCGGGAGAACCAAAAAAGCCGGATAAGCATTACACCCATCCGGCTTAAAAGAAAGAAAATTCAGAAAATTACTTAAGAAGCATCATCTTTTTGATTGCTGAGAAATTATTTCCCGTTGCTTTATCTACGGTAGTTATCTTGTAAAGATAAACTCCTGAAGAAATGCTCTTGCCTAAAGAAGATGAATTGAAATCAACACTGTAATAACCAGCTGACTGATCCTGATTAACCAATTGTGCTACTTTTACGCCTAATACATCGAAGATTTCTAAAGTAACCCTTCGAATCTGAAGGAAGATTATAACTTATCTTTGTAGAAGGATTAAAAGGATTAGGATAATTCTGGCTTAATTCAAAGTTCTTAGGTGACGTAATATCAGTTTCAACTATAGCGCTTAATTTATAAGATCCGTCATTATCAATCATCTTTAATCTGTATTGATATTTGCCAGCCTGTAAATCCTTTTCCGTAAATGAATACTTCCTG
This sequence comes from Ignavibacteriales bacterium, assembly GCA_003141435.1. Lineage (GTDB taxonomy): Bacteria > Bacteroidota > Ignavibacteria > Ignavibacteriales > Ignavibacteriaceae > Fen-1301. The sequence goes on from PLLW01000011.1 coordinate 29,647, forward strand.
GGAGAATTGCTGGTACCAGATGCCGAAACTTTTCCGACAGATGCCCATGTTACAGATGCATCGTTTGCGTTTACAGAAGCGCGGTCAATTTCAAATTTATTGAAGGCTACTTCCGTCTTGGTTTCCCAATTAAGCTGAACGTTCCTTCCATTCATAGTTGAAGTAAAAGATGACAGTTCAACAGGAAGAGGATTTGTACCGCCATATGCATTGGCAAGCAAAAAATAACTTGGAGTGCCTAAATAACCGAGAAGGCCTGATGTAATATTTCCGGAAGTATTAGCTGATCCTCCTGTGCCGCCAAGACTTGAGTAAGCGCCAGCAGCTGATGACGATGTATTCATTCCAATCCTTAGGTTTGTATTATCGGTAACACCGTCATCATTCCCATAAGTCAGGTTTAATGTGAAGTATGTAAATGCGCCGGAAACCAAACCTATTGCCCAGTAGCGTGTTGGGGAGATTGAGCTAAGTGAACCGTCAAATGTACCCCCTGCATTTGCATTCGTTACTCTGGCAGAAATAACCGGACTTCCTCCGGTTACTGAAGCTAGTGTTACCGGTCTGTATGCAATGTCGCCGATCGGGAAGGTAGCACTTGAACCTACGGTCTGTATAAGTGCGCCTGTTCCATTAGTAACAATATAACTTGTAGCATCAGTAGCAAGTGTTGCTCCGGAAGCTATTGTTAAGTTATTATTACCTAAAGTCACTTTTGCCGAATTTTGAATTGTAAGAGTACCCGATGATAATTGAACTCCTGCGGGATTAGTGATCACAATATTTACAGGAAAATTGTTTGACCCGCCAATCGCCATCGTACCTGCATTAGATATAGTCTGAAGTGAGGAGCCACCTAAAGAAACGGTATCTCCAGGAGTAAGTGGGTTAAAATTTAGTGTTGCTCCGGATAAAACAGTTATATTACCTTTAATTGCTGACGAGTGGCCGGTCATATTAAAAAGGAAAGTTCCGTTTTTAACTGTAAAATTATCAATAGAAACAGCACCACCACCGGTTACTGTAATAGTAGGGGGGCCTACTGTACAATCCTGCTCAAAGTTTGCGTATGTTCTTCCGCTGAAGGAGGGAGTTCCTGTTTGTTGATTACTAAAGAGACTACCGGTTTGGAACTGTACTATTGAAGCGGGGGTTGGACTGGCAAACGGATTAGATCCGGTTTTTTGAATAAATGTAGAACCACTCGCAAATACTACACTATTAGTTGTCCCCCCGGAAGCACCGAATACGTTGCCCGTACAAAGCAAACCTTGAGTAAAAGTAGAACCACTTTGAAAAGTAAGTCCGGCTGCATCAACAGCTGTTATTTTATGAACGCCACCAGAAAAGGTCATATTTCCTAAAATACTCCCAGTTGCAGTTGTGGCAATAGCTATTGTTATCCCAGTCGTGTTATTACAATTTAACTGGGAAGTGGCGTCAACAGATAGATCAGTACCCGCTGCTCCACCAATAGTCAATATCACTGCTGCTGCAGATTGTAAATTTACGATTGTACTGCCTGATACAGTTAATTGTGCGATAGTCTGAGTAGGGACAGCTGTTACAGTTACAGTTCCACCCCCGTTAAACTGAAGAACATCACTAGTAGCCAGAGGAGTACGTTCTGGAGTCCAGTTCGTTGATGTAGCCCAGGAATTATCTGTAGCACCTGTCCAGGTATAAGTTTGTTGACCCCATCCCACTTGCGTAAAAGCAAGTAGAGAAATAAGCGTTAAAAGAATTATTTGTTTTTTCACTTTGAACCTCACAGTTAGTTAAGAAAAAAATCTATTTGTTAAAGAAATATTTAATTAGACTCAAGCGATAAATGAGAATTGCTTCATTCTTTGGTAGGTATTATGACCAGAGCTATCTACATTTCCTTATGATACGACCTATCAAAGAAAAGATAACTATTTGATTAAAACTTACGTGTTATAGTACCCAATAGCAATAAAATTATAATAATCTGCCGATAAAATGTAAAAGAAACGACAGTGTGTAAAATATTTATTGGTTGACTAAACATTCTGAAGTGTGGACAGGATTTTCATTTTCATCGAGTGTTATGAGGATTAAATAACATTTACGGAATTGATAGTGCATATAATATGAATCCTGAGGTGTAGGTAAAACGATATTAATATTCAATTCAGAATTTAGATCAAGAATTTCTTTTTTGCCTTTGAATGGTATTATTTCCATAGGAGACACAGCAGGCGGCAGGGGCTCTTTGAGAACTATTACCCCAGCAGGCAGAATGAATTTTTCTATTGCAGGGTTAATTACGGTGGATGCACCAAGCGGGTCCGATTTAAAAAGGAATGATCTTTGTTCAAAAAGGAATACGGGGTTACTTACAATAAAATTTGCAGACGGTGCAAGTTTTGGAGGTTTATCGAGATCATTGCAATCTACCGAATGATAATTTTCAGACCATATTTTCTGGTAAATCCTATATTGAACTTCACAGGAAGAACTCCAGAGATTTTTAATGATATCGAGGGAGTAGATTTTGCTTGATAATTTTCCTACAAATGTGCACTGGTCTCTTCTGAAAATGGAAGCGGGATCTGTACCGGGGATAAATGAATTTGGTCTTTTAGCAACATACTTGGTTTTACCAATCTGTTTGAAAACAACCGGACCTAATGATCCGTAGACAGTACCAAGGTACTGGTTTTTAATCTTAGCCATAAAGCACACTCCTTATTAATTTAGGTAAAAAGTAGAGCTATTGGTATGGTATTGGTGTCCTATTGGTATACAATTGGTGTAATGATCTATGTGTTATCATATCAAGATATATAAGTGCCTTAATTAAACCAACGAAATGTAATAATAGATTCATATTGAAGTCAAGGGAATATATTATTACATAAATATGGTTAATCTGATTTAAAAAGAGGAAAAGAGTATATTTCACATGTAATTTTTAATTATTCTTTGAAATAAGGCAATACTATGAAAATAAAATTCTGCGGCGCCGACCAGTCTGTAACAGGCTCCCAACATTTGATATCGGTTAACGGAAAGAAAATACTGATGGACTGCGGTCTGATGCAGGGGAAAAGAAAGGAAGCCTTTGAGATAAACAGGAACTTACCTTTCGATCCTTCTTCTTTGGATGCGATGCTATTATCCCATGCCCACCTGGACCATAGCGGCAATATCCCTCACCTGATTAAAAGCGGGTTTAAGGGACGTATTTATACAACCTCCGCCACTGTGGATCTCTGCCAGTTAATGCTTAGGGATTCTGCTTTCCTGCAGGAGAAGGATGTTAAGTTTGTAAATAAGAAGAGAGCGCGTCAGAACAAAAATCTTTTTGAACCTTTATATACTATCGATGATGTCGAAAAAGCTATGCTCAATTTTATGGGAGTGCAGTATGATAAGAAAATAGAAATCTTCCCCGGTATTTCGGTAACTTTTATAGATGCGGGACATATACTTGGCTCCGCAGGCATCCTACTCGAAATAAATGAGAATGGCAAAACCACACGTCTTGGTTTCAGCGGCGATATAGGAAGACCTGAAATGCCTATCATAAGAGACCCTATACCTCTGCCAAATCTTGATGTTCTTATAATGGAAAGTACTTACGGCAACAGGTTCCATCCTGCGAATGATCATGTTGAAGAGGAAACTGCATCTGTGATAAATGAAGTAATAAAGAGAGGCGGGAAGATAATTATTCCTGCATTTGCTGTTGGAAGAACCCAGCTGCTTGTATATGATATGCATACACTTTTTAATCAGAATAAACTCCCGGTCTTTCCAATTTTTGTTGATAGTCCACTTGCAGTTAACGTTACTGAGGTTTACCGTTTACATCCCGAATGCTTTGACAGGGAAACTTATACCGAGTTTATCAATAACCATGAAGACCCGTTTGGTTTCAGCAGACTGACTTATACCCGTGATGTGAATGAATCTAAGAAATTAAATACTTTTAAGGGTCCGTGTATGATAATCTCTGCATCAGGAATGGCGGAAGGAGGCAGGATACTTCACCACCTTGCAAATAATATTGAGGATCCAAATAACATGATATTATTTGCAGGTTATGCTGCTAAGGAAACTCTTGCCAGAAAGATTATGGATGGAGCTACAGATGTTAATATACTTGGTTCACCCTATACGGTAAAAGCACAGATTAAAAAGATGGATTATTTTAGTGCGCATGCAGATCAGACAGGATTACTTAAATATGTTGATACTTCGGTCCCGGATAAATCTAAGAATATCTTTATAGTCCACGGTGAGCCTGAAGAGTCTCTTCCATTGCAGGAAAAGATTTTAAGTAAGGGATACAAGAATGTTCATTATCCTAAGACAGGAGAGGAAGTAGAAATATAACGTTACTTTTATCTTGAAACAAAAGTAACCAAAAGTTCAAGGACATTTCTTCCCTACTTTTCTTAACATAAGAAAAGTAGCAAAAGAAATATGCCTGCAATTAAAATACTATAAATTAACTTCCACTCCGCTGCGGGAAATGAACTCGTTGCACTCGAACAGCATTTCCCACTGACGCTCCGTTCCAGTTAATTTATTTAACGTATTTTAATTAAGGGCGGTAAATATGAACCAAATATGTACATTCCATTCCACTGAATTTATTTTACGCAAAATATTTAAGGCCCGGAAATACAAACCAAATAAGGACAAAACTAAATAAGTGCAGATTTCCATTTGTTTATCTGATCTTTTACAAAAGATGGATTAGGGGAGCCGGGGGTTTTCTTTCTGCTTAAGGAATTATCAAGCTTAAACAGTTCATAAACCGATTTATCTAAAACAGGATTTATCTGCTTAAGTTCTTCTGGGGTCAATTCTGCAAATCCTTTTTCGTTCTTAACGCAATACTTTACAAGCTCTCCTATAATATCATGCGCCTCGCGGAATGGAATGCCTTTCAATACCAGCCGGTCTGCTGCATCGGTTGCAAGTATAGTGCTTTTCTTCATTAAAGAAAGCAGATGTGAGTTATCAAACTGTATGGTTTCAAACATCCCTTTCATGAGTTTCAGTGAATCTGAATAAATGGAATATGAATTGAATAAAGAATGTTTATCCTCCTGCATATCCCTGTTGTAACTTAAAGGGAGTCCCTTCATTAAAGTAATAACCGACTGATAGTAAGAGAATACACGGGCAGTTTTCCCCCTTATTAGTTCTGCAATATCCGGATTCTTTTTCTGGGGCATCAGTGACGACCCTGTTGTAAATGAATCGCCTATCCTGATGAACTTCCACTCGACGGTTGACCATAATATAAGTTCTTCACAAAACCTGCTTAGGTGCATCATTCCAATTGAACACCCGTTTAGGAAATCTATTACAAAATCCCGGTCTGATATTGCATCCATTGAATTTTCGCATAAGCTGCTAAAACCTAATTTGTCCTTTAAGAAGTTAACATCAAGAGGGAGTGTGGACCCGGCTATGGCTCCTGATCCCAAAGGCATGCAGTCCGATTCTTTGTTGACCCCTGAAAATCTTTCCTTGTCTCTCTCAAACATTTCAACATAAGCCAATAAGTGATGGGCTAAAGAAACAGGCTGTGCGTGCTGCATGTGCGTATAGCCGGGAATTATAGTTTCTATGTGCTTCTCAGCAGTATTAACAAAAGACCGTTGCAGATTGCCTAATAGGTTGATCATTTCCACGGATGTTTTTTTACACCACATCCTTAGTGAAGTGACAACCTGGTCATTCCTGCTTCTCCCGGCTCTTAGCTTGCCGGCTGTACTTCCGATAAGTTCATATAACCGGGATTCAATTGCAGAATGTACATCTTCAAATTCTTTGGGGTCGGGATTCCATTGATCGCTGAAATATTCGGTTTCAATAGTGGAGAGGGCTTCAGTAATTGAATTTACTTCCACCAAAGAAATAATATTGATCCTGCACAGCATTTCAGCATACGCTTTACCGCATAGGATTTCTTCTTTGATTAAAAGTATATCTTCCTTAAGAGATGACGAAAACTCAATTGCGATCTTGTCTGGTTTCTCTTCAAATCTTCCGCCCCAAAGCATTAAGCTGTTACCTTTATTTTATTATTAACAAGACTCATTGTCTTATATGGCAGCCCGTATATCTTTATGAATCCTTCCGATGCTTTATGGTCAAATGTGTCTTCCGAAGTATATGTCGCAAGTTCTTTGTTATATAAACTGAACTCGGAATTCCTTGATAGGATTGTAATATTTCCTTTATATAATTCCAGAACTATCTCACCGGTAATATTCTCCTGTGTGGAATCTACAAATGCCATTAAAGAATTGAACAATGGCGAGAACCAGAGACCGTCATATATTAAATTGGCAACTTTATTCGATACATCCTGTTTATAACGGAAGGTTTCTTTATCCAGTATTAATTTTTCCAGTTCATGATGTGCATTATGCAGTATTACCGCTGCGGGAGCTTCGTATATTTCTCTTGATTTTATCCCCACTACCCTGTTTTCTATAAGATCCATTCTTCCGATTCCATTTCTTCCGCCTATTTTATTCAGCTCGCTTACAAGGGTTACCGGGTCGAAATGAATCCCGTTAACCCAAACTGGTACACCTTTTTCAAAGTGTATGGATATTACCTCACTTTCACCTGGTGCTTTCTTTGGGTTAACTGTTATTTGGAATGCATCTTCCGGCGGGGGTATAGTGGCATCTTCCAGCACACCGCATTCAACTGCAATACCCCATAAATTTTCATCTATCGAATAAGGAGAATCTTTCTTTGCTTTAACCGGAATATTATGCATCAGCGCGTATTCCATTTCTTCTTCCCTGCTTTTGAATTCCCACGTTCTTAAAGGAGCTTCTATTTTAATATCAGGAGCAAGGGTCTGTATGCCTACTTCAAATCTTACCTGGTCATTACCTTTACCTGTACATCCGTGGGCAATAATATCTGCACCTTCCTCCTGTGCAATTTCTGTAAGCATTTTAGCAAGAAGCGGTCTCCCGATAGCACAAGCCATCGGATATGTGCCTTCATATAATGCCCCAGCTTTTAATGCTTTCCATACATATTCTGTAATGAATTCATATTTCAAATCTTTAAGTATGAACTTTGAAGCGCCTGTCTTTAAAGCTTTTTCCTCTAACCCACAGAGTTCATCTTTCTGTCCAAGGTCACCGCATACAGCTATTATCTCGCCATCGTATTTCAGTGAAAGCCATTTAACCATTACTGAAGTGTCAAGACCTCCGGAATATGCTACTATTATTTTATCCGCCATTTTTATTCTCCTCAAATTGTTTTTTGTTTAGGTACATTCATCATTAATTCTTTTATCAATAAAATTATTGCATCTATATTTATATGCTTGTCGGGGATTACCAGTACTGTGTCGTCGCCGGCTACTGTCCCCAGTATTTCCTGTCTGTTCAACCTGTCGAAATAGAAAGCCACGCCCTGTGCCCTTCCCGCCAGGGTCCGGACTACAATCATGCTCTCATTATGAGCAACACCCAGTATCTCAAATCCAATCACTTTCGCTATATGTGAGCCGGCTTCCGTTGGATTTAATATATAATGTATTCCATTTTCACCGGAAACCCGTGTAACACCTAACTCGGCAAAATCACGGCTTAGTGTTGCCTGGGTTATTTCTATCCCCTCCGACTCAAGTTTATCAACAAGCTGTTCCTGGCTTGCAATTTGCAGGTCTGAAAGAATTTCTTTGATTCTGTTCTGTCTTTTTAATTTAGCAGACATAATTCTTATCCCTTATACTGCTTCAGCTATTTCATTAAAGATGGGCATTTTTTTAATATCTTTTTTATTGTCATTAACAATCCAGGTGCCTTCGGTAATTCCGCTTGATCCTGTATTTAGAAGTCCGGATAAATTATTCCCTATCCATACCTTTTTAACGCCGGCATTTATCAGAGCCGCACAGCTCTGCAGTTTTGGAATCATACCGCCCGTAATCTGTTTGTTATTGATTCCTTCGGTAATTTCATCCTGGCATATTTCTTTCTTGACTTTATCGTTGAGGATAACTCCCTTAACATCAGAAACAAAAAAGACAGTCTCTGCATTCAGGGATGCCGCAAGTATATTGGTAAATATATCTGCATTAACATTCATAAGGTTCCCGGATTCATCTCTGCAAATACTGGAAAATACGGGAATAGTTGAAGTCAGCATAAGATCTTTTAGCCAGGAGATATTTTTATTGATTTTAGGTACCCCTACGAATCCTAATTTATCATCGGTATAGTCNNCCCGCCTGAACAGCCGCAACTACATTCATTGAAAATTCGTCCGTAACTCTTTGCCCGTTTATAAAATTATTCTCTCCCCCAAGAGCTGTAGTCCATTCGGAAATCTGGTTCCCTGCCCCATGAACTATAATTAAACCATCATAGTTCGCGTGCAGCTTCTTTATGACCTTTAGACAGCCGGGATTTGAAATGAAATCCTCTATCGCTTTACCGCTTAACTTAACAACAGCAATTTTCATAATCAGGTCCTGTAATTTGCGTTTATCTTTATATAATCCTGTGAAAAATCACAGGTCCACCATGTGGTTGAACATTCCCCTTCATTCAGATCAAGCGAAATAGAAAAATTATCTTTGTTCAGAATTTCAGATGCTTTTTCTTCATCTATAACAATCTTATATCCTGCAAGCATAACAGGAAGATCATCAAAATAAATATTTGTTTTTAGTGGATTAAAATCGGCGCCGCTTTTCCCGGCGGCAGAAATAATTCTTCCCCAGTTTGCATCGGCACCGTTAAACGCAGTTTTAACTAACGGGGAATTGGCAATTGATTTTGCTATTGTATCTGCATCCGAAATAGTTTTTGCATTGTTGATTATTATCTTAATAAGTTTTGTTGCTCCTTCACCGTCTACTATAATCGACTTAGCCATTTCTTCACATATTTTATTCAGCCCTTCTAAAAAAAGATTATAATTCTTTGATTCCTTTTGAATCGAAATTCCCGATTTGCCGTTTGCCAGCAGTATCACCATATCGTTTGTGCTGGTATCGCCATCAACTGTAATTTTATTAAATGTCTTGTTAACAGATTTTAGTAGCAATTCCTGCAAAAGGGGCTGATCTATGTCTGCATCGGTCGTAAGAAAAGCAAGCATGGTTGCCATATTGGGCATAATCATGCCGCTGCCTTTGCAGATACCGCCAATTGTAATTTCCCCTTTGGTTAATTTAATTTTTATGGCGTAGGATTTTAATCTAAGGTCAGTAGTTAATATAGCTTCGGCTGCATCCATTCCACCGGAAGAAGAAAGAGATCCGGTAATTTTATCTATCCCCTTCATCATCACTTCCATCGGAAGAAGCTGACCTATAACTCCCGTAGAAGAAACAAGAACTTCATCTGGTTTAACACCAAGCTTTGATGCACAGTACTTTTGTATAGCCAGTGCATCTTTATGCCCCTGTTCCCCCGTGCAGGCATTAGCGTTCCCGGAATTTACAAGGACTGCCCTGATCTTATTTTTTTTCTCAATGATCCTTTTGGAAATTAAAATTGGCGCAGCTTTTACTTTATTTAGAGTAAAGGTTCCGGCAGCATTGCATGGTACTTCGGAATAAATAAGAGCTAAATCCTTTTTCCTTTTCTTGATCCCGCTGTGTAAACCTGCTGCTTTAAAACCTTGTACGGAAGTAACAGTACCATTTTTAATAAACTGAAACATTCTTAACTCCTTTCAACAACCCGATAGTTTCATCCCAGTTGTAAATTTTATTCAGATTCTGAACTGCCTGACCGGATGCACCTTTGATGAGGTTATCTATAGCGGAAGTAATAACGACAGTGTTTTTATTAACATTTACATTTATATCGCAGAAGTTTGTATTAACAACCCATCTCAGATTTGGAGGTGTCTCTCTCATTCTCACAAAGGAGGAGTCCGCATAATGCTCCTTATAAAGCTCCGGAATATTTTCTTTTGACATATCCGAATCCATAAAAACAGTGGTAGTAGCATAAATACCCGTGCTTATAGGCAGCAGGTGCGTTGTAAACGAGTAAGGAGATGTAAAACCGGACTTCGTTAGAATCTGCTCAATTTCGGGTTGATGCCGATGTGCATTTACATTATAAGCTCTTACGTTTCCGTCCATCTCGGAAAACGATAGGGTCGGATTTACTGACTTGCCCGCTCCACTCGTTCCGGAATAGGCGGAAGTACTTGCCGAAATAATTCTATTATGGAAATTCTTTGTTAATGGAAGCAGACCTAGCAATGAGGCTGTAGGATAACACCCCGGATTTGCTATGAGTGAATTCTGGTACTCTGAGTTATCAAAATAATCGGCAAGTCCGTATGTCTTCATTTGTAATAAATTGGGAGAACTATGATTGATCTTATACCACTTGGCATATACATTGACATCATCTAACCGATAGTCTCCTCCTAAATCGATAACAATTTTCTTGTTTTCAATCAGGGCAGGAACATAATTAAGCGCTTCGCCATGAGGCAGCGCAATAAAATAGACATCATGTTCAAAGGAAATATTCTTTGAATCAAGTATGACGTAATCTTCGGTCTGGTTTAATAATTCCGGGAAAACCTGGCTCACTGTCTTGCCGGCGGTAGTATTACCGTAAATGCTGATCGATTCAATCATCGGATGATTACGGCAAAATTGTATTAGATATTTTCCGGTATATCCGCTACCTCCTATAATACCAACAGAAATCAAAATGTTACCTTTCTAATAAATAAAAAATCTGTAGCTGCGGGATGTAAATTCGATTTAGATCCACACTATAAATATAAATGGAAGTCATTCTATTGTCAATAGTTTTTTGCATAATTATTCTTTATTTCTGCATATTCTTTATAAAATATGACATTTTTAGTATTTATATGCATTTTAATAAATAGGTATGAATTGTAATAAGCCAATATAAATATACTTGAGAAATCTACTTCGCCCAATAAATTTTCCTTCAGATATCCTTAAACAATGTTTATAAATAAATAATTATGTATTTTTAATAATTATAACATATTTTGTGATATTTAAACTCGGACAATAAATGTTTGCTTTTATAAATCGCCAAAAGTTTTTTTTATTTACCAATATTCTTTTATCAATATTTGCCTATTCCCCAATCAGCTCTCCCCAGAGCGAAGGGATCTCTCTTCATGGTGATTTCTTTTCGACTGTTTTTACTTATGGCTTTAATCAGAATTATGATCATCCGGGTAATTTCCTGCTTGGAGGTCAGTACAACTACCCTTTGTCCACCTTATTTGAATTAAATGGGGGTATTGATTTTTTATGGGTTGAATTATATGGACGTATAAATAACATTAATAAGCAGGCAGAGGTTTTTCTCCCATTCATCTTCGGAGGCGCAGCGCTAAACTTTGATCATTGGAGGATATTTGGAAAAATTGGTCTATCCCTGGACGAATCAGTAAACGACATCGGCTCTGGTAATGGGTGGACATCATCAACACTAAATTTTTATATGGGTTCACTACAATTTGGTATAACATATCCCCTTTATGATGCATTATCATTTTCAACTTCTGCATGTTATTATTTTGGTGATAGGATAAAATTTGAATCCAATCATCTTATATTCTCCACTATTAATCTGGGCCTGAGCTATAATTTATTTCGCCCTGAGGTAGTGGCTCCGGAGGCTCAAAAGGGAATGGATGAATACAAAAAGAAGTACTATGAAGCTCAATCAGAAAATAAAGAATTTTATAAACAAATAGTAAATCTTCGTGACCGGATAAAAAATTTGGAATCAAATGCTGTTGCAAAAATTAATACAGTATCAAACCCTGTCATTGAAAATATTCCTGTAAAATCAATATCGGTTGATTCAATAAATAATGTTTATAATCTTCATTTGAGGGAATCTCTTAATCTTAAAGATTTTGTGAATAAAAGAGGATTGGGAGAGGTAGGAAAACTCATCCTGAGCGAATACAATAATATCGCCACTTCTTTTAAGGGACTGCAAAATGGAATCTATTTGGTATGCACAATAGCAGATATAAATATATTCAAAAAAAACGAATCGGATTTCCTCCGAATTCGATTCCGGTCAGACCCGGCAGCACAAAATAAATTAGTGATTGATATTGATGCTAAAAAAACAGAGGCAATTAATAATATAAAACTGGAAATTAAATAAGCGGAGAGAAAATTTTAGACTATAATAATTCCTACTCAAATGTATTTTCATTAACATTGGTAGGCAGGAATAAGGAACTTTCTCAAGATTCAGTCTTTGCATTGGAGGTAAACCAGCCGGCTTCACCTACTGATTATGTCCTTATGGTAATTGATAATTTAGACGGCGTTCCCATGGACGAACTAGAAATAACTGAGGCAAAGTTATTCATAAACAAGTTATTTATAAAGGGAGACTATAGATACTATGCTGATAAGTTAAAGATAAAGCGAAATGATTTCAAAAGGATTTTGTATGAAGCCTCTACCTTTCTTTGTAATAAGAATATTTCCTGCACAATTGCTTTAGTCCTAAAATCAGTAAAGGAATCCCGTGATGTTTTTGTTTCTCATACGGGTACTGGCGCTTCCTTCATAATAAATTCTAAGTCTGTCAGCATATTAAATGAGAAGGATAGCCCTGGAAATGAAAAAACATTGTCTGTTCGACCCGGGTTATTAGAAAAACCTAAGCTATTTAATGTAAAACTGAAAAAAGAGGATACGCTGCTTTTATGCTCTCAGAGCCTGTCTGTAGTATTAGACATTAATTCTTTGCAGCAGATAGTCTTTTCAAGCAAAGGTCCTGAAGAAATATGTAAAAAAATACTCCATTCGGTTTCCGGGGTAGGTAGAAAAGATAATATTTCTATTGCAGCTTTTAATTACTCAGGTACAAGGAAGAATCCAGATAAAAAAAGAATACCAAACAAAACTCTATTATTAATTATTATCCCTCTACTCTTAATTTTAATTGGATTCCTTATCTATTTTCTATCATCTGGAACGAAAGAAAAACCCGTTGAAACTTCACCAATTGGTGCTTTTGAATCCTCAAAACTTCCCCCGGAAACTAATAAAGATAATATTAATCAGCAATCCATGGTAAATACCCCGGTATCGGAAGATAAAAATATAATCACAAAAAACGAGAACAATGTAAAAACACCCGAGAATATTGTAAAGAAATTTAAGAATGTAAATTTTATAGTGAACGGTTCAGTCGTAATTATATCAAATTGGGAGTCGGTCAAACAAGAGATTTTATATATAAACTGGGATAATGGCATAACAGATAAAAAAAGGATACACAAATACCCTGATTATACTAGAATTCCCTTTTCGGTAAAAGTAACATATAAAGATAATTCCACAGTGAGCTACAGGACAAAATAACTTTAAACCTATTCAAGTGTTTGATCAAAAAAATAAGCCCTTAGAATTAACTAACGGCTTATCGTTTTTATTAGCAAGGCAGGTATTGATCGTTTATAAAATCATGTTCTTAATTGAGGGAAATTTATTCCAAATATAAATTTGTCAAGAATTATTATTTATTTTTTCTGTTATATCGTTTATATGGTATACTATTTTTCTGATGGTATCGAATTGCAGATAAGGATATTGTTCCCTGATAGAATCAATAGCATCCCCCACACATACTTTACTCGCCCGTAATTGTTTGAATTTTTTTCTAATCAGAAAATCTCTTACAGATTTCTCATCGATAAGCCCATGAGAACTTAACAAATCATGAATATCATCGCTTATCAGCTCACATAAGGGATTATCCAATTTTGCTTTTACTTCTTTCATAGTTAAACTCCTTTTAAAGTTTATTTTCAATAATTTAAGTTTTAGGGAATCACGCTGGTCCAACGGACAAATATTCTCTAATCCCTTAGGCAGCGAACACTATACCCGAATCTCACATGATCGCTAAATAAACTGATATAGCCGTCCCAATCGATGAGAGTTAAGTTAGTTGCATAATGTGGGCGGTTCTCAGTTGAACTCCAGAAGTTAGTACGATCACCTAAATCTATAAACCAACCATGGTAGTGACGATAGCCTGCTAATAATGCTGAAAACCCGCATTTATTTGTACCCAAACCATTTCCGCTTCCCTGGTCTATTTCTTTTAAGGCATTTCCATCCTTAGTTGCTTTTTCTATTAAGATCCGAAATTCTTTTTCTGAAGGTATGTGCCATCCCTTTGGGGCTAATCCTCTTATATCATTGACCGCATTCCAATTATAAAGTTTGCCGTACTTTTTGCCATTCTCCGGATTATTATCATAATAACACCAGGCAGGTTGTCGCAGATCGCCAGCTTTTCCCCAATCTTCGTCTGATTTAGCTTCAGGAATAATATCTCCGTTACGAAAATGATCCACATTAAGATTTTCAGTCGACCATTCCTGACTGCCTATTTTTACTTTTCCGGGTGATGATAATAGACGAACATCCTGATTAAAAATTTTTACTTTTGTCAATAATGAAAATGGTTGCATAAAAAACTCACCTATATTTAGAAATATTTTTTAATTTATTAACTGACAATTGTATATGGATTTTCTAAAAACATGCCAAGCTTTTTGTCATAATTTTGAGGAAAATACTGGTTATTTTAGGCTTTAAAGTGTGATTTCAAGAAATGTCTTATAATGAGGCAGGAAGAAAGAAAAGGCAGTAATGATTAATGGGAATTTTAAAATCCTTACATCATGACATGCTATAGGGGTAAATTTAACTAGTATTTCGGTTTACTAGAAAACGTTGGAGAAAATAAAAATGCGAATACCGCTTATTATAATTGCAATATTCGCATCCTTAAAATAGTGTGCGGAAAGAGAGAGACTTTCTGCATACCTCTAAATTTATTACTTATTCTTTTTTATTTGTTTGTTTAACCTGTTTATTGGTTTTGTGATGCTTGCGGCAGGATTTAACAAAGGACTGTTTACTTTAACTAAATTATAAGAATTATTATTAACTATATTATAATCAGTTAAATTAGTATATAGATCACCGGTTAAATCCGTAACCACAGCACCATTTACAAGATTATAGGAATCATTATTAAGAAGATTATAATCTGTTAAATTAACATAACCATCCTGGTTTACATCACCGCTATAAATACACCATCCTGCTCCTCCTTTCTGAGTCATGTTGCTGAGGTATGCCTGCGTTGCTGCAGTTGTGAAATTATAACTTAATGCACCAGATGTAAAATTCTGAGAAGCTGAGCTCCAGGTTTCTACTGTGTTCCAGGTTTTAACTACAACATAATATGGTGTGCCATTATTAGCTGTTGTAAAGTTAAAGGTACCAACTCCCGCAGTGTTCAAAGAACTGGATTGTGATTCAACTAAGGCATAAGGGGAGGTGGAATTATGCAATTCTACGGTTACAGTAGGAGAAGAAGTCATCCCAGTTCCACTTGTATTAGTGTACCCTTCTAAAAATGCTGTAAGCGTCAATGTTTTAACAGCAGAAGGTGTAACACTAGCCCATGTTTGGCCTATCCTGATTCCGTCCAGTATTACAACCGGAGTTGTAGAACTCTGACGCAAACAAATCCTATCGATAGATGTGAAATCCGCATCACTAATTACTGCTGATAAATCTGATGATGCCGGCTCGCTCCCGCCGATAGTTGGGTCAATAAAAAGTTCTGATTTATCATTTGTGCTACCTGTAACAAAGGTATATTTAAGTACAACAAAGTGAGTCGAACCGGTTGTCAGCACATTACTAGACCATTGAATGTTATTAGATGATTTGCTAACTCCAAAAACGAAACCTCCGGTAGCACTTCTTACAAAAACTCTTGCATTATAAGTAGTAGAAGTACCTGAACCAAAATGGAAGAAATAATCTCCTGTTGCATTTGCCGAAGTAACATTTATCATGGCTGAGGCATAAATGGCTCCGGTGGACGTGCTTGTAAACGTATGATTATCATCTTCTCCGTTCCCGGTTAAAGTAACTGCATTACCCACACCTGAACCTGCATAATTACTATAACTTAATCCGGGGCTTGTTATGGTAATCGGATTGGAACCTGCATTGCTCTGAGCGGTCCAGCCGTTATCAGTAAGAAGAGTTCCAACCGTATAATTAAAATCATCAACAAACAGTGCAGTAATATCATTAACAACTCCGCTGCATAAAACATATTGAGTTGCAGCGCCTCCTCCTGCATTTGATACAGTTTCTGAATTATAACTGCCTATCGCTAAGGCCGCTTTTAATCTTACGTAAATTGTAGTTGCCAAAAGCGCCCCCCCCGTATATGAAGGAGAAACACTTGCGGAAAAGGTTACACCATCTGTTGACACTTCATAATTAGTTAAGCATTGCACAGTAATGCCGCCCAATGCCGGGGTAAGATATGAGCCGCTTAAAATGTAAGATTGAGAAACTGATGGGCCTGCACATGTTAAATAACTAAAACCGACAAGAGTCCCGGGAGAAACTACTATGATCGGCGATGGAACAGGATTAACAACTCCGCTGCATGCAACAGTTTGAGTTGTAGCGCCGCCCCCGGCATTTGTAACATCTCCTGAATAGGTAGTTATTCCTAAACCTGATTTTAATCTTACATGAATTGTTGTTGAACTTAAAGTCGCCGAAGTATATGAAACTGTTTTACTTGCGGCAAAACTTACATCATCTAATGAAACTTCATAATTTGTTGGAGCCGTTACAGTAATGCTGCCTGGATAACCGGTAAGACTACTCCCGCTCAGAGTGTAAAATTGTGAAAGCGAAGGTCCGTAACCGAAAGAATAATTAAAACCGGTTAAGGATATGGGAGTCACAGCCAATAAAGGTCCTGTTACAGGTTGATAAGTAAAAATAGCACCTGAACTAACTACCTGCCCATCCGGATTAGTTATTGTAACAGTTCTTGCACCGCTTGTACCGCCGGAAGTTGTTACATTTAACGCAATTGTCCCGGGGCTATAATAAGTAATACTGTTTACAGTGATCCCTCCGTCTATAGTAGCAGAAAGATGCTTTGAAAAGCTTGTTCCGGGCTCATAGAAACCAAGCCCTGTGGTAGTGGAAGTATCGCCTTTTATAACTAACGTGAAATTGCTGCCCGAGCTAAGAATACTTGGTGTTGCTGAGATAAGAGGAGCCGGGGCAGGAGCCTTAAACTGAGATACACGGCAGCCATAACTATTTGTTGCATCGCAGAATTGCTGAATTGTCCAGAATGTCATATCATCAGTTGGATCACATTCAGTCATTGAATAATCACCCCATCTGTGAGGAGACCCATCGCCAGGATTGTAGCTGGTAGTACTTACAGTATTGGAATCAGGAATCTGCATTGTACCTAAGGTAGCATTACTAAGTCTGAAGGTATAGCCGGCTTGTGCATAATTATAATATCCGGCAGTAGTGAATCCCATTAAAGCATGTCCCTGACCGTTAACAGTAATGGTAGGGTATCCAAAATTCTTATCCCGGGTGGTAGTTAAGGCATTTGAATAAATAGTACCGGATTGATTTAACGAAGGAGTTGAACCAGTTTTAAAATTTATAAGATCATACCACCTGGCTGAGATTCGAGTACCGGAACTAGATCCCACGCCGGCATTAGTCGTTTCAATATGATGAGCTGTCCATAAATGTCCATTCCTTATCATTGCCGCAAATAAGCGGTCATCATCAGGATCAAGATTGTAGGAAGAAGAGCCTGGTTTACTAAAAAAAGTTCCCGGTGCATAAGTTGCAGGAACTGTTATTGTAACGGCTGTTGAAACAAATGGAAAATTACTGCCAGGATTATTCACCCTGACAAGATCCAATATTCCATAAGTTCCGGCATCAACACCGATAAAGTACCCTTCGGTTGTTGTAAGATCATATATATTATCAACTCCCTGTGGAGTATAAATTCCTGAGGAAGCTCCGCCAAGTGAAAATTTAGTAGACACCATAGGTCCACTTCCCATAATGGAGCTCTTTTGAACGACTAATCCTATAGTCCCAAGAAATGATGTTCCAGCTAGGTTAAATAAATTACCGCCAATATAAATTGCATTTTGGTCTATTCCCAGCGTGGGATAATCAATGAAATTCCCACTATTCTGATAATAGAAAAATTTAAATACTGTTGAAGCTGTTAGAGTACCATCAGAACTTACCCCTATCAATACGCGGTTTGCAGTGCTGCCGGTACCTGCAGGTACATCGATTATTACAATAATCCATCTATTTGAAAGTCGATCATACCTTATGTGAGGATCGCTTGTAAATGTACCGGAAGCTGTTGACATTACACTTGCAAAAAAATTATCTGTTGTTACATTTAAAACCCCATCAGCAACTCCGGTAGTTTTGTTATAAGACACAATTTTAGAATTTACAGCTACAATATATTGAGTAGGACCGACAGAGCCCATATTGTCAGGAGGATATGCACCACCCGTAGGCAAAGTAACTGTAGTAAAACTAAGTCCTTTAGTAATTGGGGCATTGGAGGTTACCTGATTAGGTATATTACTTATTTTCATATTAGAAGAATATTTAGACACATTTTGTGAATTTGGATTCTGAGGAAGATTATGACGGTCAGGGTATTCCTTTTCCTTTTCGGCTTCTACTGACCTGGGGTTATTTGCACCCAATATTTGACGCGCCATAATATCATTAACAGTCTCAGTGACTGCAGAAGTTCCGACTATAGTTACACCTTTTTCCCTCTGCTGGGCATAAACCATAACCGAAATTAGAATTGACATCAAAATTGTTGAAACAAATAACTTCATATAGCCTCATAAGTGATTTATTTAATAATAATATGATTTTAAAAATGAACATGCGCAAATTCTTAAGTATAAAAACAGGAATCTCTAAAAGAAACCCCATTCTACTATACCCTTGTTATAAAAAGAATAACTAACAATGGATATATCATAAGATAATATAAAAATAATTTCAAATCTTCAAGGCTAAAACTATCGCGAAGTTTTATTAGAAAATATAATAGAAATATTGGTAGCGGAAAGAGAGAGATTCGAACTCTCGGAACCCTAACGAGTTCAACGGTTTTCGAGACCGTCCCATTCAACCACTCTGGCATCTTTCCGGTTGTGTTTCAGCTTAATAATTAATCGAACAATAAATACACTGATAAAATTAATAATAATCCCATTCCAAACGAAATCAATACAAGGTTCTTATGATTTTTAAACATCTCGCCAAATACAGCATGGAAAGCAAGAAAAATAAATCCGCCTGCGATGTGTGCCATAATTATACCCATAAAAACCGGCGAAATGCTGCTGCGAAAAAAGTAAGTCCCGGTTATAGCACCCACTATTGTTATCATCTCAACTAAAGTAACATAGAGAAGAATTTTCCCTTTTTTATAGTTTGAGCTGAACATCAACGCTGCCAGCGCCAGACCTTCGGGAAATTTATGTGTGGCTATGGCAATAAATATTGAATTATTTCCCCTGTCCATATTAACTCCCCCGCTCGCTATCGCCATACCGTCAAGAAATGAGTGAATAGAAAGTGCAGTTAACAAAGTAAGTACTATTTCAGAAAATTTTTTGGTTGTCTGTTCATCAAAGTGGCTTGCTGAACAAGCGGGGCAAACATGAGAATAATACTTTGTAATAAACCAAAAAAGACCATAACCCGATATTACTCCAAATACCATCTCGATCATGCTATATGTGTGGTAAGCACTAAGGTTGTGGTAAGATTCCGGAATTAAAGTAAATCCCGCCGCTCCTAATAAAGCACCTGCCGAGAACGAGATTAAAGCACAGAGTTTCTTATGATCAAGTTTAATAAAAAAAAGCAGCCCGGCTCCAGATATAGCGGAAAACACTGCTATAGAAGATTTAATAATTATATCGGAAAGCATTGTCCCAAAATCATATTTTGAAAGCTGTAAAGGTATTTAAATAATAGGTCTAATAAAAATTTTTGTCTTACTGCTGCCCCTGTATAGAACTGGTGCATTCTTTATTTTATTCTGCGTTAGGCTCCGGGATAAGGATTTTAACCATATCGATCCTGGTGTTATTCCCCTTTGCAATTAAAATATTAAAGTTATCTATAGTAACCCTTTCCCCCTGTGCAGGTATCCTGCCAAGCCTAGATGTAATATATCCCCCCAATGTTTCATAATCTCCGTAAGGTATGTTTAATTTATATTTTTCATTTATTAAATCAACCTCAACCTTCCCGCTGATAAGATATGTGTTTGGGGAAATTTTACGAAAGATCTCCTCGTCAATGTCATATTCATCTTTTATTTCACCAAAAAGTTCTTCTATTATATCCTCCATCGTAACAATTCCTGCTGTACCGCCAAACTCTTCAACAACAACTGCAATTGATACCCTCTTGCTTAAAAACTCACTCAACATATCAAAACTTCTTTTTGTTTCGGGGACAAAAATAATTTCCCTGATTATACTCTGAAGGTTCTGGGGGAATTTAAAAAGATCATGAGCAAAGATAACTCCCTTTATATTATCAAGACTTCCTTCATATACTGGATGTTTGGAATATCCTGACTCAATAAAAATATCAAGCGCTTCCTCAATGGTAGATTCAATGTCAATCCCTACTACATCTGTCCGTGGTCTCATTGCCTCATAAACCCGTTGATCTCCGACATCGAGTATTCTGCTTATTATGTCGCTCTCTTTTTTATTAACTACTCCAGCTTCGTGGCTTTCCTTTACAAGTGTTTCCATATCTTCCTTATCGAAAAGATAATTAGCGCTCCAGCCGGATAATGATGCGGATTTTGTAAAAAGAGACGAAATCCAGGAAGTGGCTTTTACAAAAGGATAAAGAATAAATGAAATGAGCCTTATGGGTATTGCTGAAATAAATACAATCCTGTCAGGGATTTCACTTGAAAGATATTTTGGAATTAACTCTCCGAAAATAAGAAGGATAAATGTTGAGATTAAAAGAATAGTTATTTCATTAAAGCCGAAAATACGGACAAGGAATAAAGCAGATAGAGAAGCAAAAGAAATGCTGACAACACTATTGCCGATCAAAATAACAGAGAAAAAATTCTGCGGATCATTAGCAAAATAGAGTGCGCTGCGGGCAGCAAGTTTATTCTTTCTTGCTTTTATTTCAATTTTTAATTTATTTGCTGTTACAAAAGCAATCTCTGACCCCGAAAAGAAGGCACACAAGATAACCAGTAAGACAAGCAGAAGTATATCGTTTAACATTAGTATGTCTTCATTACATAAATGCTGTCAATGATATAGCGTTTAACTTTGTTAAGAGCTGATAAATAAAGACCAAGTGAAACAGACTTTTCTAAATTTAATTCTTTTTTTATAGGGGTTCCGGTCGGAAGATAAATGGTATAGATTCTATCATTTCCTGGACTCATTGGATCCATAATACTAACAGAACTTCTTAAATCAGGATGAAGCTCATATATTGTTTTGCCTTCCTGGAGAACTTCACATTTTAACAATTTAACAGTATCAAGAACGGCATGCTCATTATTCTTTATTTTTAGTGAACCACTGATAAAAAAGGAGGGTTTGCTGCCAGGCATTAAATTAACCCAGGAATTAATCTGTTGGGTTACAATATCTAATTTTAAATCATTGGTTTCGGATTGAGAACCGGAGCACCCGGTTAAAATAACAAGAAGAATAAACAATAAAATCAATGCTTGTTTCATTAAAAGAATCTATAGATGATTAATATTATTGCTATAATATAAAGAATTACATTTATGATCATTGGAATATCGGTAAGCATAATTTCTACAGTATTTTCTCCTTTCTTATTCATGTAAACCAGGAACATATATCGGAAAATTCCAAATACAACAAATGGAGTTGTGTAGATCATATTATCTGTATTAAAAATTTTTATTGTCCTTTCGGAAACTGTATATAGGGCATAACATATAATAACTCCGGCTGCGGCAATTGTTGCCATCTGGTCGGTAAAATTCAAAGAATAAGATGCTAACACTTTCCTGGTGTTTTTATTCGGGTCATCATTTATAAGAATAAGTTCGGATCTTCTTTTCATTACACCAAGAAAGAGAGAAATAAACATAGTTGTAAGAATTAACCAGCTGGAGACTTCAACAGAGATCACAAATGCACCCGCCATTACCCTTAACATAAATCCGGCGGCAATACTGAATATATCAAGAAGAACTATATGTTTGAAATAAAATGTATAGAATATGTTCAGCAGAAAATAAGATAAAAGAAATATTCGGAATTTGGCGTTTAGGGCAGGTAAAAATAAACCGACCAAAGCCGCAAAGATAATCAATGTAATCACTGCACTTTGAATTGAAATTAAACCCGAGGGGAGTGGGCGATCCTTTTTAGTGGGATGAGCCCTGTCGGCTTCAATATCAACAATGTCATTGAATATATATACAATACTTGAAATTAGGCAGAACATTAAGAAAGCAGAAAGAACGGGTAAGAAATAAGTCCTATCAAAAATATGCTGTGAAAAAAGGAGCGGAACAAAAACGAAGAAGTTTTTAATCCACTGTGGTACTCTTACTAGTTTTATATATTTAAGCATTTAAAATACCGTCGTTTCGTGGTAAATTCCCATCACTTCCTTAAGCTCACTAATTATTTCTCCTATTGTAACATAATTATGTGCTGCTTTAATAAGCGGGGGCATTATATTGTTATTATTTTCAACTCCAAATTTAATCTCTTTTAAACTATTCTGAACATCTGAAGAACTTCTGTTGTTTTTAATATTCGCCAATCTCTGTTTCTGATTCTTCTCTACTTGCGGAGATACAGTCAGTATCGGAATATCGACTTTTTCATCCTTTTCTACAAATTCATTTACACCAACAATAAATTTTTCTTTTCTTTCAATTTCTTTCTGATAACGATAAGCTGCATTGGCAATTTCTTTTTGGAAATAACCTGCCTCAATGGCAGGTATAACGCCTCCCAATGAATCGATTTGCTCAAAGATTTCGTTCGCTTCTTTCTCCATCCTTCTGGTCAATGATTCAACATAATAGCTACCTCCGAGAGGATCGACCGAATTTATAACCCCGGTTTCATAAGCAATAAGTTGTTGAGTACGTAAAGCAATTTTAACCGCTTTTTCACTCGGTAAGGCAAGAGTTTCATCCATTGAGTTTGTATGCAGTGACTGGGTACCCCCCAAAACAGCAGCTAAAGCCTGGAATGCAGTTCTGATTATATTATTCTCAGGCTGCTGGGCAGTCAAAGTACAACCCGCAGTCTGTGTGTGAAACCTTAACCACCAGGAGCGGGGGTTCTTTGCTTTATATTTCTCTTTCATTCTTTTAGCGAAAATCTTTCTAGCTGCCCTGAATTTTGCAATCTCTTCAAAGAAATCAAGATGCGAATTAAAGAAAAATGAAATCCTTGGAGCAAATTCGTCAATATCCATTCCCCTTTCAATACAGTGCTCGATATAAGAAAATCCATCTGCTAAGGTATATGCAAGTTCCTGTATAGCAGTTGAGCCAGCTTCACGGATATGATAGCCGCTGACTGAAACAGGATTCCATTGCGGCACCTCCCTGCTGCAGAACTCAATCATATCAACGATAATTCTCATTGAGGGTTTTGGAGGAAAAATATATTCCTTCTGGGCAATATATTCTTTAAGAATATCATTCTGCATAGTTCCCCTAAGATTGCTAAATGTGACGCCCTGTTTCTCTGCAACTGCAAGGTAATATGCAAAAATCATAGCAGCCGGGGAATTAATAGTCATGGATGTTGAAACTTTATCCAGAGGAATTTTATCAAACAATATCTCCATATCCTTGAGAGAAGAAACGGAAACACCGCAAATACCAACTTCTCCTTCGCTTAATGGGGCATCTGCATCCCATCCCATAAGAGTTGGAAGATCGAATGCAACTGATAGCCTGGTTTGCCCATTGTTCAACAGGTAATGGAAACGCTGGTTGGTATCTTCGGGAGAGCCAAAACCGGCGAACTGACGCATAGTCCAAATTTTACCTCTGTAACCATCATCGTGTATTCCTCTTGTATATGGATACTCACCCGGAAATCCGATTTCGGCTAAATAATTAATATTTTCAATATCATCAGGACCATAAAATAGATCCACCGGTTCACCGCTTACCGTAGTAAACTTCATTCCATGATTTGAATAATTTTTTGTGTTATCCAGATATTCCTTTTCTTTTTTTGCATAGGTATGGTTCATTATTAATGCCTCATCAAAATCACTTAAGATGTTCTCCCAAATCTTCTATCAAATTCATCCAAAGATATTTTAACCAATATAGGTCTTCCGTGGGGACAGACATAAGGCATCGTAGTACCGAAAAGCTGATCAATCAGAAGTCTCATTTCACGGTCCGACAGCCTATCGCCGGTTTTAATTGCAGTTTTGCATGAATATGATTTTGCAATATTATCACGTTCATTTAATTTCTTTTCACGCTGGTTTGCACCATATTCTTCAATAATTTCCTTTAATATTTTCTCTTCTGAACCATTTTTTACATCATCGGGTACACCTTCTATAATAACAGTATTCTTACTGAAAAACTTCAAAGAAAATCCCAACTTAACCAAAAAAGGATTTATTTCCTTTAGAAGGGCAAACCTACCAGGATCAAGCTCCACTGTTTTGGGAAACAACAGCTGCTGGGAAAAAGGAAGATTTACTTCGAGTCTTTCCAATGCTTTTTCATACAATATTCTTTCATGAGCAGCGTGCTGGTCAATTATCATCAAGCCGCTCTTAATCTGGGATAATATATATTTATCATGCAGTTGAACAATAAAAGTGGTTTCATTTGAAAGGTTAAAAGGATGAGATATGTTTGAAGGGATGTGCATTATTTCTCTTTTCTCGTCATTATCAAAAGGAGGGACTAATTCCCTATTAGTTTTAACCTCCGTTATTTCATCAGGAATAGCGTTAAAAATAAGATCAATCTCCTTATTACTAAAATTTGTTTTTGAAAAGGATTGCTGTTTATTAAATACTGGACGATCTGAGAAATCATTTTTTTCTACTTTAACATAAGGATCGAAATTAATTTTTTCTCCTTCCGGAGCAGAACCATTGAATGCCATTGAAGGGACAAGATCGTGTGTACCCAAACCCTTTCTTATTACAGTAAGAATGAAATTATAGACGCTCTTTTCATTTTCAAACCTTACCTCAAGCTTGGACGGATGTATATTTACATCGAGTTTTGAAGGATCGATATCCACAAATATTATAAAGAAAGGGTAATCTCCTTTTTCAAGTATACTCTCATATGCAGTAAAGACGGCATGGTTTATTTGCCTGCTGATAACATACCTTGAATTAAGAAAAAGATATTGTTCGCCTTTGCTTTTCTTCAGCATAGACGGTTTGCCTATAAATCCTTTAATATTGATAAAATCTGTTTTCTCATCTACCTGAATAAGAGCATCAAGCATGTTATCAGCGAACACCTGAGATATTCTGTCTTCAATAGTCCCAGACTGGTAATTGAAAACAAGCTCGTTATCATTGAAGAATTTGAAATGAATGCCCGGATTACCCAGAGTCTCCTTATTAAAAGTATCAATTATATGTTTCAGTTCAGTTGCATCGGATTTAAGGAAATTTCTTCGAGCAGGAATATTATAGAAAAGATTTTTAACAGAAACTGAAGTCCCTTTAGGAAATGACCCTTTTTCTTTAACAATGTTTCCATTATCATCATACCTTAAAAGAGTGCCGAATTCTTCAAACCTCGTCTCTGTTTTTATTTCCAGCTGACTTACAGCAGCAATAGAGCTTAACGCTTCCCCACGAAAGCCAAGAGTGCGTAACGATTCAAGATCTTCAAATTCCATTATTTTACTTGTTGCATGTTTTTGAATGCACAAGATTGCATCATCCTCTTCCATTCCAGATCCATCGTCAACAACCTGTATTAAAACCTTCCCAGCTCTTTTAACTATAAGTTCTATAGTTTCTGCACCAGCATCTATAGAATTCTCGAGTAATTCTTTAACCACAGATTCGGGTCTTTGTACAACTTCACCCGCGGCTATTTTATTGGAAATATTCTCGGGTAAAATTTTAATTTTATTATTGCTCATTATTTCTCACATAGTAAATAATTTCGAATTCACTTCTCTTATCTTTTGAATTTATTTTCCAGATATTATCATCGATTTGGGGAAAGTATATATCTCCTTCCGCATTAAAATCCATAATAGAGATTATCATTTCATCGGCATCTTTCATGAATACAGGGAACAGAGAACCTCCGCCAATAAGAAATATTTTTTCATAATTTTTATTTTCACAAAAAGAATATGCTTCAGTCAATTTATCAAAAACGATTATATCTTCAAATCTATTTTTTAATTCCTTATCTTTTGTTAATATTATATTAAGCCTGTCCTTAAGTGGACTTCCTAATGATTCGAATGTTTTTCTTCCCATTATAATAGGTGAGCCAAATGTAGTTTTCTTGAAATGACTAAATTCCTGTTTGGAATGCCATGGCATCTCTCCATTAGATCTTCCAATTACTCCATTCTTAGCTACTGCAGCTATAATAATTTTTTTCAAACAGTCCTTATCTATAACATAAAGTGAAATTACGGTTTAATGTTTAAATTAAGAAAAAATGGGATAATTAATCAGGATATAATTTGTTGAATTTTGCTGCAAGCAAGCTCAATGCCTTTTCCAATATTAGTCAGGGATTCTTCATAATTTTTGAAAAAATCAACAAATTGGATCGGATAGACATTTGGAGGGAAATTGCAGCTTTTGTCAATAATTCCACAGCAAAGGAAGATTCTTTCAATGTTTTTGAATTGATTTAATAATATTCCGGTTCCCTTGTTATAAAATGACTGGGAATCAAATTTACCTTCGCCGGTTATCAAATAATTAATATCTCTACATTCTTTCAGATTAAGATCATTAAGAATAAAGTCTTGTGAAGATTTCGACTTTGTTTTCAGGAAAAGAGATAACCCCGCCGGGATTCCGCCTCCGGCTCCTGAAAGGAAGAATTTGTCCTCTATCATTTTATCCTTTATAAAAATATTCAGGATGTTTTTTATTCCATCTTCTATAATGTTCAGATCATTTTCTGTGGCCCCCTTCTGACTACCAAAAATTTTTATACCCCCATTTTTCCCCAATAAAGGATTATCTACATCAATAATCATTTCAATTTTGTATGGGAAATTTTGCTCCAGATATTCAATTGTCACAGTATTAACAAAATTCTTAGGCATTGGCGCAAGTTCTTTTCCATATCTATCGATAAGTTTCAAACCGAGAGAAGATAAGCTACCAATTCCCATATCAATAGTTCCGGTACCTCCGATACCAACGACTATTTTATGTAAGCTTTCTTTGTTAAATCTTAATTTAATTTTATTTAACAGTTCACCCAATCCTGATGAATTTAAGAGCAGTGGGTGCCTTTTATTTGCCGGGATTTTCTTTAGTCCCAATATCTCGGATGAATCAATAAATACTGATTTTAATTTTAAGGAATAGCCGACAGGCACATTAAAATTCTTTTGCGGAATAAATGGAGATGGTACAACGAACTTAATAATTTCAAGATTATAATTCTTTTTGCAGACACTTAAGAAGCCGTCGCCGCCGTCCGAAATTGGCTTAATAATAAATTCATGATTAGGTGACTTGAGATATTTATAAAATAATTCAGCAACTTCGACTGAGGAGGCAGACTCCTTAAAGCTATTGGGGGCAATTAAGATTTTTTTCATATCCAAAGATCAATTAAATCCGAATATCATTTTGATCTTTATTTTGAAGAAGCAATATAATGCCTTTTTATCCCTATTTCTTCTCATAAACTTGCGCCATCTTATTGTTAAATAATAATTTGAACCGATCTGATTTCAGCACACTCATATCGGTAAATTTATATCCCTCCAGTTCAAGCACAAATAATGTAACAGGTTTAATGAAAACCAATTCTCCCGGATTTACGTTATCAAAATTAAAACTATCTCCCGTATAGATTTTGACTTTTGAGGGATCTCTATATCCAAGCGTCAAATCAATATTATATTTATTATGATGATCCGCATAAATTACCTTAGTACAATTCATCCTGACAAAATGTTTAATTTCATTATAACGATCCAGCTCAAAAAAAGTAGAATAAGCTTTAACCATCAGAAGGCTACCCATTATATATAAAACTATAGCAACTATTTTATATTTAGCTTTTAATCTATTAATAAAAACAGATGTCAATAATAATGTTGGTGTGAGAAAAATATATACATACCAATTGTTTCTTAACTCAAGCGGTCTGTAGTAAGTTAAAGAAGTAGTCATAAAGATTGCTAATAGTATTAATCCAGCAAACCATGTTATTAATTTTGACTCTTTATGCTCTTTAAAAAGGATAATGGACTGTACCGCTGCAATTAAAGGAGTGAAAAGATAATATCTTCTCAGGAAAACAAATCTCAAAGTGTTTTCCGAGATGAACTTAATCAACCGCTTTATATATTCTGAAAATTCAATAGTATGGATATCTCTTACATAAGGGAAAAAATTGTAATAGCATTGGATATAATTCCTGTTCTGAATTGCAAATCTAAAAAAATAATCCCCCTGTGTAAAACCATAATAAACTGATTCAGCAATAATACCGGCAGCAAATATTGAAAGAGTTACTGGTATCTGTATTAAGTTTATTTTTCTGAATAATATAAAATATATCCAAATTATTAATATCAGTGCCAGGATAAAAATGGCACTCTCTTTAATAAAAAAAGAAAACAATAACAATATACCACTTGAAACGAGAGGTAATGTACGACCTGTCCTGTATGATTTTATTAGGAAATAAACACCTGAATTAATTAAAAAAGATGCCGGAAGGTCAGTAAAATGGACAGTAGCAAAAAAAATATCTACAGGAAAAAAGCATAATAAAAGTGCTGAAAGTAATGCAATGGATTTATTAAGCGATAATTCAAGTGCAATAAAGTAAGTGATAATAATATTGGCAATTGAGAATAATAATTCAGGAAGTACCGAAGCGACTTCATTTGTTCCAAATATATAATAAGAGATTGCAGTAAAAACCGTATCTAATTTTCTGAGAATAAAGATAGGATAACCGATGAAGTTTCTTATATTTTCACCTTTTAGAAACATATAACCCAGTTGGTCATAGTAACCATCATCCGAAAAGGTGAGGCCGGTAAAAAAATACAGTCTAATTGTTGCTGCCAGAATGATTATTAGCGAAAGGATTATAACAGGGTGATTTTTAAATATTTCATTTTCCCCGGTATGCGGCTTTTCAAAAATATTCTGCATCGATAGCGCCATTAGATTAATATTGATATTGAATAATCAAATATAATTAAAAGAATTANNATTGATCCTTATTTTAGCAAAGAAGAACAATATGGTTAGGTATGATAATAGTAATAATATATTCAAACTGATATCTTTTATAATCAAACCAATGAAAAGGAATATAACCGCCGGGAGAATAATGATTAAAAGTTCCCTGAGCTGGTATTCAATAATAATTGCTTTTCTTGAGACCAAGAAGAGGTAAAAAGAGCCTAATAAAAATCCCATTAAGGTAGAAAATGCAGCCCCAATCATTCCATACCGTTGAATCAGGATAAAATTAAGTCCTAAGTTTACGACAAACGCAGTTAGGTTTGCAAGGAGTATGTGATAAGTTTTAGTTGAAACAGTAGGATATACAGTATAAAATAAAGAAATACCGTTAAAAATGTAACCTGCCATTACTATGGGAATAATGATTATCCCTGCTTTGTAGTCCGGGTTGAATAAAGAAATTCCGGAAATATGAATCTCAAACAAGTATCTTACGAATAATGATACTGTTAAAAGAAGAACACAACAGCTTGCCACCAGTTTATTTAGTGTTTTCCCAAAAGATGATTTATAATTATTTTTATAATACAGATTAAGGGAATGGGGATTCCAGGCAGCATAAAAAGATACAACAAATATATTCATAACAATAGCAATCCGATACGAAAAACTATATAAGCCTACCTGTTCTCTGCCGGCAAAAATATTTAATATAAACCTGTCTGCTACATTGCTCCCTGCAATAAAAAGACTAGCAAATAATATAGGTAATGAAAACCTTATAACCGTTTTTATTATTTCTTTATCTATTCTGAATACATAATTTTCTTTAATTAAATTCGAAAGAACTAGGCACAGAATAAATACTGAAATAAGCTGGGAGTAAATAATCCCGGCTATCGAAAGCCTTAAATAATATACAAAAAGAATATTCAGGGCAAGGTTAAGAACGGCACCAAAAGCAGTATAAGTCACAGCTTTTTTAGCAAGTTCCATTGTCTTAAGCAGAAACAAGATATAAGCATTAATTGTTTCAAAAAATATTGATAAAATGACGAGCGTAAGCAGAGAAGAAAAATCGTGTATACTAAAAATAATATATGATAATTCAGAGGAAGCAAGCGAAAAAAGTAAAGTAAGGAAAACACCAGTTATTACAATTGAATTTAATATTGAAGAGAAAATAAGTTTTCTCCTTTCAATTGAATTTTCTTCAATAAATAATTTATTCATTGCCTGGAACATACCAAGTTGATAAACAACCAGAATAATGGCATACACCGACATCAGAAGAGAATAATTTCCAAAGTCGACTGCATTGATAAGGTTCGAATAGAGCGGAAGAAGCAAGAAACCAACTGAGCGGACAAATATATTCCCAACGCTATACCAGATTACAGAGCTTGAGAGGCTTGTTTTATTCATAACTTAAGCGGTTTCAATGTAAGAGAACAATTTATCAATTTCTTTTCCCCAATTTAATTCCAACGCCGCCTTTAAACAATTGTTTCTAAAAGCAATTCTTAATTCATCATCCTCAATCAGTTTCTGCAATGTTTCTTTTATTTCTTCCGGGTTCTCTGGGGATATATATAAACCGACTTTATATTTATCTATTATATTCACTATCTGCGGAAAATTGCTTGCAAGTACAGGGACCCCTGTTAGAATATATTCGAATAATTTGTTGGGCAATGCATAATAATAACTAAGACTAAGATTTTCAATTAAGGATAGCCCGATATCTGCCCCGGCTGTGTAATGTAATAAATCTTTCTGCTCTACCTTTCCGTAAAAGAAGACTTTTTCACTAAGATCTTTCTCAATTGCTAATTTCTTATAATATTGTGTACACTCCCCTCCCCCGATAATAATAAGAACACAATTCTTTATATTCTGCAGGGCTTCAAAGACAGGACCCAGACCCCGGCCATGAAGAATAACCCCCTGGTAAAGAAGAATTTTCACCTCTTTATTTAATTTATAATAACCCCTAAAGTCATAAGGTGTTATTATTTTTTCATAAAATGGNNATAAATTTATTTTCAATCCATCTTAATAAGCACTGTACATTTTTTCTTTTGCTAAGCCCTCCAAGATGACCATATATTTCCCTTGAATCATAAAATATCCTGGCTCCTTTTAATTTTCCAAATATTACTGCAAATGGAAGTGTATAGACATCCTCTGCGAAGATCATGTCAGCCCTTTCCAACATAAGTCGCCATGCAAGAATAAAGGAGAATTTTAGGTAAAATATTAAGGAGGATCTTTTCTTCAATTTATAGACAGAAATTTTCCCTTTTTCGGTTTTATAGTTCTCTGTAAGCCAATCAAAGGATACTACCCTGGTTTTATATCCTTTACGGGTGAAAGTTTCATAAAAATTTGATGCCCTTGTATCATAATGAATGTTCCCCAGAAATACAATCAGTACGGATTTGTCATTCATTAAAATAAATATTTTATCATAGTTTAATACTTAGTGTATTACGCATGATAGTTTTAGCATCAAAATTTTCCTTAGACTGGATTAAAGACATACTTGGCGTCATCGGATTTTCTGCTTTTGTATCCTGAGAAACTCCAATATCCACATACTTATATCCATTTTCAGTTGAGTATTTCGTAACTTCATACATTACACGATGAATAGGTTTTAAATATTGATAATCATACCGAAGCATATTATAAAAACATAAAGCACAACTATCATTAACAAAGAACATAGAACTGCCTGCGATTGGTATATCCTTGTAATAAACCATAAATAAGCCAATATTATCGGGAAGTAGTTTGCTTAAAGAAATTAATTCTTCTAAAGTATGAGTAGGTTTTACGTTATGACGAGCCTTATTTTCAATCAAGATAGGATAAAATTCATCATATCTTTCATTCATTTCAACATGTATATCAGTATTTTCTAATGATTTCTGGACATTTCTTCTTGTTGTCCGTGAAAAACGAGAAATAATGTCTATATCTTTCTCAAGCTTAATAGCGCTGCTAATATAGTGAAGAGAATAATTAAATCCCTGCCATAACATTGCAAAATCAAGATTCTGGTTTGGATGTCGTTCATATACCATCGGAGCCGAGGTAAGTACAAATTCTTTTATCCCATTATTTCTGCCATAATCTAGAAGCAGAGAAACCAAATCCATAGCTTCAGCAAATTTAATATCCTGTGTGACTATTGAACCGTAACTTGCTCCAACAGGAGATTCGTAAATATTATTTTTAAGTGAGCCAGGGAGTACTGCTTTTATGTTCCCCTTATCAAGAAATATAAGGTGATTAAACTGAAACCTGTCTTTAGGATGATAATCTAAAAATTTTTGAAGATGAAATATAGTGCCATTATTACTTTTATGAACAAATGAATCCCACTTTTCTTTCCACTTTTCGGAATACTCAATAATTTCCATTATGCTGATCTATAAAAATTAATATAACATTTGAAAATAAATAATATCCAACGGGATTACAATTTACAGAACTTAATTTTTTTAACTTATTATCATTTCCTCTTCGATTCCGGGACATTCTTATATCATAAAGGTTAGCATCTCTTATGCATCAAATATATATCATTATTCTTTTTTTATTAAATACTTTGAAATAAATAATGAATTAAAGATAAAGATAATAAACATATAAGGGTATTTGAACCTTGGATCTCCGACAGCAACGAGTATAATGATAATCCCGATAGTAATAAATAACAATAATATATTGAAATCGGGATTATGAAAAACTATAGTCCTAAATTTCATCAATCCAAATATGAAGAAAATAATGATGAAATAATAAATCAAATGATGATAAAGGATAAGCAGCGCCCATATAATTATTTGAAGACCTGTAAACCCACCAATGACATTGCTTAGAGGGATATGTTCTTTTACAGCTTTCAGGAAATTGTATAAGCTAAAGTTATTGAAAATCAGTTTGGAAACAGAGATATCGT
Organism: Ignavibacteriales bacterium; assembly: GCA_003141435.1. Classification (GTDB taxonomy): domain Bacteria; phylum Bacteroidota; class Ignavibacteria; order Ignavibacteriales; family Ignavibacteriaceae; genus Fen-1301. The sequence continues at coordinate 63,006 of PLLW01000011.1, forward strand.
CCCAAGCAAACATATTGAACAATTTTTTGGGGAAAAGCATGATCCATTTTACCGGATGAGCAGAGATCCATGATACAGCTTGGTTCATCCAGAAGTCATGTTTCTGATAAAAAGTTAAATTTTCCGGATGTTCTATATAACCGGATTCACCTTTTTCAAAAACATTTTCATAGAAACCTCCATTCGCATGATCATTGGCACCCATAAGAATATTAAGGGGACCTTTATCCGAGGTGTAGACAAATTTACCAAAGGATAAATAAGTAATGGATCCAAATAATAAAATGAAAGCGAATAATCCTGTAGGTAAATATATCAAAGATTGAAAGCATACTTCTTTTTTATATATTTTATATATGATAATTACAAGGAAGGATATTATCAATGCCCATCCAAATGGTCTAATTGCAATGGACATACCGCAGAATATTCCGGATATGAACCAGGACCAGGATGTTTTTTTCAAATAGAAATATATACTACCTGAAACTGTAACTGTAAATAATAATTCAGTAAGATTTAATAAAATTAAGCCGAGATTATTCAAATAAAGCATATACATAAGGACAGAAATAAGAGCTGCGTTTTTATTAATTATTAAAGCGGTTATTTTATAGAGCAGGAAAATCTGTAAGGCATTTAATACAATATTAAAGATTCCAATAGTAAGACTAGAATTAAAAATAATTAAAAGGAAAGTGATAATATTAACATATAATGGAGCTACAATAAAATCTTCAAATAAATGTTGGGGGAGAGGATATATTCCCCTTTGGGAAATACAATCTTGAGCAAGTTTATAATAATAACCAGAATCGCTTGAATATTGAACAGGAAATCTGAATAAAAGGAGTATTTGAATAACAAAATAGAACGAAAGGAGATATTTAAACTTTGGAAGTAAGATATTTAAGACTTTCGCCATTAGTCCACTAGTTTTAATCGTATATGCAAGTTGTAAGCAAATGCGCACGAGACGCGCATGAAATGCGCTCAATTATGTATTAAAAGAAAAACAAATCTGCTAAAAAAACAGCATTCATTTAGAATTTAAATTGGAGAGAGAGTATATTCCCATCGCCTAAACCTAACTGGAATGGAGCCAAAGCATAATCTATAGAAAGATTTCCCCACATGAGACCCAATCCAGCTGTTATGTTTTTGGAAATATATCCTGTCTGATAGCCCACACGCAGGGCAATCAATTGATCATACAGGACTTCGGCACCCATATTAAAATGGATATCAGATGTCGGAAGATATTTCTGGAATTCAACAGCAGATGTAATCTGATATTTATCCTGAAGAGTAAAGGAATAAGAAGGTCCTATTCTGAATTCACTTGGAAGTTTAGTACTTTCACTCCTTAATTCCTTCATTGAACCTAAATTTTTTATCACTGCAGATACATTCAATCCTTTGATTGAGGTCAAATAAGAAGCTCCAAAGTCAAATCCCCAACCAGTTGATTCATCGACATAAATCCCTTCATATAGATATTTTACTGAGGCTCCGAAATAAAAATTATCAAATATAATATGCCCAGTTGAAAGGCTGCCGAAGAAATAGTTAGCATTGAATTTTGTTATGGGATCACCGGGATTTATCCTAACCTCAATATCATCTATAGAAGTTACATTGAATCCGATTGCAACAGGTAATCCAAAGATAATTGTCCTTGCGCCTAATATTTCACTCCTCACATCCTGAATCCATTCATTATGCATGATCATGACTTCAGAGGCAGGGTTTATCGCAAGTGCTGAGGGATTATAGAACAGGGCTGTGACATCGGAAGATAATGCAGTACCGGCATCACCTAGAGCGACATTACGGGCACCGAAACCAAGTTTCAGGAATGATAATCCACTGTTTCCTGCGCTTTGCGAGAAAAGTGAAACTAATGGCAAGAGGATAAGAAAGAGAATTTTGTTGTTCATAATTTTAATAATTAAAAATTAATATTTAGTCCGACAATATGTCTGTCAGATGGAGAATCCTGTTCTATCATAAATGCATAATCAATTCCAACTATCATAGAGCCGAACTGTTTGAAATAAGAAAAGCCAGCAGTTGGTTTAACTGGCCAATCGCTATTTGATATATTAAACTGATCAAAGCCAGCACGAAAATACAAACTTTCTATTATATTATACTCAGCCCCGGCTCTTATAATATTTGTTCCGCCATTGCTGCTTTCGAATTCAGCTGAAAGCAATATTTTATATTCCTTGTTTGAATAACAAAGACCGATCTTTTTCATAAGCGGAAATTTATTCTCACTTGTAGTACCATCGGTTCCGTAAAGAGGGCTGGAATCCCAATTATATTTACTATTTAAATCGGTGACCATTAAAGACAAGTTAAAATATTTATTGATCTTATAGAGCCCCCCGATATCTAGTCCGAATGCGGTAGCGGTTATCTGCTGGTATAGTTTATAATAATACAATTTAAAGGCTATTCCAACCGATACCTTATCTGAGAATCTGTTAGCAAGTCCTAAAAAGAATTGGTTTTCTGAAGTTAAGAGGTTTCCTGTCTGAACACCGTCAGCATCTCTTCCGTCGATCTTGCTTACACCAGAATTAATTAACCCGATACTCAAACCGGCAGTAGACCTGGGTTTAGTAGAATCTTTGGAGGAATAGAAATCAAACTTTCTTGTAAAGTTTAGAAAGTTAAGAGACCTATCTAGGGAAAGAAATGAATAGGATGTCTGGAATGAATTCCTCTCCTGAAAAACAGATAATGCCGGATTATAATATGAAACAAGATTACCCTCCGTAACAGAAGACATTGCATTCCCCATCCCCATGCCTCTGGCTCCGAAACCAAAACGGCTGAATGCACCGGGCATACTTCCAAGACTGGAAAATTGGGACTGTCCTATTGATACAGAGGAAAAAATAATAAATAATAATAAAGTACTTTTCTTCAAAACCGCCTCTATTGTAAAACCAATATTTTACCAAAAACAGGATTGTTGGAATCAAATTCAATCCTATAAAAATAAACACCATTAGGAACTATATTTCCGGCAGCATCCCTACCATCCCAGGTATCTTCAACTCCATTATTCTGAAGGTTAAAATTATCAACAACGTGGGAATTTTGTCCCCGAATTGCATTATTAATAACTGTCCTTACATAATTCATTCCGAAATCAAAAATCCTGATAGTAACAGAGGAACTTTTTCCTCCGGTGCTATATTTAATTTTTAATATATCCTGTTTAGGAGAGAATGGATTGGGATAAGCATAAGTTTGAGTCTGTAAGGATAAGGATGGCGAAGACCTGAAGATTTTCCATTTTCCCTGCCACATTTCACCAGGAATCTCTGACATTTTTGCCAATCCGTCATTTGAACCAAGCCAGACTTCATTGATACCTGAACTCATACCTGATGGGGGGATAACAATCGAAGCTGCAGCATAATAAATGGAAGTTGTTAAAGTAATTTTGGTTTGATTATCATAAATGGAATTAGGTAAAATCCAGCTAATACCCAAATCAGATGATCTGAATGCACCATCATCAGATGCGGCGATAACGTCACCTGATTTAAATCCAAAGTTATGAACATGTTCTTTATCAAGAGATGTGTTCCAGGAATTTCCACCATTGTTTGTAAAACTAACTCCATATGATTCAGTTGATCCTTCGGCTTGCCATGTAGCAGCCCAAACATAGACCTTGGTATTAACTAAATTATAAGCCAACGCAACAACAAAGTTCCCGGTAATAGGATTATCCTCATTAAGATGAGTGAACTTCGTCCAACTAATCCCACCATCGGTAGATTTATTTATCCCTCCTGCGGTTCCGACATATAAAGTAGAATCATTTACTGAAATAACAGAAAAGACACGGTAATTGAGATTGTTATCACTACAGAATTTTCCAGCAACAGGCTGAAGACAGAAATCCAAAGTATCAGTAGGTTTAATTGAATTCAGATTATCGGGAGGAATAACCACACGCTGCCAGGTCGTTCCCATATCAGTACTTTTTCTTAACCCACCTGCGAAAGAGGCAATCCATATTGTTCCGGGAGTAAAAGCAATATCATAAATAAGATTCTGAACTTTTACAGTAACAGGCAATGCGCGCAAATTATTTATACCATAAGGCACAATACTATCGCCACTATTATCAACAGGTTGAGAAATGGAATTCCAAGTTAGTCCATTATTGGTTGTATATCTTAATCCGCTCCCTTCGGGTAAAGATTGTCCGTTTTCGTCAACTGTATGTGCAGTTGCTGCCCAGAAAACTCCTTGGTCGTAACTGATAGCGGATATACTTTCGGTGCCAAAAGCAGTATTTCCGTAAAAATTCTGCCAGGTTGTACCATTATCAGTACTAAGACTTACGCCTTTACTGGAACCAATCCAAATAGTATCACCAATTGTGATAATATCACTTACGCTATTGCCAGAAGGGTTTTCAGATAGTGTCTTATTTAGTTTCCTTTCTCCTTTTAGATTAAAAGTAGACGGAATATGCTGTGCAACAGCGATATCAATTGATAACAGAAGAATAATTAAAAAATATTTTATCATTTAATTACGATATTATGTATGATTATGTTACTTGTCTTTTTTTCTCTATCCTTTGCCTGAAATTCCCAACGAAATGTTCCAAGGGGAACAGGAGGGTTACTTTGTTTAGATGGAAGTTTTACAATCGTAGAATAAATTCCGTCACCTGCTATTGCATCACCATGATTAGGATCACCATCATCGAACATAATTATCGGATTCTGCTGAGAAGGAGTTCCGTCCGGCAGAAAAGAATTAAAATAGACCGTTTGAATATCTCCCGCTCCATTAGAATCAAATACAGCTATAGAAACATTTATTGGTACAATACTTGTGTCCAACTGGCTAACTGTATCAGGAGCTACTAAATTGGAAACTACAGGAGCTATATCAGCAATATTATTGTCATAAATGAAATTATGTTCTGCAACCAGGACTGCATTATCATCACTGTTTACAAGATAATATTGGATAGTATATTTTCCATTAAAGTAAGATTGGCTAAAAGGATATTTATTCGAAAAAGTGTTATCACCTTTGGTTATATCGCCATGGAGAGGACCATTTCCATCATCATATAATTGGACCGGGGAAGAATTGAGGATATTTTCATCCGGATCAATTATATTGGCAAAAACAGATTTGATCCCTGCGGATGAATTGAAAGTTACGCTTGCCACGATTGATGAATCTCCGGGGACAAAAAGAAAATCAGGAAAAGAACTCACATTTATAACCTGATAACTTGTAATTCCATTGTCTATCACTTCATTATTTTTATTGCTGCATCCCCATAGAAATAAAGGGATTAGGAAGATCAGATATATTTTCATGTATTAAATATTTATTGATAGCCTTAGTTTCACAAGGTAAAATTAAATGCCCGTTCCATAAAAAGGTACGGGAGAAAAAGAAATAATTAAGATAACATAACTTAGATAACCTAAAGACATTCTGAAAGGGTTTAATTTTTGATCATCATAAATCGGAGGGTGTTTCAGCTTAATGACAAAGTATAATATCATTGCCCAGAATAACCAACCGAGCCACCCTAATTCCAAAAAATGAGGAATGCTCAAAGGATCTACACCCAATAAAATCAAAGAATATTGAATTACGAAGAGGAAACCGGAAATCAATAATAAAGCAAAAGCTACAAGTGCAATTTTATGACTTTTTTCCTCACCGAACATAGTATAGCTAATATGACCCCCATCCAGCTGACCAACCGGAATCATATTCATTGCAGTAATAAACATTCCAAACCACCCTACGCATAAAAGAGGATAATGGTATATTTCAGACATCGGGGGAAAGAACTGTGTTTTCGAAATAAAAATAAACTTTAAGAATGAGAACAGAATGGTATTCCCAAAAAAGAGCTCAATTCCTCCCTTTCCAAAATCAGGTGAAAAATATCCAGGGTGAATAGCCAGCAGATATTCTACTCCGGGTACAGTAAGAAAACCAATAATAAGAACGATCAGGCATGCAACGAACCCTGCAAGAGGACCAGCTATTCCAATATCAAACATTACTTTTTTTGAAGTAACAGGAGAACGGGTTTTTATTACTGCTCCCATGGTACCGAAATTCAAGAATAACGGAATCGGAGGAAACGGAATATAAAAAGGAAGCGTTGCATCTACCTTATGGTACCGTGCTGCAAAATAATGTCCGAATTCATGACATGAAATTATGAAAATAATAGCGGCAGAATAAAGGAGTCCACTTTTCATCATTGAAAACTCATAAGGACCGGTCATTATTCCTGTAGTCCACTGCACGCCGGCAAATATAGTAGTGATAATAGTAGCAACCAGGAGCCCTATATGAAGAAAATAATTATCCTTTTTCTTTTTATGGACAATTTGGGGTTGATATTCCTGATCATCGAGTAATTCCGCCATATTAAAAATCCAGATTTATTCCTATTGCCGAATAGGTTTCCTTCCTGTCAAAGTATTCGCCTTGAACACTCATGCCGGCAAAATAGGAATAAGAGAGACTAATTCCTTTCCCAAAAGCTTTGCCAAATTTTAATCCACCAGTAAAAATATTATTACCAATGAAGGAATCAATTTTATTTAATTTAAAATCATAAGCAATGTAAGGAACAAAGATACCTGCATTTAACCAGTTCATATAATAATCAAAACCAAGCTGATAGATTTCTTTTCCGATATTTTTAGGAGTAACATGGAATAAATAAGTTATACCACCATATATTCTAAATCCTTTATACTTATAGAATGGAAAAAGTTCAATGAATTCCCGACTATAAACCCTGGGGCTATCCCCATCACTCCAATTCTTAATTTGCAAATCATATTTCCCATCAACAAAATGAGCACTGACATGACTCAATCTTAATCTAAAACCATATTCATCGACTTGGTTCACCACTTTATATCCTGTATTAAATCCAAATAAATAATCGATTGCCTCAACCGGGAAATGGAAATCACTTTCAGATCTTAACCTAGTAAAGGTGAAAAGATCCCCGCCGAAAGATAAAGAAGCATTCCCGTCTTCTTTTTTATAAAAATCCTGTGAAGTTGAAATATCGAGTCTTAGCCGGTTCTCCGACATAAACGAGAAGCCGGTTTTTGGTTCAAGCATATTTGCTTCAAAAGGTTTAATGTTCAACCCCGAAGGAAACCATTCCTCCTTAACCTGAGCCATAGTAATGCATGACATGATGAGTGTAAGTAAAAGCATAGAGAAAGAACGCATTAGTGTATTTCCTTTTTTGAAACAAATCTTTTCTTGATCTTTTGTTTAACAAGTTTATTAAAGCCATACTTAAATTTTGAAGTAAGGCTAGTGAATGCATAATAGCTTGTAGGGAATGCAAAAGAAGGTTCAAAGTAACAATTTACAGTACACCCTTGGCAAAAATCAAACCTTCCTTCCATTTTCTGAAAGAATTTTAGTTTTTCTGATTCCCTTATCTCTTTTATTGGTTTATCAATTAATATTTTATCATCTGCAAAATGGTAGCAAGGAAGAATAATTTCATTCATTGGTGAGATTACTACAACTCTTGATACGGCTTTACAAAGAGGACGGTTTATATCATTTCCGCCATTTCGTCTGAGCTTCATAAATCCTTTATTCAAATATATATCCATTTTACCATCACAATAATTATCCACAAAATCGACAGCCTCATTACTGAGTCCAGGATTTCCCCAATAGGAAAATACAGGATTAACTAACAGTACAAGATCATAACTTGCCGCTATTTCGTGCATCTGAGGGAGTTTTTTATAAGTACTATTAGTCGCTGTAAACAGAATATCAGGAAATTCTCCCAATGATTTAGCGATCTCCAGACTTTTTAGTACCGTTTTATAACAATCGACTTTTCTTATCCTGTTATGTTCTTCCTCATCGGGGGAATCCAATGAAAAGTGAAGCAGGTTAATTTTACCTGCAAGTTTATCAGCAAATTTAGGATATAACAGACCATTCGTTGTAATGCTGGTCTGCATTTTCAAATCCCTGGCAAACTCTGCCATAATGTGAATATCTTTATGGAGTAAGGGTTCGCCTCCTGTGAGATCAATAAACCTAACTCCAAGCTTTGCAAGCTGTTTAACATTTGATTTATAATCTTCAAGCCTGGCATATGGAGTAGAGTCAAAATTATCATGAATACCAAAATGGCAAAATTCACAATAGGCATTGCATCGATACGTCACATAATAATTACACAAAAGGAGCATTAGCAATTTCTCCCCTTCCAACTTATTTTCCTGCTAAAGACAAGTATTAAAGGTAATATTGTAGTATAAAGGATAAAATAAACCTGAAAGAATACATAATATTTAAGCTGCTTCTTAATACCCAAAACTGTGTATACCGGATATAGGAATAAATAGTCGATTATTATTTTAAAGACCGCCAAATATAGCCATACAGGAGAGCAAAATAAAGGAGTTAATAACACCAGGAGGTTAGAAATAAAAGCTATCCCCATTATCAAAAAACCACCTGCCGGGGCAATTAGTCCTCCCATACCCCATCTTTTTTTCTGACTAAATAATTCTTTCAAACCGGCACAAGGTTTTGAAATGACAACAGATTCCTTTGACAAGGGGTAAATGATCTTATATTTTGTTAAACCTGATATTCCATGCAGAAGCATAAAATCTTCAGTAACACTGAAGGGCAAATTTTCATATCCACCAATTTCCAGATATGCTTCTTTTCTAAAGGACATATTATTTCCAATACTACTAATCGGATAATTTAGATTTATTGTACCCGAGGCAGCTGAGAGAAGGAAAACAAGATCGATCCCCTGCATTGCTGAAAATATATCAACATTATTTATTACAGTAAACCCATTTACAACTCCAACATCCTTCTTATAATATGAAGCCAAGGTAACAGCCCAAGTATTGGTTACACTACAATCAGCATCAGTTAAAAGGATAATTTCCCCTGAGGCTATTTTTATTGCAGATGCAACAGCATTGACTTTCCCTTTTAATGAAGAAATTTTATCCGGTGTAATTTTCTTAAATAGCGGTTTATCTTTAATAAACTCATCTATGATTTTACCTGTCCTGTCTTCAGAGAAATCGTCAACCAATATTATTTCAAGTTTTCCATTGGGATAGGTAAGATTATTCAGAGAAACCAGGCAATCGTATATATTTTCCCCCTCGTTTCTTGCGGCAACTATGACAGTTGCATGCGGCAGGTCCTCATAATTTATACAGGAATATTTTTTACGTAAACCAATCGTAAAAAGAATAATTACAGAAAAGTAAAGTGATAATGCGACAAGGAATATCATTTCAGGCATTCAACCGGTTCTCCAAATCTGAATCCTTTCTCAGAAACTTCGTCTGCTATAAAGGAAATTGAATCCAAAATAATATCCTTTGACTTAAAGCTGTCGTGCAAAACGATTATAGAATTCTTTTTAAGGTACTTGACAACAGAATATTTCACCAATGAGAAATCCCCCTTAAAATCATATGTAAGTAATGACCACATTATATTAGTCAATTTTTTGTGCTTCAGTAATTTCCCGGTAGAAAGATTAAACCTGCCATGAGGAGGACGAAAATATTTTATTGCGTACCCCAGTTTATCTTTTGCAAACTCATTAAAACGATCTATCTCGGCAAAATCATCAAATCCCGGTATATTCAATTTAGAATGATTGAATGTGTGATTCCCAATAATATGTCCTTCGTTTAATATTTCAGATGCAAGTGAAAAATTCTTCAGGATATTATTACCCACACAANNACAAAAAAATACCGCCCTAATCTTAAAATCGTTTAGTTTCTTTAATATAATTTCAGTATTGCCACAGACCGGACCATCATCAAATGTTAATAGAATCTTATCTACCTTCGATTCCCATTGGAAATCGTGGAAGACATGTTTTAATATAAAAGAAGGATCATGCTGAGATTTCAAATTAAAATAATATGATTTTAAGTTATAAAGATATTATTTTCCCTACTTATTATGAATAATATTATTAATAAATGTCATCCGTTTTTTATATAATAGTTAATGCGGGATTATTTCTAGTCTTCTTTCTTCTAATGAGGAAAAAAAACTACCTTAGTTTCCTTGAAGGGGGCAGATGGTGGCTGACTTGGTTAGCTGTAGGCATCATCACACTTATGGATGAGATGACCTCAATATTTTACGCACCTTTTGAAGCTTACAGATTCATTGGTATTAAAGCAATAATGTATATTGCTTTAACATCTTTACTGATCCGATTTCTTTCAACCAGGATGGTGGAAATATCCGAAATATTGGAAGCAAACAACATAAAAGGGGGCGGGGTCTATTCTTTTTCATATCTTGTTTTAGGACCGAGCGTTTCATTTATAGCAATTTCATCAATTCTTGTCGATTATGTACTTACAGCAACAATCTCAACCGTTAGTGCTGTACAAAACGGAACTTCTTTCCTCACTATGGGGAGTGCATTTAAGTTCTTTATTAATTTCGTCGTTGTTTGGGGAATTGCAGGACTAAATATTTTAGGAATTAAAGAGAATGCCCGTTTTACTTTTTATATCTTTTTATTTGCTGCATTTATACTAGTAAACCTTATAACAGGCGGAATAATAAATTTTGATGCTCATGCATTTACAAGAATTGGAGAGAGTGCAACTGAATTCTGGCGGGACGTATCCACGCATTCAATTTTCGGAGCATATTCGAATATTATAATTGGAATCGGAAGTTGTATTCTGGCTTATTCCGGAGTGGAATCAGTTCTGCAGACTGCTTCATTAACAAAGTCATGGCAGGAAACGAGGAAATCATATATTTTTCTTGCAGTAACTGTAGGAATTGTCACTCCTATCATAGCAATGCTTGCCTTATCATCCAAAGTAGATATTAATGGGCATGAAACAGATCTGATACCACAATTTGCAAAAGGTATAATGGGTCCACTTTTCGGTGTAGCAGTAGCTATACTTGCCAGCGTAACGCTGATCATGGCAGTGAATACAGCTATGGTTGCTTCCTCCGAATTGATCGAAAAGGTAGTTGAAAAATATGGATTCCATTGGCTGATAAAGTTAAACAATAAACAATCCTATTACAGGATTCATATCCTAAATGCCCTTTTTTATTCCATTATATTAACCATAACAAGCGGCAGCCAGGCAGTACTTGCTGAAATGTATGCAGTAGGACTTGTTGCAAGTTTTTGTATTAATATTTTCTCGATTCTTGTTTATAGATATTCGAAGGGAACCAAAGAAATTACTTATCACACTTCACGAGGCGGGACAGCTATTCTATTTGCAATTTTACTAAGTACATTCATTTATATAATTATTCGAAGACCATATGGAACTCTATTATGGTTTATACTAGGAGCCGTGTTCGTTATCGGAGGATTAAGAATTGCAAGGAAAAGGTCTCCGGAGATTGCAGTTAAGAAACTCAGTGATAATCCTATGGACATTATTTTCTCTCTAATCGAGCTGGATACCAAGGAAGTCCATCTCATATTTAAACGATTCCGTGAATCAAAAGAAGAACTGTTTAACAAGAATAATATCTTTGTAAGCTTCTTTAAACCAAGAGTGGAAACACCTGAGAAATTAGGACCGAACCATTTCTGGATACAGGTTCCTCAGCGGGCTGAAATGTTCGGGATGATACAGGCGCTTCTTGCGATCATTGATTATGAAGTTCCGGAGGATATTAAAATTCACGTTCATTTCGGGTGGCCATTATCTTCTTGGTATGACAGACTATCCACCGGTGTATTGGTCTATAAGATTATCAAACTTCCGCGCGATTTCCCGAGGTTTATCTATCATATGGATTATGAAAAACAAAAAAGCGTTTAATTGATTAATGTGGAATAAATGCCTTAACTGTTCACGCTGAAGATTCATGCGATATTTGCTCAAGTATACCCCACCTATCATAAAGATATTTAACCTTTTCCTTGGCTGATTCCAATTCTAGGTTGATTTGATTTACTTGAAGGGCATATATTTTATAGAAATCGGGTAACAAATATATTTTTTCTATCCTATCAACTTCTTTTTCGGCTTCCAATATTTCCCCTTCAATTGAGTCAAGCTCCTTCTTTTCCTTCCAGGAAAGTTTCTTTGCTTTAACCTTCATCCTTGTATCTGCCTTCCTTTCTTTTTTTTCCGGAACAGACTGATCCTTAAATCTTAAATTCCTCTTCTCTATATAATAGTCATAATTGCCTTCACTAAAATGGAGCTTTCCATCTCCTTCAAAAGCTAATATACCATTACAAATCCGGTTCAGAAAATACCGATCATGGCTAACAATAACTACGCATCCCTTAAACGCCATAAGTGCTTCCTCAAGAATTCTAAGTGTAGGAAGATCGAGATCATTTGTCGGTTCATCAAGCAGAAGGAAGTTGCCTCCATTCTTTAATATTTTGGCAAGTGTAAGCCTGCTTCTTTCTCCGCCTGATAATCTTCCAACCATTGTGTTCAGGCGGTCATCCGTAAAAAGAAAACGCCTTAGGTAGGTCCATATCTTCATCTGGTGTTTACCGAATTTGATTGTCTCATTCCCCTCTCCAATAGCTTCAATTACAGTATCTTCATCATTTAATAATAGCCTTGCCTGGTCGATATAATTAAACTCAGTTTTTTCTCCTGTATCAATCTTTCCCCATTTGGGGGGAATTTCACCAATTAGTATCCTTAGGAGAGTTGTTTTCCCTACGCCATTATTCCCAATAATACCTAATTTCCGCCCCCCTAAAAATTCGAAATTAAAATCCTTAAATAAAGTTTTTCCCCCTAATTCAGTTCCAACATTAATAAGATCAAGCACCTTCTTCCCAAGAAGATCTGCGGGAGGAATAATCAAATCGACATCAAGTTCAACTTCATTCTTCTGTTCAGATAGTACCTCATTAAAATTATCAATCCGAAATTTAGCTTTAGTTCTTCGTGCACGTGGTCCTTTGATGATCCATTGGAGCTCCCTTCTTAAGAAATTCTGTCTTTTCTGTTCCTCGGTTTCTTTTATTGCCTGACGCTGTGATTTATTTATAAGGTAATCCGTATAATTACCGGTATGAGAATAAAAAGTGCCATTTGCCAACTCAACAATACGGGTAGCGATCCGGTCGAGAAAATAGCGGTCGTGTGTAACAAAAATGCAAGTACCTTTGTAATCGGCTAGAAAATTTTCAATCCATTCAATTGAATTAGTATCAAGATGGTTTGTCGGTTCATCAAGGATTAAAAGTTCGGGGTGTGAAATAAGTGCACGGCATAAAGCTGTTCTTCTTTTCTCTCCTCCCGATAGTGTTCCAACAATTCTATCTACAGGAGGAGCATGAAGTGAACTAAGCAGAATCTCGATTTTTCTTTCAAGTTCCCACCCTTCTGCATGCAAAATTTTCTCTTCAAGGATATGTCTTTGCGGATGATCAAAGGATAGCATTTCATATTCTTTCAACAAGGCGAATATCTCTTTCGCCCCGTCAAGAACATTCTCGTAAACTGTTTTCCCTTCCATCAGGGTAAATTCTTGGGAAAGAAAGCTGATAACAAGATCTTTCCTTTTGGCAACTTCGCCTGAGTCTGGAGGCAGTATTCCGGATATAATTTTCAGGAATGTAGATTTACCTGCACCGTTTCTTCCCACCAATCCAATCCTGTCCCCCTCATGAACTGAAAGGGAAGCTTTATCAAGGATAACCTGTTCGCCATAATGAACTTCGAGCTCTTTTGCAGTTAATATAACCGGGGTTACTTTTTCCATATTCTCTAAAAATGCTGAGGGCAAATATCCGTATAATTCTCTCCCCTATCAATTGCTTTAGGTTGGATTGCCTAAATTACTTCCCGCCATCAACACTTTTCCTTATTCCCTGCTATAATACCCTGACTTTTCCCCCTATCGTATATAACTCTCAATACCCGTAGAATACCCATAGAATACCCGTAGATGCAACTTGGCTGTTACAAGGCTGTGTAAAATATCTTCCAAAAATAAGAAAAATGCTCTTTTTCCCCTTGCATTTAATCCCCAATTTTATTTATTTCCTCCCCTAAGTGCATTGGTTTAAGGGATTTATGGTTTTAAACCAATTCTTAATTGTTAAACCCAATTCAGAAACTAGGAGAACAAAACTATGGCACATCTCAGAAAACAAGTTCTCGGTCAGATTCAGGGCGGCATTGCAGACATAAAAATCAAATACAGAAATGGCAAACCTTATGTCGCCAGTAAACCCGGTAAATTCAACACCGGCAAAGATCCCGTTACACTCTTCAAAAAGAAGCCAGGGAAAGTTTATTGGCAAACTATCCAGTGTAATCTATAAAATTGAAATCCTTAAGAAAATTTGGTCCCTCATCGATGCACCCAAAGGATATACCTACCAGCAAATTTGGGCAAGGAATTACCGCTCTATTAAGAACAACGATCTTTCCGGAATTGTTACCCTCATCCCCTCTTCTGGATTTAAGACTATCAACCAAACAATCGAATTGGGAGAAAATGAAAAAGGCATTTTAACTGCCTCTCCCCTTGGCGATAAAATTGGAATAAATTTGTCTATAGAAAAAAAGATGATAGCAACAGGTGTGGTCATACTAAAAAATAATATGTACGGCTCTGAAACAGATTTTGGTTTCCTGGCTATCAGCTCTAAACCGGTTGATTTCAATTTAACCGATTCTATAAATATAAATTTCGATACACTCCCCGTTACTCCTTCGGTAATAAGTTATTTTTCAATAAGAAAATCCTATATCACACTCATAACCTTAGACGAATCCGGCTCCCCCATCCACTATTCCGAAGTAATCACCGGTGGCTAAATGATAACCCCTCTATATCTAAATTATTGCTATATTATTGATCGACAAGTAGTAATTTATAATTCCTTGCACCGTGAAGTATTCGGTGAATTAAAATTGTTCTTTTTTCTATAGTATAAAATATGAGATAATTTCCTATAATTAAATATCTGTAGCCAAGCGATTTAAGATCAGAATCCCCTGGAATTTTCCCCAATTGGGGATTCAAAGAAACCAATTTCAGGTTCTTTTCAATCTTGTTGGCTAAGTCTTCAGCGGCTTTTACATTATCAGTAGCAATAAAAGTAATTATTTCAGTTAAATCCTCCTCAGCAATACTCAGAAACCGGACACGATAATTATTTTTGTTCACTAATAATAGTCCTGATCTTTTTCATTATCTGTGTAATGTCCTTTCCTTTATCCCCTGCTGCCTTTTGTTTCTGTGAAACAGATAATTTAGACAGCAAATCTATCTTTAGCTGCATCCTTGAATAATAATTCATCGACATTACAACTAAATCGCCTTCACCATTCTTTGTAATAAAGATTGGCTCATTAGATTCATTGGCAATATTTGATATTTCATTCGATTTATTTCTTAAATCAGAAATAGGTTTTATTATTGGCATATTTATATTCCTTATTTTCAATATCAATATTATATCATAATTATGATAATAGCAAATTCCAAAACTTCAACCTACTACTTCCCAATCACCCCTTTAACAATCTTATCAATCTCCCCTAGTTCCTTAACAAGATGTTTCTTCAGCGAAGTCCTCATCCTTCCAAGATGAATTGCCGAAAGCTCTTGTTTGGGAGGATTATCCTTTATAAAACCACTCGCCTTTTCATGTGCCGACTTACTTAGCTCTGCTAACTTTACATGCACAGGATCATTTCCATCAAACTTGGGATAATAGATATCAAGAATCTTCTTTGAAACATCCCTGGCTCCGAATAAACCTCTTGATTGAAATTCTTTCATACTTTCATTTGGAATAGAAGAATTTAGAATTGCTGATAAATAATAAGCTTCTTGAATATTCTGAAAGTGCAATACATAAGTCTTATAATCAGCAAAGAATTCCAATCCTATCTCATTTCTTTTAACTACAACTGAGTTTGCATCTTTACCAGATGAATTATATAAAACTAAATATGGAGCATTAAGATTCTGTGTCGTTAATTTAGTTTGCCAATTAAGATAATCTTTAGCAGTAATATTCTTATTCTTCTCCGTCCTGTGTATTCCCCAGATATTTTCAACATTACCGAACCATTTGGATGCAAGTAAACCCGGTAAATTCAACACCGGCAAAGATCCCGTTACACTCTTCAAAAAAAGCCAGGGAAAGTTTATTGGCAAACTATCCAGTGTAATCTATAAAATTGAAATCCTTAAGAAAATTTGGTCCCTCATCGATGCACCCAAAGGATATACCTACCAGCAAATTTGGGCAAGGAATTACCGCTCTATAAAAAACACCGATCTTTCCGGAATTGTTACCCTCGTCCCCTCCGTTGGATTTAAGATAATTAACTCTACCATTGAATTAGGAGAGAATGATAAAGGTAAATTAACCCTCCCTCCCCTTGGGGTAAAAATTGGATTAAATCCTGCCATTGAAAAAAAGATAATCGCCACAGGAATTGTTATACTCAAAAATGATAACCCCGGCTCTACTTACGAATTCGGTTTCATGGCTATCAATTCTACACCGGTTGATCTCGATTTAACTTCACTCGTAGAAATAAATATTGAAGCTAAACCCCTTACCAAATGGTACATACTCGATTTCTCCATAAAAAAGATATATATCACCTTAATTACCATAGACGAATCCGGTTCCCCAATTCACAATTCGGAGGTAATGTCCGGCGAATGAATAATACTTATGACATTTATTTACCCCTGCATTTAGTTGCATTATTAGTCATAATTTTATATAAATTTCGTATATGTTGAATAACAACTTCGCCCATATCCTTTTGTGGTCGTACGTTTAATTGCAAAGTATATTCTATGTTATTATACAAATGAGGTAATCGTATGAAAAACTTGTCACTTCTTTTAACCCTCCTCCTTTTTCTTTCTGTAACTGCATACAGTCAGGTAACAAATGTTACAGTTAATGGACAAACTTCAAATTTCACTATGGTTTCTGGCGGTCAACTAAGCTGGGCTTACGATGTGCCTAATCTGGGTGACTCTACTCTTATGGAAATTTGGGTGGATGCAGACTCGAATGGCGTCCTCAATCCTACTGTCGATGTATTGTGGACTTATTTTGTCCAGATAGATGGTGATACTCATGGTCAAAATGGTCCCCCGGACGGAGATGGTTTAGTAGATGGACACGTAATCATGCAGCAGCCACTAGGGTTAGCGCCTGCTCATTACATTATGGTTTTCAAAAATCATAACAATTACAAATATATTGCGGGAAAGGTAACTAATTTAGTCTCCCCTGCATTTACTATCTCGGGAACAGTTACTGTTCCTACTGGTATGAGTAATAAAAATATTATGCTCTCTCTTCAAAATAATAGTCAACAAGGTGGTACATTTTGGAACGCTCTTACTGATAATTATGGCCACTTTTCCATTCAAATGAGTTCAGATACCTCAGGTAATCCCTGGAATTTGAGAACAAACAATAATATTATTTTCGGCTCAGCAATAGTTTCTCCGGATCAATATTCTATAAATTTAAATCCAAATACTTCTACATACACAGGTAATAATTTTACTGTAACTGCTTCTTCCGCATCTGTAAAGGGAACGGTAAAAGACGAAAATGGCAATCCTTTAATAAATATTACAGCTGGTGTCAATGGAAATAATGGAAATTTAAACCGGTATGTGCAGTCAGATACCATCGGGGCTTTCCAGATAGGTTTATTGGCTTCTGAATTACCCCTGACATATCTAAGTCTTTATGCTGGTAATCAAGATGATAACTCATATATTCAGGCATTCTATCAAATCCCCTCAATAAGTTCTGGTAATATTATAACTCATAATTTATGTATATTCAAAATCAATTCTTCAATTAGTGGAAGAATAACAGTTGATGGGAATTCACCAAATTTTAATGTCTCTCTATATGGCATGAATACTGACTCTGCGGGTATAGGTACTACTTCTGATTTAAATGGATATTTTACATTTCGTGTAAGCAATAAAATTTATAACTATGATCTGAGTGCTTATAATATCCCCAACAATTATAGTAGTGCCCATGTAACCGCTCATCCCGGTCAGACTAATGTAGTAATGAATATTTCAACAACCGGCGTTAATAAGGATAATTCAAATATCCCTACAGCATTTAGTTTATCTCAGAATTATCCTAATCCCTTTAATCCATCTACATCTATTTCATATCAGCTCCCTTCCGATGCTTTCGTAACTCTTAAAATATTTAATGTGCTTGGTAATGAAGTTAGAACATTAACAAATGGATTCACTCAGGCTGGTTCTCATCAGGTTCAATTCAATGCACAAGGACTTTCAAGCGGTGTCTATTTCTATACTATCCAGGCTTCCTCTCTCAATGGAAAGCAGTCCTTCCGAAGCACTAAAAAAATGATCCTAATGAAATAGCCTTTATAAATATCCTTTCAAAAGCCTCTGGTTAAATACCGGAGGCTTTATCATAAAATAGATAAACATCATCCCTATACCATAGTACAAATTCGCACTTCTAAAAATCCACCTAATCATTGTATAGGCTTTTTCCTTACCTCCAAATTTGAGTAAATCAGCCAAATGGTGTATGTTTGAAGAAATTATTTATCGGACTTTATGCTCGTTGCCGAAAACCTTACTAAAGATTATAAAGACATAACCGCTGTTAATAATGTCTCCTTCAGAGTTGAACCGGGCAGGATTTTCGGTCTTCTCGGTCCAAACGGTGCAGGTAAAACTACCACAATCCGTACTATCCTTAATATTATTAAACCGACTTCCGGAAGAATACTATTTGATGGCGAACCGATAAATGACCAGTTCTTCAACATAATAGGCTATCTCCCCGAGGAAAGAGGTCTCTATAAAAAAAGTAAAGCCATAGATGTCATCCTCTACTTCGCCCGCCTGAAAAACATGGATAAAAAAACCGCTCTATCTAAAGCGGACTATTGGCTAAAAAAACTTGATATCTCCCAATATCGGCACAAGAAAATTGAGGAATTGTCCAAAGGCAACCAGCAGAAGGTTCAGTTTATTACCACAATCATACATAACCCCAGACTTATAGTTCTTGATGAACCATTCGCCGGCTTTGATCCGATAAACCAGCAGCTTATTAGAGAAATTATTATTTCTTTGTCCGGATTGGGAAAGACTATTATCCTATCCACTCACCAGATGGATACAGCGGAAA
Organism: Ignavibacteriales bacterium; assembly: GCA_003141435.1. Lineage (GTDB taxonomy): Bacteria > Bacteroidota > Ignavibacteria > Ignavibacteriales > Ignavibacteriaceae > Fen-1301. Next base: position 82,264 of record PLLW01000011.1, read on the forward strand.
AACTTTGCTCCGATATTTTCCTTATCAATAAAGGAAAGGAAGTCTGCAGCGGAAGTATGATTGATATTAAAAAAAGATTCGGGACTAATACTGTCAGAATTATATTTGAGGGAGATGGCTCATTTATTAGCACTCTCCCCTCTGTTATCCGTATTGAAAAATCTAATTCCCTCTCAGAAACTAGTAATATATCTTCTTCTCTTGAAGTCACTCTTAAAGATGATATCCACCCGAAAGATTTCCTTAAGGATATTATGAACCGACTTAGCCTTACACATTTCTCTGTAGTTGAACCGGCTCTCGATAAGATATTTATTGATGTTATAAGAAACAGCCAATGAAAAAAACTCTTATCATCGCAAAATGGGAATATATCGAAAAGATCAGGACCAAAACCTTTATCATTTCAATGTTTGTCACTCCCGCTATCTTATTGCTTTTTACCTTAGCCCCAACTTGGTTCAATAGGCACGAAGAGGAATCCACCAAAGCATACGGTATAATTGACACCTCTGGTATTTATTTCAATCAGTTAAGAAATAACCTCGAGAAAATTAAATTAAATGACGAGCAGCCCAAATACATAATCATAAATCTCTTTGATAAAAAAGTTAAACTCAATGAACTTAAGAAATCAGCCGATCTGGATGTCATAAAAAATAGACTCCAGGGATACCTCCTTATTCTGAATGGCGGCACCGATAAGATAAAAATCAATTTCCGCAGTAAAGGTTCCGGCAGCTTTGATGATCTGGGTAAATTTGAAGAAGTCTTCAATAGGGTTAAGAATAAAATACAATTGGAAAATGCGGGAGTAGACACCTCTATCATAAGCTCAATCTCAAAATATGTGGATATCAGCCCTATAAAAATTGAAGAGAACGGGAAAGAAAGCAAAGCTGATTTCCTCACACTCTTCTTCTCCTCTTTCATTTTCATTATGCTGCTTATGATGATGGTCCTATCCACCGGCGGAATGCTTGTGCGCAGCCTGCTTGAGGAAAAGTCAAACCGTCTCATAGAAATTCTCGTGTCAAGCTGTTCCAAAAAGGAACTCCTTGCAGGAAAAGTAATCGCCTTAAGTGGTCTGGGATTTACTCAAATATTGATATGGTTTATCCTGGGTCTCGTTACTGCCCGCACCGCTTTAGTCCCGATGGAAGTATTTGACAATGTACTCCCCATGCTCGGATTTTTCATATTGGGATACGTTTTTTATGTTTCAATATTTGTAGGTATAGGATCTATAGTATCCACTGATCAGGAAGCGCAGCAGATGACAAGTTATATCAGCATTATTCTCATCCTGCCTACAATATTCGCTGTCAGCGCTATACAAAATCCTGGATCTACCCTGATAAAAGTTTTATCTTATATCCCCTTTACCTCCGCTTCAATAATGATGTTAAGATTAAAAATAGAAACCATACCGCCGGGCGAACTTCTAACTATCGTCCTCATAATGCTTGTATCAATTTATCTTACTATTACCTTTTCCTCAAAACTCTTCAAAATAGGAATTCTCTCTTATGGTAAACGTCCTTCTGTTAAAGAATTGATCAGGTGGATAAGAGAAAAATAATGTCGCGTTTTATCTTGTTGTTTCGATATACACATAAAACATATTTTTAATGATAGTCTCATCTGCTGTTGCTGCTTTTGTTCCCATGTTTATTTATCTGCTTCTGATATGGAGGTTCGATCAGTATAATAGAGAACCTTTTATCCTTATCATTAGAAATTACCTTTGGGGTGCCCTTGGGGCTGTTTTCTTTGCGTTATTAGGAAGCTATATCCTCTCGTTTTTCGTTTCAATATTCGTCCATAATAAAGAATCATTAACCCGGATTGAAACAATCATAATCGCACCATTCGTTGAAGAAACTACAAAGGGAATATTCCTGTTTTTTACTATCTCAAGCCGTAAATTCGACAATATGACTGATGGAATTGTATACGGGGGAGCTATCGGTTTAGGGTTTGGTATGACTGAAAATTTCCTATATTTTATCGCCAATACCGGCAGCTTGAATATATGGATGATGATGGTTGTTATAAGAACATTATTTACTGCTGTTATGCATTGCGTTTCAACTGCAACTCTCGGCGCCTTCCTGGGTTATGCTAAATTTAAAAGCATATATTACAAGCTCACCTTCCCTTTCCTTGGTTTAGCTTCAGCCATATTTATACATTTTGCCTGGAACTTAATGATATCCTTCGAAAAAACTGAGCCTTTGGGATTCCTCTTCATGCTTATTACTATTTTAATTTTTATTGTGGTATTTTCAATATCAGTAAGTAATGATAAAAGCACTATTTATCACGAACTTCTGGAGGAAGCTAATAATGGAATTATTCCTATGAACCATGTCCCGATTCTAAATTCTTCTAAAAGAAATAATTTCGGCTGGATTGATGAAAAGATACGAAAAGTTTATATTCAGGCAGCTACTACTCTAGCATTCAGAAAAATGCAGTTGCGCAACACAAAAGGATATAACCGTATTTATTATGAAAACGATGTCCTTCATTACAGAAACTATATTCAGGCATTATTAGCTGGGATAAAATGAATAAACTGAATTCTTCAATATATTTGTTTCCTCTGCATCCTGTATTCAACATGGAATATGTCCCTCCGTTTGAATCTTTCGATACGGAACATTCTTCCTTATTGTATTCCGCATTAACTGAAAACTATAATGAAATATTTAACGCATTTGAAGGAAAAATAAATTCTGTATATGTATTCGACAATAATGATAAGGATTTTCTTCCTGCACCATTTAACCGTGAAGGATTAAATTTATTCTTCGGAGATACCTGTAAAAAATCTCTGATGTTGAAGAATCTTTCGGGTAAGTATTTCAACAACTATACGAATAACCTATTAGTATTCTCGAATTCAATATGCTTGACTGCGAACGATATACAGCAAGCATTTAATCTATTATCCATAAATGATGAAGCAGTGGTCATCGGTAAAACCGCCTCAGGAGGAATCACTTTCCTTGGCTTCAATACCTTTAATCACGAATTGTTCAATGAGATTGACTGGAATAATTTGAATTACGATAACTTCCTTCTTTACACATCAAAGCATGAGCACTTCCTTCATGTTATTGATAACTTCCTTGTTATTAGAAATATCGAAGATTTCAAAAACCTGTATATAGAGCTTTCAAAGAAGGAAAGCCTTGCATACTGCAGTCAGAATATGCATGAAAAGTTCACACAACTGTTTATTGAATATAAGGATCTCCTTAAATGAAAGTCGGCGTATTCGGAGGAACATTTGACCCCGTCCATTATGGTCACCTGATAACTGCAGTGGCAGTTAAAGAAATAAAAAACCTTGATAAGATCATCTTTATTCCAAGCTTCATTGCTCCTCACAAGATCGATCGGTCAAGCTCTTCCCCCATACATAGAATTGAAATGCTCAAATTAGCAATCAAAGGAATCTCTTATTTTGATTATTCCGATTTTGAAATTAAAAAGAAAGGGGTCTCCTATACAATCGATACATTAAAGTTTCTGCAAAATACATATGATGATATCGAACTCATTATCGGCTATGATAATCTGCTCGACTTCAGCTCCTGGAAAGATCCTGATGAAATATTAAAGATGATAAAACTTGTTGTACTTAAAAGAAAAGTGCAGAATGAGCCCGTAGAAAAAGATAAATTCTACTATGCCTCGGAAATAATAGAAACCCCCACAATCGATATCAGTGCCACAGCTATAAGGAAAAGAGTCAAGAATAACCTGCCCATAAATTTTCTTGTCCCTGATGCCGTAATGGAATATATTAAACATTTTAATTTATATAAGGATTGAACATTGAAAATATTAATTACTGGCGGTGCCGGATTTATTGCTTCCCAGATTGCAGATGCCTTTATTGCAGATGGACATAAAGTATTCATTCTCGATAACCTCTCTACTGGATTTGAAATAAATGTTAACCCTAAAGCGGTATTCATTAAAGCTGATATCGGCGATAAAAGCCTCTCCTCTCTGTTTGAAAAAGAAAAGTTTGATGTGGTAAACCACCATGCCGCACAGATGGATGTCCGTCGCTCTGTTGCTGATCCTGCTTTTGATGCAACGACTAATATACTTGGTACAATAAACCTCCTTCAAAACTGTGTAAGAACGGGTGTTAAAAAATTCATGTTCGCTTCCACAGGAGGAGCAGTATACGGCGAACAGAACTACTTCCCGGCAGATGAAAATCACCCTGTTGCTCCCCTATCCCCCTATGGTATCTCCAAACTCGCTGTTGAAAAATATCTCTTCTTCTATCGCGCACAATACAATCTCAATTATACAGTATTAAGATATGCCAACATTTATGGTCCAAGACAAAATCCGTTTGGTGAAGCAGGCGTTGTAGCAATCTTCTCAACAAAATTACTCAAGGGAGATCAGCCCGTAATCAATGGAACCGGATTGCAGACAAGAGATTATGTCTTCGTAGGTGATGTTGTCAAAGCTAATATAACAACCATCAACGATAAGGCAAGCGACATCTACAACATCGGAACTGGGATAGAAACCGATGTGAATGAATTATTCCATGCCCTGAATAAACTTACCGGTAAAGGTATGGTTGAGAAACATGGTCCTCCTGCTGCCGGTGAACAGATGCGAAGCGTAATTACCTCGGATAAAATATTCAATAAGTTCAACTGGCGCCCCAATACTAAGCTTGAAGTTGGTCTTAAGCATACTGTAGATTTCTTTAAAGAAAGAATGGAATCTAAATAGGATAAATGAACTCTGATTTAGCCGGCAAAATATTAAATAAAGATAAAAGAGGTATTGCAAGAGGTATTACTATCATTGAAAACAGTAATTCCGATTCTGCGGAACTCCTAAAGAAAATCTATTCTAATATTGGACGGGCATACAGGATTGGAATTACAGGTCCCCCCGGTGCTGGCAAAAGCACCCTCACAAACCAACTTACCAAATACTACAGAAAGAAAGGAAAAACTGTAGGAATAATCGCCGTCGATCCTACCAGTCCTTATACCGGTGGCGCATTGTTAGGCGACCGTGTGCGTATGTCTGAAATAGGACAGGATGAAGGCGTATTTATCAGAAGCATGGCTACCCGCGGAAGTCTCGGCGGTCTTAGTAAAAAAGCAATCGATGCCGCCGATATAATAGATGCTGCTGGATATGATTTCGTAATACTTGAAACAGTTGGTGTCGGTCAGTCTGAACTCGATATCGCCCAAGCCGCAGATACTACCATTGTTGTCTTAGTCCCTGAATCCGGCGATGCAGTGCAGGCTATGAAAGCTGGACTCATGGAAATTGCTGATTTCTTTGTCCTTAATAAAAGCGATCGCCCGGGTGCTAAACAAGCCGTTAATGCAATAAAAACTATACTGATGATGTGCGATCATGATGCTTCTTCCTGGATGCCCAATATCATACAAACTATAGCTTCCGAAAATGATGGCATTGAAGAAACCGCCGCAGAAATTGACCGCCACCGTGAATATTTAATAAATATGGGGAACCTGAAAAAAAGACGCGAACACCGGACACGCCTTCGTATTAAAGAAATTGTTGAAGATAAAATCAGAACCGAACTTTGGAATGATGTTCGTGAAAAATCATTAAACTCATCTCTTGAGAAAGTAGTGCTTGGTAATTTGTCCCCCTATCATATTGCCGATGAGATCTTAGAGAATTTTAGAAAACAATTCTAAATCTCTAATGACTAAAGAAACTGCTCGATGTAATAATGCAGTCTTATGAAAATAAAATTGATCCCCTTTATACCGCTGCAGCATCATCTGAAATTTGTTATTGTAATTATACTATTCCCTTTCCTTGTCTCCCCGCAGGTGAAACATTTATTCTATGCCGTTGATAGTCTCACAAAATATCTTGCCGTTAAACAATATAATGAAATAAACGATCTCCACGCTGTCGATTCGATTTATCTCCATGCAAAGGCTCTGTTGAAAGGCGACCTGTCCGAAACTTTCCTATCTCTTACATTTGCGGCAATCCCCTATAATAATGTGCCTATCCAGCTTCCTGTTATTCATCTCATGGTCAACTTCCCTCTCATATGCGCAGCAGACTCGATTTATAAGTTAAAGAACCACAACTTGCCTGCCCGTCTTTACTTCGATACCCCCGATGATAACTTTGGCGATAAGGATAAAAATGCACACTTCTTTGGCAGTGCCTTTATCTCATACTCCTCCAATGTCTTTGATTTGGGCGATCTAATTGGTTATTTTGTAGAAGTATTTGAAGAATCTTTTGAGGTTCAGAACCAGGTCGACCCGAGAGATATTCAGGCAAACCAACTCGGCAACCTGTTCGGCAAGATCATTAAAAAACGCAAAAATGTACTGCCGTCTCAGGTATTGATTCTAAAATCACTTTACCAAATTAGAATGAACTTATGAACTCCATAATTATTATTGATGATGAAAAAGAGATCTGCGAAAGCATTAAAATGATCCTTGAATATGAGGGCTACACGGTTGACTATTCTACCAGCTCCCCCGAAGGTATTGCAAAGATCGCTAACGGACAATTCTCCGCTTTGCTCCTTGATATTCAAATGCCCGAAATGAATGGCTTCGAAGTTATTAAGAAAGTTAAAGAAACAAACCCCGACCTTTCTGTAATCATTATTTCTGCTCATGGAAGTATTGAGAATGCTATCAAAGCAACTAAACTTGGCGCCTTCAACTTTATTGAAAAACCCGTCGACCGTGATAAACTCTTAATCTCTGTACGTAATGCAGTAGATCAATCAAACCTGATCCTTGAAAACAAAGAAATCAAAAGGTCTCTTTCAGGAAGTGATCGGATATTAGGTAATAGCAAACCGATCAGGCATATTCTGGATTTGATTGAAAAGGTTGCTCCCCTTGATACCCGTGTCCTTATAACAGGCGATAACGGAACCGGCAAAGAGCTTGTTGCAAGAGCCATTCATCATCAGAGCATGCGTAAGGATAAATCCTTTATCGAAGTAAACTGCGCCGCTATCCCTAATGAACTAATTGAATCTGAACTATTCGGACATGAAAAAGGTTCATTTACCGGCGCTGTTCAGCAGAGAATAGGAAGGTTTGAACTTGCAAATAAAGGGACACTCTTTCTTGATGAGATTGGCGATATGAGCCTTCAGGCACAGGCAAAAGTCTTACGGGCTATCGAAGATGGAAAAATAGAACGCGTAGGCGGCGGCAAAAAGATTGAAGTTGATGTAAGAATAATCTCTGCCACAAATAAAAACCTCCTCGATGAAATTGAAAAAGGAACTTTCAGGGAAGATTTATATCACCGCATAAATGTCATTCCAATCCAGATCCCCCCGTTGCGTGAAAGAATTGATGATATCCCCATTCTTATAAATACCTTCATTGAGGAAATCACCGCCAAGCATAAAAAGCCTCCAATAAAATTAAGTGACGATGCAATGAAGTACATGCAGTCAATGGAATGGAGCGGCAATGTCCGTGAGTTAAGAAATTCTGTCGAGAGAATAATTATTATAATTGATAAGAGAGAAATTACTCGCAAGGATATTGAAATCTTATTCTCTACCGGACATAACCATCTTACAGATATTATCGATATAAACAATTCCTTCCAGGAGTTTAAGGAAAAAGCGGAAAGAGCATTCATACTAAAACAACTTGAGGCAAACGATTGGAACGTCAGCAAAGCAGCCGAAGTGCTCGACATACAAAGAAGCCACTTGTACAACAAAATGAAAAAATACGGAATAGATAAAGCGGAGTAAACCCTATGGCTGAAACAATATTCTCTAAAATAATTCGTAAAGAAATCCCGGCTGATATAGTCTTTGAATCAGATACTATTCTGGCTTTCAGGGATATAAATCCCCAGGCTCCTGTCCACATCTTAATTATTCCCAAACAGTCTATTGCATATACAACAGAAATAGATGGTAAAAAAGATGCCATACTTCTCGGAGCATTGTTTGATGCCGCTAACCAAATCGCTAAAGAACAAGGCATAGATAAAAACGGATTCCGTCTCGTTATAAATTGTGGCGACAACGGAGGTCAGGAAGTCCCTCACCTGCACATGCATCTTCTCGGTGGTAGAAAAATGAAATGGCCCCCCGGATAATATTAACACTCCTACATTATTGTCTTCTCGCTATTATCTTGTCAGTCCCGATGTATGGTCATTCCCACGAAAATCTGGTCATTCCCGCAAAGGCGGGAATCTCATAACCAAATTTATTCTTAACTATATCGGTAATTATTACCTCCATATCCCGTCTATATATTAGTCGTATAAGATGAGCGAGAGATGAGCGACTCAGATACGGCTCAGAATACCCGTAGATCAAACTCAGATAATTACCATCCAATGGAAAAATAGCCCCAAATTGAGTAGTTAAATGGCAATTTACCCCTTCCAATTCCCATATAAACTCATCTCAGCTGTAATATTTACCTCATTTTAAATAGGTTATCTTTATCTCATGTCTTGAAAGTTATGAGAATTTAATTTAATTTTTTATTGCTGAATGTAACTATGTCTAGACGGGAATATTTTAAGTAAAAATTATTCGCTATTCGTTAAGAAGGCATATTCCCAAATCAAGTTTATTTATTTATAAACTAACTTGGAGTATAATGACTTTATCTGCTGTTTCATTTCTTTAATACGATAATCACTTTATTAAAAACTAAATATATTAAACTAAGGGTGTGCTATGAAAACAATGCTTCTATTTGTAGTTATTCTCTTTTCGGCTATAAACATGTTCCCGCAAAAAGGAATTGTTGCTCACAACTTAAAACTAAATAAAACTGCTTCCCCTAACGCTCAGATCTATCTTCCTGATTCGTTAATTCTTTATTCAATGACTGATACTTTACTCGTTACTGCTTCTTATGACCAGACGGGTGCAACTACTTTAAGATTAGTAAAAGCTTGGTATAATGGCCAATGGGGAAATTATATGCGGGATATCATGACATACATTGGTAATACTGATATCAGCATGGATCTGAAGCAGATGTGGTTCAATGGTAATTGGGTTAATTCAACATTTGATAGCTCAACCTACGATGCAAAAGGTAATATGCTTGCTCATCTGTTTAGTTACTACTTGCAGGGAGTTAGGAGAGATTCTATAAAAAGCCTTCGCTCGTATGATGCAAAAGGAGGTATGCTTACTAATATAGGTTGGTACATGATAAATGGGCAATGGGTAAATCATGATCGAAGCATTTACACCAATGACAGCAGCGGGAATCACCTGACTTTTTTGTTTCAGCAATGGTTGTCCGGTAGTTGGACAAATTTAGAACAGTATGCCTATACTTATGATGTAAATGGACATTTACTTACCTCCTTCTATCAGGTTTGGAATGGGCAGTGGGATAATGCAACACTATCCACCTATACTTATGATCCGAATGGAAATATGCTTAGTTTTCTCGTACAGACTTCATTAAATGGGGTATGGATAAATTACACGATCGACACGTACACCTACAATGCGAATGGAAAAATGCTTACAGATTGGTTAAAGGGATGGGTTAATGGATCCTGGATGAATGGATCACTTTACACATACACTTATAATACAAATGGGTATATGGTTAATGAATTAATTCAATACTGGCTAAATGGGCTATGGACAAATACTTATCAAACCATATATACCTATGATTCACATGGGAATATAATTACTGGAAATAATACAACGTGGTCTGGTTCTTTATGGGCACCAACAGATAACCAGTTTGTTATTAATATAAATAACGATGATTACTATTTTACCGGTTACGCCATTAATTTATACTACATTCTTGTTAATACAACTGGTATCGGAGCAGATAATAGCAGCTTAGTTAATGGTTATTCACTATCACAAAATTATCCCAATCCTTTTAATCCATCTACTAAAATAAATTATAGTCTTCCATCTGATTCCAGGGTCACTCTAGATGTATATAATATAACCGGTGAAAGAATCAGTCAGCTTGTCAATGAGGAACAACCTGCAGGCTATTACTCTGTTGATTTCGGATCATCTAAGCTATCTTCAGGAATATATTTCTATAGGATTACTGCTGTTAATAAAACCAATGGAAATAATTTCTTGGCAATTAAGAAGATGATCCTCTTGAAATAATATTTATGTCTGCAAAGCTGGATGGGTATCACTCATCCGGCTTTCTTACTTCCTGAAACACATAAATTATCCCCCTTTATTAGTGTATTCTTAAGATCAATTCAGGTTTTCCCCTATATATTCAGTTTCACCTAATTATTAGGTTATAGTTATAAAAAACAACTAATTAACTGTTTATAAAAATAACTGACTTAAAGCATACCATGAAAACTACGTTACTGTTTCTTATTCTCACTATTCCAATATTTGCGGGTAATGAACAAATCCAGGATCAATTAAACCGGGCTAATAAAAATTTCTTTATTGAAAACAAAGGGCAATGGCCTTCCGAAGTAAAGTATCTTGCTAAAGTAGGTGGTATGAATGCCTGGATAACTAATTCCGGTGTCGTTTACGATTACTTCCGGATTGCAAAGAATTACAATGAATCTGAAACTTTGAAAATGACACGGCACAAAAAGGAAGAATTCGAAAAGAAGAATACAAGTATAAAGGGGCATGCAGTTAAAATGCAGCTTGTAGACGTAAATGCATCATCTGTACAACAGGGAAATAATAAGCAGAAAAGCTATTATAATTATTTCATAGGAAATGATAAAAGCAAATGGGCATCTTACGTTCCCCTTTATGGAGATGTTGAACAGGATAATATATATAAGAATATAAATGTTAAATATTATTTTGACGGAAATTCAATCAGGTATGATTATATAGTTAAACCGGGGGCTGATCTTTCTAAATTAAGATTGAAGTTTGAAGGTCAGGAATCAGTAAGAACAAATGATGCGGGGGAAATAGTTATTAAGACAAGCCTAGGTGAAGTTACAAACGGGAAACTTTATTCTTATCAAACTGATAATGGAATAAAAACAGAGGTTAACTGCAAGTTTGTACTAAATGTAGATGGAACAATTAATCTTAATGCTTCAAGTTATGATAAGGAAAAGGATTTAATCATAGATCCCCTGGTATACTCTACTTTTATTGGGGGAAGTAATAATGATTATGGTCGTTCAATTGCAATCGATGCCGGTGGGAATGCATATATAACAGGATATACAGCTTCAACAAATTATCCTACGACACCTGGAGCATATGATTCTACTTATTTAGCCGGTAATGATGCCTTTGTAACAAAACTAAACTCAACAGGAACTGCCCTGGTTTATTCTACTTATATGGGAGGAAATGATGACGATTCTGGCAATTCAATAGCAGTAGACGCCAGTGGATATGCATATATAACAGGATATACAAAATCTACAAATTATCCTACAACATCGGGCGCTTATCAGACTAATGGTGGTGGTAGTAATAATGATGCGTTTGTAACAAAACTAAACTCAACAGGAAGTGCTCTTGTTTACTCTACTTATATAGGAGGGGGGGGTGATGATTTTGGCTATTCAATTGCAATCGATGCAGATGGGAATGCATATATAACAGGATCTACCTTTTCTTCAGATTATCCTACAACGCCTGGAGTTTATCAGACTACTAATAATGGTTATTCTAATGACTTTGTAACTAAACTAAACTCTACAGGAAGCGCTCTTGTTTACTCTACTTATATAGGAGGGGGCACTAATGATAATGTCAATTCAATAACTATCGATGCTGGTGGGAATGCATATATAACAGGATCTACCTCTTCTTCCGATTATCCTACAACACCGGGAGCTTACCAAATTACTGGTCGTGGTTATTCTGATGCCTTTGTTACAAAACTAAACTCAACAGGAAGCGCTCTTGTCTACTCTACTTATATAGGAAGTAATAATGATGATTATGGCTATTCAATTGCAGTCGATGCTGGTGGGAATGTGTATATAACAGGATATACAACTTCTTCCGATTATCCTACAACAGTGGGGGCTTATCAAACTATTGGTGGTGGTAATTCAGATGCATTTGTAACAAAACTATATCTTCAGCCAATAGGTAACAGTCAAACACCTTCAACAGGCCAGAATAATAATTTAAGCTTTGGCGCTACAAACATCTTATTCGATATGTTTGTTTCTACTGCAGCCCAAATTACTTCAATATTTTATGAATATGCATCTCCCCAATCAGGTACATTACCGGAGGGGATAAATGGAGTCAGTCAATATTATTGGACAATTTCTGCACCCGGAATAAGCTTTGATAACGGATATATTAAAGTTCCCGTTGCATCATTAAGAGGAGTAAATAATCCTGCACACCTGGTCTGGTTAAAGAGAACGAACCCGGGCGATGTATGGACTAATATTGGTGGCTCAATAATAGATGGAAATCTTGTAAGCACTGTAGCATTTTCATCTTTCTCGGAGTTTGCCATAGGAACTAAAGGAGATGACCCCTTACCTATTCAACTTACAAGCTTCTCCGCCGAACAGGATAATGGAAATGTATTATTAAGGTGGGAAACCAAATCTGAAGTGCAAAATGCCGGTTTTGATGTTGAGAGGAAAACGGCATCAGATGAGCAATTTATTAAGATCGGGTTTATTAAGGGCAGTGGCAATAGTAATACACCCAAACAGTATTCGTTTGAAGATAACTCAAGTCAACCAGGTAATATTTCTTATAGGCTGTGCCAAATAAATACTGATGGATTGGTTGCTTTTTCAAATGAAATACAAGTAAACAGTATCCCTTCTAACTATATATTATACCAAAACTATCCTAATCCATTTAACCCTTCAACTATTATTAAATATACACTTCCATTTGAGAGTAAGGTAAGCATTAAGTTCTACAATTCAATTGGTCAGTGTATTCGTGAAGTTAATGAGGCAACTATGCAGCCGGGATATTATAGTCTAAACTTCAACTCATCTGGTTTAGCAAGCGGAATATACTTCTATTCAATAAAAGCTGTTTCGACAAACGCTAAAAATAACTATACTGCTGTTAAGAAGATGATGCTACTCAAATAACGACAAATAAAACCAATCAATTCCCTAAATCCCGTTATAACTACTCTTGTAACGGGATTTCCTTATTATTCCCAGCAATAAATACAATAACCTTATCCCCCTCCCCTTATAAAGTACTCATATAACACACATATTTCCCCCTAAATTTCATTGAAGATTATTATATTTCTACTTACTTTGATTTTTAACCTGATATCTACTACAACTTATGGTAAAATACGACTTCCACATTACCGGGTATTCACACAAAAAATACCATATCGATGAATCCCTCTTTTCCATTGAAGGGAAAATCATTATCACTACCCCTTACCAGGCACGACTCCTCTCTGACAACATTAACACTGTCAGAAAATCAGAAGGCAAAGCCGACCAGCAGGTAACACCTGGACAGGTAAATGGTCTGGGTCTCCTCCATGAGATTTTTCATTATATGATCAGCTATTACGAAGAAAAGATAAACCCCGGTGTCTTCTCTCGCAGTATGAACTACCTTAAATCCAAATTCAAAGATGATCTCGATAAGGTATTATTAGAATTTGTAAATGAATTCCCATCCATGCAGGTATACAAAAATGAGATGACCTCTGGGGATTATCTGAACGGATTCACAGGCAGCAAATCCAATAAGGAAATAATCCTTGAAGAAATCATTTTATTATCCATAGAAAATATTAACCCTGCCACCGTTCTGCTTAAGGAACTTTATGATGACTCTGGTCTGGCAAAGAAAACTCCCTATCTTATCTTGCTTAATGAAACTGAAAATTTCTTCCTTAAAGAAAAACCTATAGGATCAGACAATCTTCCCTTATTATCATTCCTTAAACATCCTATCCTTTCTTCTCCAAACAGCATTGATGATCAGCTCACATTTATACTAAATAAATGGGGTGTCTTTGTTTATGATAAATTCTATAAAAGAATACTCAGCGGTAAAGATCTTATCTATGAAGATGCTAAATTATTCTTACATCACGGAGGAGGTGAAAAAGGAACACCCCCTGTACCCTCTTATGAATTCGATAAAGATTATTTCGAAAGGTTAAGAGCTAAATTAGCAGCAGGACTTAAATTAACTGACGATGAGAGCCGTTTTTATTATGCTGAAACAGAACAGTTTACAGCAGATACTGATTGGATGCCTAAGGTTGTCATGATCGCAAAGAACGCTTATGTATGGATGCACCAGTTATCAAAAAAATATCAACGCGAAATTAAGCGTCTTGACCAGATACCCGATGAAGAGCTTAACATCCTTGCAGATTGGAACTTCACCGCTCTCTGGCTTATAGGCATCTGGGAAAGAAGCACTGCTTCTAAAAAAATAAAAATACTTATGGGAAATCCTGAAGCAGCATCGTCCGCCTATTCCTTATTTGATTATGTCATCGCCTGGGATTTGGGTGGAGAGGATGCATTCCTTAATCTTAAACATCGTGCATGGGAAAGAGGAATTCGGCTTGCAAGCGATATGGTTCCTAACCATACGGGTATATTTTCAAAGTGGGTTGTTGAAAAACCGGATTATTTTATACAGGCAGATCATACTCCCTATCCTTCTTACCAGTTCCATAGTCCAAATCTTTCTGATGATGATAGAGTCCAGGTAAGGATTGAAGATAAATATTATTCTAAACAGGATGCCGCTGTAGTTTTTCAGAGAGTTGATAGTTATACTGGCGATGTAAGATACATTTATCATGGCAACGATGGTACTAATATGCCCTGGAACGATACCGCACAGCTTAACCTGCTAAACCCTGAGGTGCGCGAGTCCCTGATTCAGACCATAATGCATGTTGCAAGAAAAACTCCTATCATACGCTTTGATGCTGCAATGACTCTCTCTAAGAAACATTACCAGAGATTGTGGTTTCCCCAACCCGGACTGGGAGGAGGTGTTCCTTCAAGATCTGATTATGCAATGACCCGCACTGAATTTGATGAGGCTATGCCCGTTGAATTCTGGCGCGAAGTTGTTGACAGGATAAATTCGGAACTTCCAAACACCCTTCTGCTTGCAGAGGCATTCTGGCTTATGGAAGGCTATTTTGTACGAACCTTGGGCATGCACCGCGTTTATAATAGCGCTTTCATGCATATGCTGATGAAGGAGGAGAATGATAAATATAAGCTCCTTATAAAGAATACTCTCGAATTTAATCCTGAAATACTCAAACGGTATGTAAATTTCATGAGCAATCCTGATGAGGAAACGGCAATCAATCAATTCGGCGGAGGTGATAAGTATTTCGGAATAGCACTATTGATGTGCACACTCCCCGGACTCCCGATGTTCGCACATGGACAGATAGAAGGATACTCGGAAAAATACGGCATGGAATACCAGCGCTCTTATTATGATGAGTATGTTAATGAACATCTGGTATGGAGGCACGTTACAGAGATTTTTCCCCTCATTAAAAAGCGGTATATATTCAGCCAGGTATATAATTTCGAATTGTATGACCTGATTGATGATTTCGGAAATATGAACGATAATGTTATCGCTTATTCTAATAATGTCGATGGGGAAAGATCTTTAATTATATATAATAACTCCTACACCGAAGCTAAAGGCACAATAAATTATACTGCTAATAAGATCAATTCTTCAGGTAATATATCTAACAAAAAATTATCTGAAGCAATGGGTATTCGGGGAGATCATAATATTTATTACATATACAGGGACCACCGCTCAAACCTGGAATATATAAGATCAGGAAATGATATTTGCGATTCGGGACTTTATATTCTTTTAGGCGGATATCAGTATAACGCCTTACTTGATTTCAGGGAGGTATATGATTACTCAGGTTCCTATTATCAGATAAATAATTTCCTGAACGGAAGAGGCGTGCCATCGGTCGAAAATGCTAAGAATGAACTTCACCTTTCAGGTGTTCATCTATCCTTAAGAAAACTCTTGTCTCCCGATATGCTGTATAAGTTTGATACCCTGCTTACTGAAGAGCAAATGAACGAAACCGGGATTAAGGAAATACTCTCCGTCATCTCTGCTGATGTTAACTACTTTATAAATGAACTCAATCGTATAAAACATGTACCCTTTAATAATGAGAAGATCCTAAAGCAGGTAGAAGCAGATATTAACACTTCCCGTCTATATTTATCTGCATTAAGAGAAATAGATTCCCTGGATACTAAACCGGAATGGTTCGATAAATTCGCTTTGTCATTACCTATTTTCGGTGAAAATGGAAAGAGTATAAACAGAAGTCTCCTGCTTCCACTCATTGTGCTCAGAAACCTGTCACACTATGAGATAAATGATCTTCCCGGTTCAGGAAATTTGATAGATAAACTTATGATGGACAGAATCTTCTTTGAGGTTTTAGAAGGTAAGGGAGTTGATAATGAAGACACTGGTAAAAAGATTTTCCTTTCCAGGGCTATAATAAAAGATGATATTCAGGAAAATAAAAATGCTGTTAAGTTCCTGGATAATGTCGCTTCGCATTATGAGTCTGCTAATTTTATAGGTCTTCACGAATTTGAAGGTATAAGGTATTGCAATAAAGAAAATTTTGAGTCTTATCTTGACTGGCAGCTTACATTCGCAGGAATAGAGGCATTAAAGGAGATAAATATGAAAAGTTCAAAACCACGACATACTAAATCAGATGCGAAAAGAATCACGAATAAATTAAGATCTTTATACGATTATTACAGCCGTATAAAGGTTGCTTCTTATGAAGCACGTTATGACTTTGACAATACAAAGAAACTGCTTGAGGATAAATCTAAATCCAATGAAACCGGCATAAAGACAGGAGTTGTCAAAAAACGGATAACAATGAATAAAATCAAGAGCAGGTTAGTTGATATAAAGAAAAATTCTGACGCAAAGAATAAAGCTAAAAAAACAAAGAAAGCTGATAAAAAGAAAATATCTGTTATTAAGAAGAAAGCCAAAATAACAAAGAAGGCTGATAAAAAGAAAATATCTATTACTAAGAAGAAATTTGATAAGTTAAAGAAAAATGATATGAAGAAGAAAAAGAAGTAAACATGCAAAAGCTAAAACTGCTATTATTATATTTATTAAATTGAATAAATAAAAGGAATCTTAATGAAAACACAGGAATTCAAAATCGAAGGGATGTCATGCGGTCATTGTGTAATGGCTGTACGAAAAGAATTAAGCAAACTTGTTAATATAAAGATTGATGACGTTCAGATTGGTAAAGCCAAAGTCGAATTTGACGAATCCAAAATACAGGAGAGCCTTATTGTCAAAGCTATTGAAGAAGCCGGGTTCAAAGTAGTAAGCTGAATTAAAATGGAAAATAAGGAAACATTATCCCTTCCTGTCGAAGGAATGACCTGCGCCAGCTGTGTATTGAGAGTAGAAAAGGCAGTTAAGAAAATAGAGGGGGTTGAGGATGTTAATGTAAACCTTGCTACTGAGAAGGTTACATTTACAATTATCAATTCAGAAGCTAACCTTAAAGCAATCGCTGATGCTGTTGAAGATGCCGGATACAAAATCATACTCCCTTCCAAATCAACTTCCGCCGAAATACCTGAATCAACTTATGAAAATGATAGTTCTACGAGATATTTAGAACTTAAAAATTCTTTTATATTCAGCCTAATACTTACCATCCCTGTATTAATAATAAATATGGTAAGCATGACAAACTGGTATATGAAGTGGTCTCCTCTTTCAATGGATTATACTAATAGGATTTTATTCCTGGTTACAACGCTTATAATCTTCATCCCCGGTAGAAGGTTCTTTATATCAGCCTGGAAACTCCTGAAGCATTTTTCCGCAGATATGGATACTCTTGTTGCGGTGGGTACGGGCACCGCTTATGTATATAGCACTATCGCCGTTCTTTTCCCCGACCTCTTATCCTTAAAAAATCCCAATGAACATATATACTTTGATACTGCCGCCGTCATAATCACTTTAATCCTCATGGGACGCCTGCTTGAAGCAGGAGCAAAATCAAAAACAACATCCGCTATAAAAAAACTAATGGGACTACAACCTAAAACTGCCCATATAATAAAGAACAATAAGGAAACCGAAATAAAGATTGCTAACGTGGTTGAAGGAGATATAATAATTGTACGTCCCGGAGAGCGGATCCCGGTTGATGGAGTAATTACCGAGGGCAGCTCTTCAATAGATGAATCTATGATCTCAGGCGAAAGTATCCCGGTTGATAAATTTATCGGTGACAAGGTTACTGGGGGTACTATAAACTTAAACGGTAGTATTACATTCAGAACAACTGCGGTAGGAAAGAATACAGTAATTGCTCAAATTATAAAATACGTTGAAGAAGCACAGGGTTCAAAGGCTCCAATCCAGAAGCTGGCAGATAAGATTGCTTCGGTATTTGTCCCCATTGTTATATCAATAGCTCTAATTACTTTCCTTGTTTGGTATTTACTAATGGGAGTGCCGTTCAATGCAGCTATGCTTAATTTTATTGCCGTTATGGTAATCGCCTGTCCATGTGCATTGGGATTAGCAACTCCTACCGCTATAATGGTCGGAACCGGATTAGGAGCTTCCAATGGAATACTCATTAAGAATGCCGCCAGTCTTGAATCTGCTTTCAGGATAAATACTGTTGTACTTGATAAAACTGGCACTATAACAATTGGAAAACCTATGGTGGCAGATCTGCAGGTCTACAATGGTTTCAATCAAGCCGATGTCATAAAATACACTGCGACAATTGAAAATAAATCAGAACATCCGTTGAGCAAATCAATTATGGACTATGCAGGCAAATTCAATATCCAGCCCACTGATATTTTAGAATTCAATTCATACCCTGGATTGGGACTTACAGGTAAAGTAGATAATAAGAACATAATTGTTGGCAACAGAAAAATGCTGGAACAGTATTCTGTCCAACTTACCGAGGCAGAAACAGACAATAAGTCAAAAGCTAATTCATCAGTATATGTTGCAGTAGACAACAAGCTCGCCGGCATTTACAATATTTCCGATACGATCGCCGATACATCAGCAGGTGCAATTAAAAAGTTAAAGGATATGCATCTCAGCATTTACATGCTTACAGGGGATAATAAAGCTGCTGCAGAATCCATAGCAGAAAAGGTCGGTATAGAAAATGTCATAACAGATGTTCTCCCGGAGGATAAAGCAAAAGTTATTAAAGATCTGCAATCCAAAGGAAGGATAGTGGCAATGGTTGGTGATGGAATAAATGATTCCCCTGCTCTTGCGCAGGCAGACCTGGGTATTGCCATCGGAACCGGTACTGATATTGCCATTGAAACAGCCGATATAACCCTTATCAAAAATAATATTGAGGGCATTTCGCAGGCAATAAACCTCTCTTATAAAACACTAAGAACCATTAAACAAAACCTGTTCTGGGCTTTTATTTATAATATTATAGGCATCCCTGTCGCAGCTCTCGGATTACTTAATCCAATGTTTGCAGCAGCCGCGATGGCTTTAAGTTCAGTAAGCGTTGTATCGAATTCCCTCAGATTAAAGCGTGCAAAGATCTGACTCCCCCTGATTCTTCTTGCTATTCCTGATTACTATTATTATTCTTTCCTTAATAGTTTATAATTACCGGGAATGTTCCTAAATAAAAAACTTTTTCAGGGTTAAGAGACTTGATACTATTCTTGCAGAAGAGCGGGATTCTAAAGATAAACTAAAGCGTGTATTGGGAGCATTCGATGTTGTAATGCTCGGAATTGGGGCAATTATCGGAGCAGGCATATTTGCCACTATAGGAACTGCCGTTGCTGGTGATCTGATGCGTCCGGGAGCAGACCCTTCCCTCATTGTTTCTTTTGTAATAACTGGAATAGCATGCGGATTTACAGCATTATGCTACGCTGAATTTGCTTCAATAGTCCCTTAATCGGACAGCGCATATACTTATTCCTATGCAACACTTGGAGAAGTAGTCGCCTGGATAATTGGATGGGATCTAATTATTGAATACGCAGTTGGAACTGTAATTGCAGCAATAAGTTGGGCAAATTATCTCAAAACATTTATATCAGGTTTCGGCATTATTATCCCTGATTGGATATCTACTGATTTTAGAACTGCAGTAAAATTCCCGGGTTAATTGATAGTGCTCCTCACATATTTGGCATAATTGCAGCCATTACAGTAATATTAGTGATTGGTATTAAGGAAAGTGCCCGAACTAATACAATAATGGTTCTAATCAAGCTTGTAGTACTATCAATATTCATATTTGTGGGATTTCATTATGTTAAACCTGCCAATTGGACTCCTTTCGCTCCTAATGGTTGGGCAGGTATACAAGCGGGAGCAGCTATTGTTTTCTTTGCTTATATAGGATTTGATTCAGTCTCTACGGTGGCAGAGGATGTAAAAAATCCAAAATGGGATCTCCCTATCGGGATTATAGGTTCATTAATAATCTGTACTATCTTCTATATTATAGTAGCTGCAGTATTTACGGGAATCATTCCTTATAGCGCCCTGGTAAAGACTTTATCTACTTCACAGGCAGAAATTAACGCTGGGTATTCAATATGCCAATATCAAAACCTGGGGGAATTTCTTTGTGGGGGTATTCGGTTCTGTTATAGCACATACTGCAGTACTGCTTGTATTCCAGATGGGACAGCCAAGGATTTTCTTTTCAATGTCCAGAGACGGCCTATTACCTAAAAGCTTTTCCAAAGTTCATCCAAAATACAGGACACCATATATAACAACTATTTTAACCGGAGCAGTAGTTGGTATAACCTCAATGTTTACAAGTATAGATGAAATGGTCGATCTTACAAACATAGGTACCTTGTTTGCTTTCATTTTAGTGTGCATTGGTATATTGATACTGAGGAAAAAAGACCCGTTAAGGGAAAGAAGCTTCAGAATCCCCTTAGTCCCTATATTGGGAATTGTGTCATGTCTCTATCTTATGCTTGGACTGCCATGGATAAGATTTGCCAGGTAGCTAATGATAGGATTATTTATTTATATCTTTTACGGAAGAAACCGTAGCAGGTTAAATTCAATAAATGGGATTTAATATAAATCATTATATCTGGGTTAAAAAGATTCTTTCAAGCGAATCTACCATTTTTTCCCTGAATATAGGTTTCGAAATGAAATCACGGAAACCTGCAGTAATAAATTTTTCCTTATCCCCCGGTAATACATATGCAGTTACTGCTACTATGGGAGTTTTCATATATGCAGGCATTTTACGTATAATCTTTAATGCATCCAGTCCATTGTATTCTCCCTGCAGGTTTATATCTATAACAATAAAATCGAATCGTTCATTGTCAAGTAATGGCATTGCCTCCTCAAAACTGACTGCAAATTTAATTACCTTCAGTTCCTTCATCTGTACTTTAAATAGGATCTGAGAATCTACCTGGTCTTCGAGATATAGACAGGATAGCTTGGAAAGATCAAGTTTCTCAGATTGTTTAAATGGTTTTACTTCCCTTATCTCATTCTCTAAGTTAATTAAATCCTCATCAAACTTAAGGGGTTCCAATTTCTCAATTTCAGATTCATCAAAAGTATATTTGTTTAATATAATTCTTGATGATGGAACTTCCTCAAACCCTCCCTCTGTAAACTTAGGATTAGATTTCACCTGTGCTATGTCTTTATTTAATGCCGGTATTTCATCTGGAACAAATATCTGTTTTGCCCCTTCATCAATCAGCGGAATAGATTCTTCTTTTTCTTTGGGAATAACGGAGAAACTAATCGGGAATATAAATCCATAGTCAGCTTTATCTCCTTTACTTAAAACTTCAAATTTCCCATTTAACAATTTAAGCAGCTTCTTGGTTAGCTTTAAAGTCAACCTGGATATTCCGAAATCTTTCCCTTTTGCCACATCAGAATCTGTAAATAATTCTTTAAGATTATCAATCAGATACTCTGATACAAAAGAATAGTTATCCTTTATCGCTATTATAAAATTATCCTGATTTGCCTGATAAGCAGAAAAATATATTTTCTTTTCTTTGGTTAATTGAATAATAACTCTTAAAAGAAGGGAAATTAAATGCTGGAACTTAGACTTATCAGACTCAAAACTTAAGGAAGAAGAAATCTTCCCGTATGCAAAATCAACCCCTACATTACCGGATAATTCTTCTATATCCTTCTGATAAAAATCTATAATCTCAGTAATATTTATATTCTGGAGTTTGAATTCATAATTATCCTTCCCCATCGTCGAATACTCCATTATAGAGTTCATTGTATTAAGAAGGGTTGTCTTGTTTTGGTTTATAAAGTCGGCAGCTTCTTTTTGTTCTGGGGTTATATTCTGAGCATTGTCAGTTAATTCCTGCGCAAACCCTATAATTACATTAATAGGAGTAAGAATTTCGTGAAACATATTGGATAGGAAATCTTCATTAATCTCATTAGGCAAATTTGCAGAAAAAAGTTTACCGGAATCATAAGCCGGTTTTTCTACTTCAACCTCTTTAATCACTTCTTTTATTATTGTCTGCTGTGCGATTCTTCCTATTATAGTAAACGAATCAATTTCTTCCTTATAGTTTAGAATAGGGGTTGCAGTAAGCTCTGCCGATATGAACGATCCATCTGTCCTCTTTAATTGCATATTAAGAGAAATTGGATCTGTCATTTGAGTTTGAAATATGGAAGTTGTGATCGTGTTTCGATCTTCATCCTTAACTAGAGAAACGAATGAATTATTCTCGATATCAGATTTAGAGTAATTAAGAGTATCAAGCACAACTTCATTTACATAAGTTATAAAACCCGTACTATCCGTAATAAATAAAAGATTCTGGGAGTTGTCGAAAGCAGATTTATAAAGCTGGTTTTTCTTTTCTATCTCCAACTTTTGAGTCAAGTCTCTTACAATGTTAAAATGAGCATCCTTATCATTAAACTTGAACTTGACTTTACTTATCTCGACATAAACAGACGAACCGTCTTTTGTTTTATGCCTGTAAGGTCCTTTAAATTTTCCGAACTGATCGGGTGCATTGGATGCATCAAACAAAGTCTGGATATCTTCAGGAGTATAAAGGTCGGTAAAATCCATCTGAAGAAATTCTTCCTTCTTGTAACCGTAGAGATTCAGAGCCGCATTATTTACTTCCAGAAATTTTAGATTTTCAGTATCGTAAATAAAGATTGGTTCCGGATTATTCTGAATCAGAATTTCATACATTGTCCCTCTTCTTTTTATTAAATTTTCGAAATCACAATTTGAGGAATCCTCTTCCAAAAATATTAAGAACCCTTCAGGTTCATTAATCTTACTAAAAAGTTTACTTAAATATACATTAAAAGATTCAGAATTTCCCTTATTACTCTCAAACTTTCCCTGAAATAATATTTTTGATTCAGTCTTATCTCCCTCCTGGAAATCTTTCAATTGTTTTGCCAATTCACCGGGGAAAACATCCATGTAATTTTTATTTAATAAGATTTTCTGATCTTTGTTCAACAATAATACAAGTAAGGAGTTCAGTAGGCATATCTCTTTATTTTTATTTATATGCGCAGCTGCGAAAGGGAAAGGCTCTAAAATTAATGAAAGTTCTTCTTTTTTCTTTGCAATTTTCTGAGTAATCCCTACAGAGGCAATAAAATTATGCTCTGAATCAAACAAAGGATATTTAATTGTTTCATACAGACCGGAATTGTCCATGCCTATAAATGGAACTCTTTTAATAACTATAGAGTTGCCGGCATCCTTGATGTAATTATTAATAGAATCATATAGAGAGCCCAAAACAGGAACGAGGAAACTTTCCACCTTTTTGCCTTCCATATGCTGGGTTTTAACCCCAGTATGTTTTGAAAGACTTTTATTAGCAATAAAATAGTTCCCTTTAATATCTTCAATCCAGAAGGGTTCTTCCAATTTATCAATCTTCTTTCTGAATGTTTCCTTTCCTATAAGAGTAAATGGAAAATTTTGCCTGACCTCTTCTATTGCTTTCAAGATTTCCACATCGTATATAATCTCCCTAATATCCATATTCCACACAGTAATTTCAGACAATGATAAAGGAGCAGTTAATTCACTTTTCTTCAATGAAAACAAGATATAATTTTCCTGCTCTTCGTTATATATATTTAATAGAATTTTTCCTCTTATTTCTGTATCTGATTTTAATCTAAGATTTGTTAGGTTAACAACCGGTTCGGGATTGGAAAACAGTTTTTCAATCAAGCTGTTGACTATTTCGCAAGAAGGGTCATCGAGCACATCGTAAATATTATTTCTGTCCTTTTCGAAATGGAATAGAATGCCGGCTTCCTTATTAAAGGATAATACATTCCCCATATTATCCATTAGAATGAATGGAATATTTATAATCTCATTTAATGAGCCAAAAAGACTATTATTTATTTTAAATTCTGAACTCATATTCACTTTTTATAAAAGTAAGATACCAAAAAAAAAAGATACCTGCTCTTTTATGTCAGGAGCAAGTATTTTATAATCCGAATTAACCGGCAGAATTCTTACTCTCAGTGAAATTATTAAACATTAGTTTTATCATAATCTACATAATAGGTACGTGATTCACCTGATTTAAGATCATTAATAAAAAGTTTAACCGTCTTGCTTCCTTTTTGATGTTCAAAACTTGCAGTTACAGTAGAAATTATTTCTGAACTTAGCGAAATATTATCTGCCTTTTCATTCAGATCGATCTGAATAACAGACTGATTGACTATTTCATTCCCAGGATTCGAAACTGTAAGCGAAACTCTTGACTCACCTCTTTTATCAACCCTCACTTCTATATAATCCCTTTTAGAGAACCATTTCCGTATCTCCGAAGCTGTGGTAATCCAGAAATTCTTTTTCTTCAAATCTTCGATTATTTGCTTTACAACAATTATATTTTCAGGTTTGCATTGATATTCAGGGTGTATTTTCATTATATACATACCCCCCTCAAAAAGAACTCTGTCAACATCTTCCTGGTATGTATAGAACTGAAATTCAGGCTGAATAAGACCGAAATCCCTTATAACTTCATAATCATCGCGCGCAGTCGTAGTCATTGATAATAACCTATTTTTGCCACGGATTATAATTTTTGGAACTGATCTGTCTGTTAATGAATCAGACATTACGTACTTATAACCTGAATTAATTAAGGCAAGTTCAGTATTGTGATCAAATAAACCATAATACGGATAACAGCCGGATACTTCAGAACCGAAAATTGACTCAAGGGTTTTCTTTGCACCTTTCAGTTTCGCAAACTGAGTATTGTAATCGTTGAGATGATTTATTGTATCGTTGGCAAAAATTAGATACCCTATGTCGACCAAAGAAGCAATTTCGCCATAGTTAGAAAGACCCTGGATAAGACCTTTATTCTGTTCTGCCTTATCTGGATCAACAAAGAAAGTTCCCTTTACTCCCTCAGAATCAAGGATATTTAAAAGATTCCTGATATCATAAGTATCCTCTGAAATAACGGGAGAAATTACAGCAGCGGCAGCATAACCATCAGGCCATTCTTTTATATATGCAACAGGACCATTGTTTAACCAATTTATACTATTTCTGAACAGTCTGTCAAAATATATATAATCATCCTGCACTCCGATAACTGAATTTATTTCAAAACCCATCCAGACAAATTTTCCCGTGCCATAAGTACCATAAACGATACCGGCACTCTTTTTAATTTCTTCACGTTCCAATCCATCTTCAAGTCTGTAGTTATACCAGAAGCTGACCTGGGTAGTTCTGGGATCCAATACTTCAACTGATATAGGGTGATCCCATGTTGCCACTTTCAAAGGATAACCTGTTGGAATATTTGATGTTATCGCTAATTCACCCCGCAAAGTATGCATCTTAGTATTTTCATCTGAGGCAATTTCCTTTGTGAATTTTAATCCGAATACTTCTGAAAGGAATTCCCATCCTCGCCATTTCCCATCCTGTGAATAAGATGCTATGCCACTTGTTGCAAAAACAGAGCCGCCATTATTAATATATTTTTTAATCTGCGAAATCTCTAAATCACTTAATGACCTTGATCCAGGAAGAACGAGGATTTTATAATCAAAGAGCTTACCTTTTTCAATTGATTCATCGGAAATAATATCGAATTTTAATTTAGAAGTTCCGAAGAATTTTTCCCAGGTACTTAAATTATCATTCTGCCAGGAACTTCCGTTCGGCAGCATATTCTCAGTATATCTGGAATTAAGAATAGCTATTTGAGAACCGCTACCGTTAAAAATGGTTCGTATTACTTTTGAATCTGGAAGCAGAGATACGGGATTGAATTTTCCTAATACACCGTAAAGAATAAAGAGGTAAGTAATTACCGAACCTGCCAGAATTAATAAACCTACAAAAATAAGAAGGGCTTGATTTACTCTGCCTCGTTTGTAAGTTATTATTTCCACTTCAAAGTCCCAATTGATTTTTCTTCTTCAGAAGGAACAATATAACCATCAGAAGTATATTTTAAGTATTTATGTCCTTTCTGTTGAGGGTAATTTCCTACCTCGGGCTGAAAAGAAGGAATGGTTTTTTGTTCTGAATATGCCGGTTGAGGAGCTATTTCAGGACCCTGTCGCGGAACCTGTGCAGAAATTTCTGCCGGGGTGTATAGTTCAGCTCTAACAGTTGAGGGTATCGGAGCAATAGCTTGTTGTCCCTTGCTCTCCCTTATCTTATAAAGAATATAAGCTCCAATAGCAAGCAAAAATGTACTTATTGTTGCTACAAGAATAATTGTTGATAAAACAGGTATAAGTTCCATAGAAACCTCTAATAATTTAATTTTTATGCTTTTGCAGTTCCAACTCGTTCTAATTTACCCCAGGACATTTTTATTCCAAGGAATTCTTCAGCAGTAGACATTGCTTTACATATATCAATTACAAGAATAAAGAACATTCTGTAAATGATTGCATACCAAACAAGTCTAAATTCTTCTTTCTCTACTGTCACACAATACAATGCAGTAATTAAGTCAAGCAGAGCCAGACCAGCCCACCAGAAAAGTATAAGGGAAGTAAAACCGAATACTATTGCTGCGATCATGAAAAATAGATTGGCCGCTATATTCATAGTCGGCCATATTAGAGCTTCATAGAACATTGTCCACAGAATAAAAGTATCGCCAAAGTTAATAGTCGGATTCAGCAATAACTTTTTATGTTTTCTGATAGACTGTAGAATTCCTCTTGTCCAGCGGTATCTTTGTTTCATTAACTGTTGTAGCTTTACTGGGGCCTCAGTAAAGGAAACAGAATTCGGTTCATAGTAAATCTTCCATCCGCTTGCTAATATATTCAGAGTAAGATCAGCGTCTTCAGCAAAGGTATCGCTTGAATAATATCCTGCTCCTTCGATAGCTTTCTTCCTGAATAGTCCAATAGGGCCG
This sequence comes from Ignavibacteriales bacterium, assembly GCA_003141435.1. GTDB lineage: Bacteria > Bacteroidota > Ignavibacteria > Ignavibacteriales > Ignavibacteriaceae > Fen-1301. The sequence goes on from PLLW01000011.1 coordinate 109,777, forward strand.
GGAATAATATTTACCAAACTAATAAAACTTTGGGCACTGCGCGCCATGTTCAACCCTTCAATATATTCAAGCGCCTGAAGATCAGTAAAGAATTTTCCTCTGTTTAAGACTTTTACATTTCCTGCAACAGCACCGATCTCCGGATCAACAAAATGCCTTACGGCCAGTTTTAAGGAATCAGGAGTGAGTTGAGAATCACCATCCATACACAACACAAATTCTGCTTTAGAAAACAAAATCCCGGCATTTAATGCTTTGGATTTTCCACCATTTGGTTTATCTATCAGGGAAATTTTAATATCTGAATATCTGCCTTTCTGATAACCGACCAACTGTTCGGCAACTCCCTTTGTCTTATCAGTAGATCCGTCATTGACTATAATAATTTCGTAATTTGAATAATTCAGATCAAGCAGGGATTTGACCGAATCCGCAACAATTTTTTCTTCGTTATAAACGGGCACAATAATTGAAACAAAAGGAAAGAATTCTTTTGTGGGTTTAAATGTATACTGGTTTAGATATAGGTAAGCCAATATCAGAATTCCGAAATATCTAATAAGAAGTACAAACAAAAATATTACCAACGCATCAACGAGAGCATATTCAATAAGTGAATCATATGAAAGTACAGTTAAGGGCAAAGTATAAATAATAATAAAAACAAGAATCAGAGATAATAACCCGCTTATTAGTATTTGTCTGAGGAGCTTACCTTTCTTATTTCCATCCCGAGAATGTGCTTCCCGGTCTTTGAGGATCAAGGTATCTCTAATAATTTGCTGATTTAGCTTCATATCCATTTAACTCATTTTGATATTAAAATTCAACAATAGTGCCATAAATCAAATCCTATTATTGGATATAAAATTGAAGTTTTTCGTAGCATGTTAGGACAATAATCACTAATTGTCTCATATTAAAACATTTCTTTCTTGGATGTAATTTCAATGAAAACACATAAATAAGTTAAATTTTATTTTTATTTTTATTTTTTTTGATGTAATTATCCAATAGGGAGAATAAAAAATCCGGAGAAGTTTTGTTTTATAATTTTATTACGCAATAAAGCCAAAGCCCTCTAAATAACATTATTTAACATTTAATATAGCCTCTGTTAACAAATCTGCCAATATTTTTCCGCCTGCATCTGAGAAATGAGAATAATCTTTAAGAGCCAAGTTCTGGTTTACCCATTCATTCATAGAGTTTACCCCCCCCATGGCTTCCATACTGTTCCAAAAAGCAATACCTGTTTGCTGAGCAATTAATTTTTGTTCATTTAACACTATGAAAATCGAGGGGTCAGTGACAAATTTCGTTCCTTTTTTAATCGCTTTATCACCCACTCCAATCATAAGGATAGCAGCATCGGGAAAAATCTGCTTAAGATTGTTAATAACTTTAATCATTTTATTCCTGTACCAAGTATAATTTGTCTGTTCGGGGGAGGCAATATTCACGCCATAATTCAAAATGATAAGTTTATAATTAAGCAATTTCTGGAAATCAGAAAGAATGTTTCTTGGGATATCATCAATGGAAACTCCTGAGTTTCCTCTGATAGGGAAATTATCGACATACACGCCGTTACCATTTTCAAGGCTTACACCATAGAAGTTTACATCGCTGCTGCATGAAGTAAAATTGAATTTGACAGATGTTATATCACCTGGAGAATTTATGACCGATTCCTTTACATTCATACCCGACTGTAAATTAAGATTCTGCGCTGCGCCATTATTCAGGGAATATGAAACACGACAACTATATTTTGCATTATTATAAAATAATCGGATTGTTTTGAATGACTTACATGAACTCCTGAAGTTAGTAGCTTCATATTTCACCCAGCTATTGCCTTTAGATTTTGCAACCGTACCTGCAATTCCCAAAGAATAATTTTTTAAATTACGCGTAAACAAAGACGCCCAGTCCCATTCTGCTTCATCAAAAGTCTCCTTTGTGGTCTGTTTGACAACAATGTCGTCAGTAACTAATGACATGAACCCCGCGCCCTGTCCTCCGAATTTACTCTGAAAATTCTGTCTTAAATCTTGAGTGATAATATCTCCCCAATTTATTGAATCTCCGTAATGTGCAATTCTGATCTTTATAATTTTAGCTTGATTAAGAGAATTCAAGAACTTCTTCATCTGACTAGTATTGCCAGTAATAGGTACCTTTTTCCCTAGAGATGGAGTAGTATTAACTTCTGCAAAAGTGCCGGGATAAGAAATAAACGTAAATGATATAAGTATTACTATAAGTATTGTTGTTAATGACTTTCTAACCATAAGCAATGTTCCTAAAAAAATACTTAAAATTATCCAATGATTTGTTTTGATTATTAAAATATACTAAGGTAACAGGTTAAATAGCCAGCCCAATAATTGTATCCTGTACCGAACCGGGTAGAACCGGAGTTTGAAATCCTTCCAGAGATGGTAAATATCTGAGCTGGGTGGTATACCGCTTCCCCATAAATTTCTCTTAAAATATAATCATAAGAAGGGATATAACCAACTTTACCACCGAGATTCAAAGAAATTTCAGAGTCTTTATATACAGTCCAATCTGTCCAGAGACTGTGAGACTGGAAGTTATGTGGTGAATAATAGAGCGCAGAAATTCTTGAATAGTTTGTATAATCATATTCATATCCTAAATGAATATAATCATTCAAAGACTTATTAGTTCTTATTCTGAAGTCTTGACCTGCATTATTATCTGGTTTAATATCTATATAGTTATAATAGGCGTATAATGAGACTGTAGGAGCGAGAAAATAATTCCCTGTAAACCTTATTATGCCCGCACTCATATTATTTATATCAAGTAAAGATGGCGAATATAAAATTACCCTGGCATCATTCTTTTCATAAGAAAGACCTAATCCAAAATCATTTTTCTTTTCATAACGCGCGATAATTTGCAATACGTTATTCTGAGAAGATGATATTGATTTTGTCTGACCTAATCCTGCCGAAGCAAAGAAATTATCAACGCTAAAGGTAACATGCCCCAAGAAGGAAGTTAAGTACTTTTGGTCCACAAGATAATTAAAATTATATCTTGAGTATGTGACACCAACAGATAAATATCTTGCAATCCCGGTTTCAATGCTACTTCCATAGTTAAATAATGATAAGTTCTGATTGTCAGAATAAAAGGCGAAAAATGGAGCCAGTGCAAAGTACCCGAACAAATAAGTACCATACTGACTCCCCGCTTGCAGATAATCTAATCTTTTATGAAAACCATCAAGTTGACTGGAATCAAATCTTGCCTCATTATTACCGTTGGCAGCGATTAATGATTTATAAAGATTTATCGCGTCATCATTTCTCTTCATCCTTTCATATAATTCGCCGAGATAATAATTTACAGGAAAATCATACGGGCGCTGAATTTTCATATTTGCAAATTCTTCCAGTGCTTTAGATGTATCACCTGCATCAAAATAATCTATCGCCCTGAAGAAAATTATATTAGAATCAGGACCCATTTCAAGAACTTTACCATAGATTTTTTCTGCCATATCATATCTTTTGGCAGCAGTATTATATGAAGCATATTCAAGAAGTATATTCTTTTCAGGATTATCAATCTTGGCTACTAATTCAGTATATTTATCAGCGGCGGCATCAAATTTACCCGAATCATAAAGCTTACCAGCTTCAACGCGCATGACCAAGATCCCCCTCTCCTTTTCTACCAAGGCTCTTGTATTTATCTGATTCTGAATGGATTCCACCTCTTTACTTTCAGGGTCTATTATTTTAGCCATATCTAAATACTTTTGAGCTTCAGTTATATGTCCCACACCCGCATAAAGAAAAGATATACTAAAAAGAGCATCTAAATTTTTAGGATCATCTTTCAGAATATCCAAAAGAATTCCTTTTGCTCTTTCAATTTCGACAGGGGTAACGTTAAGGACATTCCATGCCACTAACCTGGCACTGAATAATTTATAGTCTTTATTAGCGGGAGCATATTTCATTAATATAGCCATTTGGTTGAAGGCATTGTCCCATTTATAACTCCAAGCTGAATATTTAGTGAGCATAAAACGAACGTCGAGATCTTCATTCTCTTTTACTGTTGCTAAATATTTTTCAAGTATATCGACTGCGTTATCATAATCATAAAGATGTGCATAGTTGTCGGACAATTTTACAGCTGCATCTTTGTTATTATTATTGTTTTCAAATTCTTCGGTATAGATTTTTATATTGTCCTGATAGCTACTATCCTGCATAGAGGAGACAAAATCCAATTTATCTTTAAAGCGTTCGGTACCGGCAATTTTTTCATCAGACTGCATAATCATAAGCTGTTCATTTGCTTCTTCGAACCTTTTATGCTTTATCAAAGAATCAATAAGAGTAAATCTTAGTTCATTATCCTCTGAATTTTTTTTAAGCATCTTGAAATATTTATCGATAGCATATTCCTTGGTTTTTATACCACGAATGGTTTTACCATATCTATAAGAAGTATCATTAAAAGTAAAGATATAACCATTCCCTTTTGCCTGGTCAAGCCCACTCATAGCTTCTTTAAAATACGGCTTTATGGCTAGCGCTTTTTCAAAAGCATTGATAGCATTCTTTCTCTTTCCAAGCCACATTTCAAAATAGCCATATCTGGACCAGAGCCTTTGGTCCGCGGGGAATTTTTCTGTATATCTTTTTAATATCGGTTCACCTTTTTGTACATGATTATTCTTGGCAAGAATTTCTGTATATCGGATTATTTCATCGGGAGAGGCTTCCTCCATTTTAAGGTATTTATCATACCATTCTTCTGCGATCAGCCAATCGCCAAGATTTTTATAGCACATTCCGATTTCAAGATAGTTTACCGGTTTATGAGGATATATAGCAATTTCTCTTTTATGTCCCTCTATATTGTTATATAAAAGCTTATACCAGGCATCGGTGGTTTCTGCAAGATTTTTGTTTATTTCAGCATTAACAGGCTGGAGTTTACGGGCTGATCGGAAATCGTATACAGCCATTTCATACTGTCCCCTTTTTAGATAGCATACTCCACGGAGGTTATAACCTTCTGCCTTTTGCGGGCAAGCAGATACATAACGATTCAAAAGATCTATTGCTTCGCCATATCTGCCAACAAGCATTTGCTTTTTAGCTTCGTTCTTTAAGGCGTCGTTTTGAGCCTGACTAAATATTGCGGGGATAATGAGAAAAGTAAGCAGTATTATTAAAGCAAATATGTTTTTCACTGTCATAACTTTACCAGTTATAGACCAAATTTGTTTTTGTCCTGCGACTCGATACCGACTAACACATCAAGAAGCTCATTAGCATTATGTACATTCTCATCCACCCTAATTGCATAGACGCTAATGAAGGGAATGACAGATTTAATAAAGTCGGGATCATTACGGGGGAGATTAGCTTTTATTTTTGCAATAAGACCTTTGATACCCTTCTGATCTACTTCCCGCGTAATTAGAACAACCACATTATTTAAAATAATACAAATTTTATCTTTTCTATCCGTCGAAAGCCGGACGGCATTCTGAAGCTGACTGATAGTGATTAAGCCTTTTCGCTCAACTTCCATATCAAGCCGGAAGGATAACATGGTAAATATTTGTCCTGTGCTTTTATAAAGAGCAATCTGGTTATTCAGGAGAAGATTAAAGTCATTGACATTATAATAATTAGAATGAGTAACTTGCTCTTCGTTAGTATCGATATCAATTAAGGATCTATACATATGACCTTTAGGTGCAACCATAGAGCCAGGGCCCGGGGCATCTGTAGAGACGAGAACAGGTGAAACGATGGAATGTTTAAAATCTGTTGTAATTCCCTTATCTGGTTCGATAATATAATCTGCTGAAAATTCACCCTGTGTATGCCCAATATTAGGAAATATAGTCATTTTACCCCCATGATATTTTTTCTCAGTCAGAACACCATTCCTGAGATAAATCATTCCTGTACCATAGGCGGTTATTGCATCAATAATTTGTTCAGCAGACTGTGTAGCAGGTTCGCCGAAAATAAATAAGCTGGTTATTCCAAAATCTTCGATAGCTTCAATATTTTTTAGGAAAGTCTCCTGTAAAAGGTTAATATTTTGAAATCCGATAAATGGGGTTAACTCATCAAATACAATTTTTGACGGCTTGTATTGTTCAACAATCGTAACTATATTATTTAAATATTCGATAAGATACTGATCAGCATTGGGCACATTGGCAATATCAGTAGGAGGGACTACACGTACAACAATAATAAGATTCTTATTCATTAGTTCCTGAAGGTCAATATCAATAGAGGCAGCCTGAATAATAAGGTCTTTGGGACGCTTCGATGTAAAATAAAGACAAAGTTCCTTCTGCCCGGCACTTTCCTTTGCATATTGCAAACTTAGAAGGGTCTTACCTGTTTTATGGGCACCGATCACCATGTAAGTCCCACCTCTGTAAAATCCACCCCAAGCGGAATCGACCAATGAAATTCCTGAGGCTAACAATTGTATTTTTTCCATCATAATCACGTCATATTTTTTTTATTACAACCCAAATATTATGCCTAATTGTGATTTACTGATAATGGCTCATTTTAGCTTAATTTGTTGGTTAATTAGAGACAACAAATAGCATCTGTCTTAGAATGTTACATATAATGGGAACCAGATTTTAAGAAAGAAACCAACTTTTAGACCTGCTTTTTTTGTACTAAAAGCTAAAATATAGACACAGTCTTTCAAAACCATTGTGTTGCTATGCGTATAGCGACTTTAAGAATGATATTATTAGCTAATTGTTTGTAAAGTCCCCTCACAAATATAGTAATAAATTTACGCAACTGAAGCTAAAAAATACAATAACGTAACACGCATTAGGTTAGGGTGTAATACCAAAGAATTTTGGCTAAAAAGGGGGATTCATTTTACCTATTAGAATAGTATCCATATACAAAAACTGCGGTTGCATTACTACCAATTGTAGGCTCATTAGTAATATAATCATTCATGTCATCGAAATATTTAACTGAATTCGTATTGAAATAGTTATATGTAGAATCAGTTCTATTGATTTTATATTGATTAAGGATGCTTATTGGAGCAGGACCAGCAGATAGACCACCTGGGAGGTATCCTGAATTAAAATAAGCCACTTGCGAATGCAAATGACGGGCAAATACTGAACCGATATTATAAATAAAACTAAGTCCCCATGGATTTCTGCCAAGAATATAGTCCCTTTGGTAAATAGCCAGCGAATCAAATTGAGTATTACCTGTAAGCTTTTTAAATAAGATTGCCTGTAGAGTAACACCAAGTAATGAATTAGTTGTTCCCCAAGTAAAATTCAAACATTCGTTAAATGCAGAAGAAGTCATAAAATGGTCGGAGGCAATAAGGTTATTGTAAATATATTGTAGATATCGGTTATTAAACCGGGCAATTTTATAGTGAGCGAGTGAATTTATATCTCCCCAACTCCACCAATAATCGGATTTGGCACTATCTCCATAAGCAAGGGCATCATTAAGGTAGTTTTCATTTTTAGTATCTTCATAGAGTTCTACAGCGGCAAGGGCTAATTTTCCCCAGAAGTTTTTATCCTGATAGAACCCGGACTGAGTAATTTCTATATCAGGGACTGTATCACGGATAGAATAAATATTTTCGGCTGCCGAGAGACATTTATCGGAGAATACTTTATCCTTGAATTTTTCTGCCCATATCCGGGAAGCAATGGAGAGTGCGGCGCAGAAAATACCTATCTGGTTTTTGCCAATTCCAACGAAAGCCGGTCTATCATATTGCAAGGGATCATTCTCCGGTTTTCTCCATTTATTATCATGATCGCGAAGATCCTGCACTTGGGTAATAAGAGAATATTTATCGAAATTACATCTAAGGAGCCAGTCGAGTCCTACCTTAGCTTCTTCAAGAACATCGGGAACGCCGTTCCTATCGTTATCAAATCCAAACTTATTCTTATCAAATTCATAAGAAAAGACAAGCAGATAAGTAGTATAGGCTGTAGTAGAGAGGAACTTAATATAATCGCCCCCATCGTGCCATCCACCCGTAACATCAACAGCGGAGATTTTATTGCCACCAACAATCCTAGTTGCATCAGACAGATGACATGGCGCATGAAGATATGGGTTAGTAGGTCCGCATCTCTGCACCTTAAAAAAGAGCATGAGGGAATCGACAACATTGTTAAAGACATCATTTTTTATTTCGAATGGAATTGATTTATTCCCATCCGCAACGATTTGGTACCTGCCTGTATCCTTCAATGAGCTGAAATCAATACTGTAGCAATGTTTAAACTTGTCGTAGGTAAAGGAGCTGTCCTTTATTTCCTGCTCGAGGACTTCCCTGCCGGAATTTGTATTTACGATTTGATATTGTTTATTAAAAAGGGGATATTCTGAGAAAATAACCGCTGTTTTAAAATCATCGGAGCGGAAGCCAACCTGGCTGGCTCTAATAAATACCGGATTAGGATTGAGGGCAACACGGCATCCAAAGGAAAATGCAAACAGGCTAAAGATCAGGATGTACTTAATTTTAACGATCATATTGAAATAAACTTACGACTAAAACAAATAATACTCCAGAATTATTTTAGGAGTTACTGATTTTTTTCCGGGAAATCAGTACCTATTATTTTGTCCCATAGCGGTGAGCTAACACCGAATCCTTTTGCTGGATCTTGATAGTGATGTTTCATATGATGGTTTTTAATAGCCAGCCAGAATTTATTATACATATTAAAATGGTGAATAGCATAATGCGTAATATCGTAAAATAAGTAACCTGTAAGAAATCCTGCCATAAAGGGGGCTACGTATATTTTTCCCACTATTAAATAGAAGAGGAAATAGAAAATGACAGCCAGAGGAAGGCTTGCAGAGGGAGGCATAACAAGCCTTCTTGAATCACTCGGGTAATCATGATGAACCCCATGGAATATGAAATGTAATCTTTGACCAAATTTTGAATCGGGCACATAGTGAAAAACGAACCTATGAAGAAGATATTCTGCAAGTGACCAAACAATAATACCCAGAACGATTAAAGAAATAAGTTTCATGAATTCAATATTAAAAATGAAGATGCCAAGGTAGAGGAATGCAAGAATAACCGGGATATATACATATAAAGGAACAGTGAAATGAACTTTGGAACAGGCTTCAAGGAAATTATTCTCAAACATCCTTACAGTTTCATCTTTATTGGAGATAAAATTCTTCGACATTGTGATTTCCTATAATTGTTTATTTTATATGGACAAACTTAATTATTACTTATAAAGAATTTACATAACTTTTACAGTAAAGCGGTGTGATTTACAACGGGGTACTTATTAAATGATTTTTTTTACGCCTAAACCGGGAAGGTCACTAGGAATAATTTTACCATTGGTAGCTTTTACACCATCAAATTTATCATTTGTAATTAGAATATTACCGTCCAGGTCGACCCAATCAGCAAGGGAGCTTAGATGTGCCGCTGCAGAAATGGCGCAGGAAGTCTCCGTCATACAACCAAGCATTACTTTTAAGTTCAGCTGCCTAGCACGTATAATCATCTTATAGGCCTCACTAATACCAGTACATTTCATAAGTTTAATATTAATACCTGAGTAGGCGTTTTTAATTTTGTCTAAATCTGATAATCTTTGTACAGCTTCATCTGCAATAATTGGAATTGGGCTTCGTGCAGTTAACCAAGCAGTATCTTTAAAATTTGATTTGCGAAAGGGCTGTTCTATTAAGAGTACATTATTCTCATAGAGCGACAGAGTAAGTTCGAGAGCTTCTTCCCTGTTTTTCCATCCCTGATTTATATCAGCGTATATAGGTTTATCCGTTACAGTTCTGATAGTATTTATAATTTTTCGGTCATTATCGGTTCCAAGCTTAGCTTTTATATAGCTAAATTTTTCTGCTTCCTTCAGTTTAAGCATTAGCATTTCAGTGGAATCAATTCCAATTGTATAGGAAGTGAGCACTTCCCTTTTGGGGATTTCATACATTTTATAGACCGGAAGTTTTTTTATTTTCCCGACTAAATCATGGAAGGCAATATCGATGGATGCTTTCGCTGCATTGTTATCTGGAAAGAGATTGTCTATGCCTGACAATATTGCATTGAGATCTGTTTTGTCATCAAAGGAAGATAAATCTATTTTTGCCAGGAATGACTGCACGCTCTTTTGGGTTTCCTTCATATAGGGAGGCAATGATGCTTCGCCATAGCCAGTCATTCCCTCATATTCCAGTTCAACTAAAACTGTGGGAGTAGTAGTTCTTGAATTGTTAGATATCGTAAATGTGTGCTTCAGTTCTAAGGAATATGGATACCAAGATAAATTTAATTTCTTCATGTTTTGAAAGTTAATAAATATTTACATCTGATGTTTTGGCATATAGACTCTCTCCGGGTGTAACAAATAAACTTTGATTGGTTGAGTCTCGCAAACTGATTATATTTAAGTAATAATAAATTTGAATTTAAGTTTAATATTTTAGGAATTTATTTTATGGTAATCTTAAGAAAAGCCCTCCCTTCAGATACTGATTTTATAGTTGAAGCAATAATTGAATCTGAAAAAAGCGGGACAGATAAATTCTCGTACTGTACTCTATTCGGATTGGCAACAGAAGAGGTCAGTGAAATAATAAAAGAGATATTAACTGAAGATATACAAGGGCAGAAGTTTTGTCTTGAGCAATTTATTATTGCCACAGTTAATGATGAACCGGCAGGAGCCTGCAGTTCCTGGATAGAAGGGGGAACAGGTTCTTCAAGCAGTTATCTTCAGGGGCAAATTCTGCTTGCATTCTTTCCCCGTGAAAATGTGGCTGATGCCCGTGACCGGCTGGAAATGGCAAAGGATTTAACAATTGAAAGAGAGTATAATGCTCTTCAGATAGAGTCAGTTTATGTTAAACCCAACTTCAGAGGATTGGGTATAGCAGGAAAAATAATTGTAGAGCATATTCAAAATGCACTGAAGGGAAATCCGGATTTGAAAAAAACTCAGATAGTCGTTGCGAAAACAAATGACAGTGCTGTAAAATCTTATACAAAATTGGGATTTGAAGTTGTCGAGGAAAGGCATTGCGGCAATAAGGATATCCTCAATTTCCTCCCCGCAGACACACTTGTTGTAATGGAAAATATAAAACCGCTGAATGATTATAAGTCAAATAGCTTTTTACAAAGAAAAGATTTTTAACGGGATAAAGAGAAAAGATCATTCAAACAAGGTAGTCTAATTCACTACATTTTTTAATAAAGCTTTTCTATCAATTTTACCATTTACATTTAAAGGGAATACCGGCAGATTGTGGATAAATGAGGGGATCATATATTTAGGTACTTTGGTTTCCAGATAACTATTTATATCTTCAGTCTTACCTTCATAATTCTCAACAAACAGATAAATTTTTACATTTCCTGTTCCAGCACTATCGGAGGCAACTGCAGCAATATTTGAAATCTTAGTAAACTCCCTGGCATGATGTTCAATTTCACTTAATTCAACTCGGAAACCCTGAATTTTAATCTGATGATCGAGTCTTCCGCCGAACATGAAATCATCATCTTCATCCAGAAAAGCAATGTCCCCGGTTCTATAATATGTTTTTGCTTCCCCGTTAGATTCAAGAATAAAAAAGGCTTCTTTATCTTTTTCAGGATTCTTCCAGTAGCCCCTCGTCATTTGAAATCCGGTTAGACAAAGCTCCCCTTTTTGACCTTTAGGAACAGGTTTTAAATTCTCATCAACAATAATGGCGCCCATGTTCATCATCGGTTTGCCAATGCAAGTTATTCCATTATAATTTTTATTTTTAAATTGATCTTTCTTAATATCATAAGTCAGACAGAAAATTGTTGCCTCAGTAGGTCCATATACATTCTGAACCAGCGCATTGGGAACACATTTTGCCCATTCAAGGACAACATCTTCATACAAGGCCTCCCCACAAAACATACTGTATTTCATCTTTTGAAGATTTATTTCTTCAAAATAAGGTCGTAAATAAGCTATTATTGAGGGAACCATTAAGGCCACAGTAATCTCCTGCTCTTCAAGTATTGTATATACAGATGCATATTTTATTCCACCGGGAGGAACTGTATATACACATGCACCTCTACATAATGGCGCAAGGTAAGACATCAGGGATAGATCGAAAGTCATATCAAACATTTGTAAAACCTTGTCCTTTTCATTCATCTTGTATCCTAACTGCCAGAATGCATCCATAAATGAAAATAGATTTTCCCTTGATATAGGAACTCCTTTCGGGACCCCCGTACTTCCCGAAGTAAAGAGAAGATAAGCTATTTCATTTCCTTCAACACCAGGAAGTGATATATTAGATTTAACTTTTGGGATGTCGGTTGTATTAATGAAGTTAATCCCCTTCTCTTTGCATAGAGAGATAATTTTTTCATCGTTCTGAGAACTTAGTACAATCTTAATATCTGCCTGGTCAAGGATTGAAGCATTTCTGTCAATTGGATTCTCCGGGCTGATAGGGACAAATCCACATTTAGTAAATAAAATGGACAATGCGGACGCATAAGTTTCAAAGTCATCATAAGTAAGAAACCCAATGAGCCGGTCTGATGAAGAGGAATTTTGTTCAATCTGAAATCTTATTTTAGAAATCGCACTTTCAAGATCTTTATATGTATAGAATTTTTCTTGAATAAAAAATGAATTCCGTTCCGGAAATATTTCCATCGTTTTTTTTATTTGATCAAGCATTATACTATCCGATAATTAAAATTGGAAATATAGGAACGGCTGTAAATCGGCAAACCGGAATTGTATTACTAACCAAATAACAAAAGCAAGCATTACAGCTTTCCCGATCAGAGGGGTTTTCACAATTAATTCCTGAGTTTTCACTTTCCAATTCTCCGGGATAAAATGGACGAGATAACCCAAAACAATTAATCCGAATATCAGTTTATAGCCAAGAACAAATTGCATAAATACTTCAGCATGGAAGAATGTAAATATTTGTTTAATTACATAAAAGGCCATGGTCATGTTTGATGCTCTGAAAAAAATAGTCGTAAAAACAACTAAATTGAAAGTAAAGAACCATTGCAGAAATTTTACGATACGTGAGTTGGTAAGACCGGTTTTTTTATAAAAATTCTGTCTAAGCTTTTTTGTGAAGATAGATGTGGCTAAATAAGTTCCATGAATTGCTCCAAAGACAATAAATGTCCAGTTAGCCCCATGCCATATTCCTATGACCAGGAATGTAATAAAAAGAGCCAGGGCATTCCCGAAGATATTCATTCCACGAAATTTCATCTGTAGTGGTTTAAAGATGTAATCGAGGCACCAGGAGGAAAGTGTTATATGCCATCTTCTCCAGAAGTCGGCAATAGATAAAGCTTTAAAGGGAGCATTAAAATTATCGGTTAATCTATATCCCAAAAATAAGCTGACACCCAAAGCCATATCAGTATATCCGGAGAAATCGGTATAGAGTTGAAGTGCATAAGCATAAGCTGCCATAAGATTTTCAACGCCAGTAAAACGAAGCGGGCTATCGAATACCCTATCAACAAAATTTATCCCTATATAATCGGCAATAACAACTTTTTTAAGTAAGCCCGACATTATGAGGAAAAGAGCCGTTCCAATCATTTCTTTACTAATTGGGTTATCTGCTTCAACCTGGGGAAGAAAATTTGAAGCTCTCTCAATAGGGCCCATTTGCAGTGTAGGGAAATAAAATATAAAAAATGTAAAATCTCTTATGCTATTAACGGGTTCTATATTTTCGAGATAAATTTCAATAACATAGCTCAATGCTTTAAAAATAATAAAGGAAATACCTAATGGCAGGAAGATATCTAATGGTGCAATCTGAGAACCCCGAACGACGTTTATTATCTGGATAAAGAAATTTGTATACTTAAAATATATTAGGAGACCAATATTCAGAAGAAGGGATAGAAGAAAGAGAGCAAGCCTAACTTTCCTGCTCTGCGCTCCGCCGATCCATTTGCCCATGAAATAATTAACAAATGATATTACAAATAGAAAGAGAAAATAAATTCCCGATGCTTTATAATAAAAGAAAATGGAAAAGCTAATTAGTAAATATATTCTAGCTGGTTTGCTTTTATATAATACTCTGTATAAAAAAAGAAGGGCAAAGAATGCGAATAAGAACATGCTTGAAGTAAAGACAAGGGGATCAGTCTTATCATAAACTAAAAGGAGTTTTATTTTATTCAGATCAAAATACTGGAACATATTTTTTATAGATTATTATTAAAAATATAAGGGAATTAGCCAGCAGAAACTGTAGTTAATTTTTTATCTATCAGCCGTTGAAGTTCGCCTATATTCTTAATTTTCAGAATCTCTATGCCCTTAAATTTTATTTTATAATTTTTTTCTATAGCGACTATTATCTGAATATGTGAAAGTGAATCCCAGCCAGGCACCATATCAGCAGTAGTTTCGTCTTGCAAATCAAGATCAACCAAAGCAAGTTCTTGCAGTACAATCTCTTTTAATCTTTCTGAAATCATTTATTACTCCTTAATTTTTTTATTTAATTAGATAAGATTGATGGATCAGAATAATTAGACAAAGAATCCTGTTTAATATCCATAAAAAGATCTACCGGTTTAATAGATATCCCCAGAATTTTTGTTTTGGGAGGGAAATAAGAAATAAGGATCAATAATAAAATAGTTAAACCAATTAATAAAACTGGAATATTTTTTATGTTTTTAAGCAATATTTCAAATCCTTATCTGATAAATTTAATGAATTCGCCACAAATTATGTACCAGAATGTAAAACCTTGATTTTTTTGTGGTAACAAAATAGGCATTATCAAAATAAGACATTATTTAATAAATTGTTCTGATAAATTTTTTCATTTGATCTGCGAAACAGAATTTCCATCAGACTTTAAAAGAACTGCCCCCAGTTTGTCTGTCCTTAAAATATTAGCATTAAACATTCGAAGCCTTTCCAGGACTTCCTTAGAAGGATGATGAAATTTATTCTTTATTCCTGCACTTATTAGTGCAAAATGAGGCTGAATATAATTCAGGATATTGAATGAAGAACAATATTTGCTGCCATGATGTGAAACTTTAAGAACATCACTTCTTAAATTAATATTATATAAAGAGGAATAATATTTCTCAGCAGTTTTACCAAGATCACCAGTAAATAAAAAGGAGGTTTTACCATATACTACTTTTAACAAGGAACTTTTATCATTATTTGAATTATTTTTTCTGAAATGCATGTGTCTATTATTTAATATAAATACCCGAGCATTTCCGATTTTAATTACACTTTTATTATAATATGTAATGGAAATATTTTGTTTCTTTATAAAATTCTCGAACCTGATATCCCGTGTAAGAGATGTATCTAACTCCGGTTTATAAATTCTTTTTATCTTACCTGCCTGAATTAAAGAAACAAATCCGCTATAATGATCTGAATCTATATGCGACACAAAAGCGTAATCAATAACCGGAATGTTCAGATGATTCATCAGGGGAAGTATTATTTTCCCACCGTTATCGAAATTCAGTGATGCTTCCCCTGCATCAATGAGGGCAGTTTCACCATCAGGAAATCTGATCAGGAAGGAATCCCCCTGCCCGACATCAATCATCATCACATTTAATTCATTTTTAGTTAATAAATCTTTGCGATCGAAAGAGGTTATCACTATGTAATTAGCTAATAAGAATATGATTAATAACAATCTCGCTGCCGAATTAGTGAATTTTTTATAATAATATA
>PLLW01000096.1 GCA_003141435.1 Ignavibacteriales bacterium
TAAGAACATCACTTCTTAAATTAATATTATATAAAGAGGAATAATATTTCTCAGCAGTTTTACCAAGATCACCAGTAAATAAAAAGGAGGTTTTACCATATACTACTTTTAACAAGGAACTTTTATCATTATTTGAATTATTTTTTCTGAAATGAATGTATCTATTATTTAGAACAAAGACCCGGGCATTACCGATTTTAATAACGCTATTGTTATAATAAGTAACAGGGATTTTCTGTCTCCTTATATAATTTTCGAATTTAATATCCCGGGAAAGAGATGTATCTAACTCAGGTTTATAAATTCTTTTTATCTTGCCTGCCTGAATTAAAGAAACAAATCCGCTGTAATGATCTGAATCTATATGTGACACGAATGCGTAATCAATAACCGGAATGTTCAGATGATTCATCAGGGGAAGTATTATTTTCCCACCGGTATCGAAATTCATTGATGCTTCCCCTGCATCAATGAGGGCAGTTTCACCATCAGGAAATCTGATCAGGAAGGAATCCCCCTGCCCCACATCAATCATCATTACATTTAATTCATTTTTAGTTAATAAATCTTTGCGGTCGAAAGAGGTTATCACTATGTAATTAGCTAATAAGAATATGATTAATAACAATCTCGCTGCCGAATTAGTGAATTTTTTATAATAATATACTAAGGCAATAAGCAATAAATAAAATACTAAACTGTCATAAAAAGAAAAATTTCTAATCTGGATAAATGAATAATCCTCGCCGCCCGATATATGAACAATAAAATATAGGAGTTTCGTCAGTAGTGAATTAATGCTGCCGTAACAGATAGCAATAAAGGGAGAAAAGTAAGAGAATACTAGAGATGCAATTCCAATTCCGACCAATATCCCTATAAAAGGAATAACTATCAAATTGGCGGCTAATGATGTTAAAGACAATTTACCAAAATAATAAAGCGTAAAAGGAATTGTACCTATCTGCGCGCTTAGGGAAAGCGCTATAAGTTGTGCAAATATTTTCATAATCTTGCTTTTGATATTTACTATTTCCCTATGGAAGAGGGGATAAATAACTGCCATTGAAAAAACAGCAGCATATGATAGCTGGAATCCCGGGTCATAAAGGTAGAAAGGAAAAAATGTAAGTAGTATTAATGCAGATATAGCTATTGAGTTGATTACGTTTGTAGAACGGGTAGTAATATATGTAATAATGACTGCTGTTGACATTAGAACTGCTCTAAATACTGAAGCTTGAATTCCAGTAATTAATAGAAAAAGGATAAGAAATAATATTGTTATGAAAGATTTAGGATAAATATTTAACCTTCCCAAAAGAATGATACATAGCAGCAATACATATTCAACATTAAGTCCTGATACAGCAAGAACATGAACAACTCCGGCATTAACAAATTCAGTTTTTGTTTCATCATTCATTTCACTTCTGTCGGCTAATAATAACCCTTTCATTAATGAAGCAGCCTCAAAATCATGGTAACTAGAAAGTTTTTCTGCAATACTTTTTCTAACATGGAATAATAGAGTTGAAAACCAATTCTTTGAATGATCAAGGATTTTGAAATCTTCAGAATTATAAACATTCAGAATACCGGTTGTACCATAAAGATGTAAATATTTATTATAGTCAAATTCTCCGGGGTTTCTACATGATCTTCCTTTTATTAGTGTACCCAGGGCACATATTTTATTTCCAGGTGAGACAGAAGAATAAAGGGAATCCAGCTTTTTATTATTTTTGTCTTTAACATTGCATAATAGAATAGCTTTTCGATGAAGCCGAAATTTATTTATTGAAGCAGAGTCGGCATTTATTTCAAATCTTAATCCACTTTTACTTATAAGATAAACAGATTCTATAGTTCCATAAAGAGTACAACTATTTTCCTTTTCAATATTTTCTGAATAGAACTGCCGTCCCGAAAAACATATTATTGAAGAATAATTACCTGCCAGAATGAACGAACAATTGATCAACAAGGATATTATTATTTTCTTGCTATAGATGAAAGATTTGAGAGGGATGAAATAAAAGACAAGAATAAGGAAGTACATTATAACAAAGAATACCAAGTCAACAGTTATAAATTGCTGAAGAATGATTCCGCATATAAAACACAGAACAATTCTGATAACAGGATAATTTTGCATAGTTTCCCACTAAACCTGAATGTAAACTATGAAAAGATATTATTTATTTCAAATTATACTTTGGATGTCCAAGAGAGAATCTTTTATATCCGAAAGATCTTTTATCTTTTGGAACAGAAAGGAAGCATGCATTCCATATGATATTGTAAGGGATGGATTAAGTGTGTGGGTCTTTACTGATAAGTCTTCAAAATTTCCATGATCGGAGCAAAGAAGTATAGTATATTTTTCCGGATCTGTTTCAGTAAATATAGTAAAAAGGAATTCGTCAAGAATACCTAGTGTTTTTTCTATATTGCCGTCATACCTGCCATGACCTAAGTGGTCAGTTAGGAAATATTCATAAACCACTAAATCATTCCTAGAAGCTGCACTCAATAATCTTTTTGCAGCCAATGAGGGTTTAAGTATCGGTAAATTATAACCTAGTTTAGTATTCCATCTCTCATTTGTAATTTCGGCAGTTAAAGCACTTCCTTCTTGTACATCAGTAATTGAATTAAACCTTAACCCACTTAAACTTGAACTGAGAGAAATAACGCCAAGTCTGGATTTCCCAGAATTTATATAATCAAAGAAAATCTGCGGGTAAGCATTCATAAAGAAAACTTTTTTATTTCTTCGCATGAACTCTATGAATATATTTTTCTCTTTGATTACAGGAATAAGCGTAGAATAAGGATACGGGCCGAAATGTTTTCCCACAAATTGAGGTGCATTTATTCCACAGAAAATGGAAGTCTGCCCTGTTCCGCTTTGCGGAAGTCCTTCGACTCCCATTCTTGCATCTACTGGGAAAATGAATCCGTTATTTATTTTTATAATTGGATTGTCGAGGGATGGTATAGATCCAAAGAATTCAGTAAATGTCTTAAACTTATATTTAAAGAAAGGATTGCACTCTGAATCTTTCTTACCGATACCTACGCCATCAATGAAAAGTAATATTACCGGATTCAAGTTATTTTTTCAACCGTTCTTCGATTCGACAATAACAGTTACAGGACCATCATTAATTATCTTAACTTCCATCATTTCTCCGAACAAACCTTCCTTAACTTTGTTTACACCTAAATTCTTCTTCATCCTTTCAACAAACTTATTATAAAGGGGTATAGCTAATTCAGGTCTTGCAGCTTCAGTGAAGCTGGGACGGTTTCCTTTGCTTGTTTCACCATATATGGTAAATTGTGAAATTACTAATACTTCTCCGCTAATATCCTTTAAAGCAAGGTTCATTTTAATATCATCATCTCCAAAAATCCGAAGGTTAGTACATTTATCAGCAACAAACCAAACATCATCTTCAGTGTCATTATTTTTAATACCGAGGAGAATTACCATCCCCTTGCCTATTTCAGCCGAATAATTTTTATTAGGAATATAAACGCCCCCTTTGGTAACTCGCTGAATTACAGCCCTCATATTTTTTCTCCTGAGATTACCCTTTCAATATTCAAATAATCCTTTGTCACAATTATATTCTGATAATTATTTTTTGTCATAATCTCAGTAACCTTTGAGAATTGTCCTTTCCCTACTTCAAAGAATAATTTACCGCCGGGTTTTAGCAAGTTATTTGATTTGGCTGATATTATTTCATAAAAGAGGAGTCCGGAATTATAATCCGTTAAGGCTATCTTGGGCTCATATTCTTTTAATTCGGGACTCAGCGTTTCAAATTCCTCTATAGATATGTATGGCGGATTGGAAACAACAACATCAAAATCAGTCCCAGTAAATTCTTCTTTCAGAATATCAACTTTTATAAATTCGGTTCTATCGTTTACGGAATTAATAAGCGCATTTTCATTTGCTATTGTTAAAGCTTCCTCACTTATATCAAGTGCAGTTATAAATGAATTATGCAAATTTTTAGCCAGTGAAACGGCTATATTACCACTTCCTGTACCTATGTCCAGTATTTTTAAAGTATCATATTTATCATATTGTCCAATAATAGTCTCAATTAAAATTTCTGTTTCCTGGCGAGGAATCAGAACTGAAGGATTAACCTTAAAATCGATCCCATAGAATTCAACTTTCCCAATAATATATTGCAGAGGTTCGAACTTACTTCTTCTTTTTAATAACTCCCTGTATTTATTTAGTTCTTCCTCAGATAAAGGTTTTTCAAAAGAGAGGTAAAGGTTAAGTCTTTTACAATTCAATATATGTGCAAGCAGTAATTCTGCATTAATTCGCGGGGACTCGATACCTTTATTTTTTAGATATTCAGAAGAAAGGTTTATGGATTCTAAAACAGTTATCATAATTCAGAGTTAATAAGCAAGGAGATAATATATTAAAATGTCCGACGCGGATAACCTTAGTAATTTATATTTTATGAAAGTTTTTCTTTAAGGATGTTTATATTTTCAATTTCGGTCGGGTCAAATCCTCTAAACAGTGCCAGGTAATATGATATCCAATCTCCCAAATAAATTAAATCCATCAAACGCGACTTAAAATCTTCTTCATTACTCTCAAGATAGATTATTTCGCTTGATATAAGGGAAGCGGTGATATCAAATCTTTTTTTGATTTGGGGGTGATATGTTTTGTCTAAAATGAGGATAAGCTTTGCATTGAACTGCTTATCTTGAAATGATTCCCATCCGATAATTTCATTATGATTAAGTTCGGGGATAACATTATGAAATGCATGCAATTTGGAGTTTTCATTAAACTGGCATTTAATCCTGTATCCTATTGCAGATGTAACATCAGCAGCTGAATAAATTACAGGAATAAAACCAATAAGTTTGCGGGCAATATCAATGGCTTTATTTGGTTCGTTACTTAATTGGATGCCTTTCTCTTTCCATAAGGAAGTTATTTTTGTAACTATTGAATCCTGGGAGGGAATAATACTAAGCTCCTGTAATATCTTTAAGAGAGAGAAAAAACTTAATCCCAGAGAATATCTCGGCTGAAATCCGGGAGTAACATTTACGGTGGGTATACTATTCTCTAAAGCTGTTTTCCCAATTTTACCTCCGGTAGTAATACAGATTATACTGCACTTCTTCCTAATCCCTTCATTAAAAACAGAAATTGTTTCTTCAGTATTCCCGGAATAAGAAGAAACTATCAATAAAGTATTTTTATCTGCAAATGAAGGCAAATGGTAATTACGATTTACAATAAATGGAATGGTTAATTCACTTCCTAAAAAATTACTCATGAGATCGCCACTTATTGCAGAACCGCCTAATCCTGTAACAATAATTGAATTAAATTTTTTATCCTTTAGTGTACCTAGATCAATTTTATTATTCCATGCAGATTCAACCTGCTGGTAAGTATTTATTAAAACATTAAATTGATTCTGCGGATCATTTTTTAATACATATTCCTGGATTTTCATTTTTTCCTTTATATAATATTTCTTGTTCTTGTAATGTCATGAATTTTGAAGAAATGTTCTATTTTGTGCTGAATTTCAGTTTCTGTTGAAGAGTTCAGACAATCGTTAGAAAGTTCCCTGGCTTTAGCAAAAGAAAATTTACTTATAATTCTTTTAGCATAAGGAATAGTAGCAGGAGAAAGACTAAGTGAATTTATCCCTAATCCTATAAGCAGAGGGATTGCCAGAGTATCACCCGCCATTTCTCCGCACAGACTTACCGGTTTACCTTCTTTTTTCGCTTCGATCACAATATGAGAAATTGTTCTTACGACTGCAGGGCTGAATTCCTGGTAAAGATCTGACACAAAATCATTTCCACGGTCCACAGCCATTAAATATTGAATAAGGTCATTAGTTCCAATACTCAGAAAATCCACTTCATGGGCAAACTCTCTTGCCATAACAGCAGCGGAAGGAACCTCTACCATAATCCCAACTTTCATTTGTTTGTCAAAAGGAATTTTATCACTCTTTAATTCTTTTTTACACTCATCTATTATTTCTTTTGACTTACGGATCTCGCCTATTGTTGAAACCATTGGAAGCATAAACTGTACATTCTTGTCTTTACTTGCTTTAAGGACAGCCCTTATCTGGGTCTTAAATATTAATTTATTCTCCAAAAGCACACGGATACCTCGCATACCAAGGAAAGGGTTTGGCTCCTCAAAATTGAGGAATTTTACTTTATCTCCTCCGATATCAAAAGCCCGTATTATTATGTTATCAGGATAAATCCTAGAGGAAAGCTTTGAATAAATTGTTGTCTGCTCCTGTTCACCCGGGAATTCCCCAAGTTCCTCTATTATCTGTTCAGTTCTGTATAGACCGATTCCTTTCGCACCGCTTGAAATTACTATATCAACCTCGCCGGTAACATCTACATTTGCCATGAGCTGAATTTCATGCCCGTCATTAGTCAGCGCCGGTTTATCCTTGAATTCCTCCAAACCTTTCCGAAGTTCAATTAAATGTTCTAACTTTTTCTTAAAGAATTTTAATTGTTCATCATTGGGATTAATCAAAATATAACCATGGAAACCATCAACTATAATATTGTCCCCATCCTTTATTGTTGAAGTTGCATTATGAGTACCAACAACAGCAGGAATATTAAGCGAACGGGAAATAATTGCGGCATGAGAAGTCAGTCCTCCATGGTCAGTAACAAATCCCTTGACATTGCACCTAGAAAGCAGAATTGTGTCTGCGGGAGTCAAAGAATCGCTGACAACAATTAAGTCGTTTGTTATTTTCGATTTCCAGCGTCTTTTCTGAAGATTTCTGATAATCCTGTTCTTGATATCTTCAATATCCTGTGCTCTTTCATTCATATAGGATTCATGTGACATCCTCATAAGATCCTGATATTTAGATATTTCATCATGAACTATATATTCCGGCTGGCGCTTTTCTGATCTTATCCTCTTAACAATGTTTTCAATAAGAATCGGATCATCAAGTATCATCGCCTGGGCTTCGAAAATAGCAGCACGGGTTTCTTCCATTTTTTCTTTTGCAATGGAAAATATTTTATTAAGCTCTTTCTTTGACTTTTCAATAGCCTCATATAAATTAGATACTGCCTCCTCTATATCTGTAATTTCCCCGTCATTTATTTTAATCTTTTCTTTAGTAAAAAGGTAAACTTTTGAAATTACGATACCTGGGGCAGCAGCAATACCTGCTATTTTGTTTTCAGCTTCATTATATATTTGCTTAAATGATTTCAAAGTTCGTCAAAACCTCTGTTAAAATATTCTGATATTTCCACTGAAGCTTCTTTTTCATCCTCACCATCGAAAGATAAAAGAAGTTCAGAGCCCATTTCCGCAGCAAGTGTCATTACACCGATTATACTTTTACCATTAATATTTAACCCATCCTTTGATATAAAGAATTCACATTTATATTTAGACGCCAATTTAACAATCGTAGCTGCAGGTCTTGTGTGCAAGCCAGCATTATTTACAATCTTAATCGTTTTTTCTATCATCATCTGTTTCTTTTAATTAATGAATCAGTCAGCCAGATAAAAAGGTCCCGGTCTTCCTGTTTTTTAAGATATTTTAACTTTGATAAGGCTTTGTTAGAATACCTAATTATTTCTTTTCTGGCATCCTCAAGCACTCCAAGTTTGCAATATAATGCTTTAAACTTTGGTATTTCATCCTGTTTAATCCCCTTATGTTCAATAACTCTAAGAAATTCCTTCTTATCTTTTCCGCTGGATTTTTCAAGAGCTTTAAGAAATAAATATGTTTTCTTTCCTTCAACAAGATCACCCCCAACAAATTTGCCGAATTCAGACTCGTTAGCGGAAATATCCAAGAGATCATCCTGAATCTGGAAAGCTATCCCGATATTCTTTCCGAATCCCGCCAGTGCCTTAATTTCCTGATTTGATGCACGAGCAATATTGGCCCCAATGGTACAGCACATTTCAGCCATTGCAGCAGTTTTCTTTTCAATCATTAATAAATATTCATCGATGGACACATCATTAAGAAGCTCAAAATCCTTATCCATACTCTGTCCTTCACATACCTCCACAAGCCCATGTGTAAATGAAACCATAACCTGCTTCAGATGATCCCCTGAATCTTTTAATAAATATTCATAAGCTACAGAAAGAAGGCTATCCCCCGCAAGAATGGCAGTCCTAAGGTCATATTTCTTATGAACAGTTAACCTGCCCCTCCTCATATCTGCATTATCCATTATATCATCATGAACAAGTGTAAAATTATGGAGCAGTTCAACCGCGACTGCCGAATTATATGCTTTACTAAATTTACCCCCTGCAGCTTTTGCAGAAAACAGGACAAGTAAAGGTCTTAGTCTCTTTCCTCCGCTTTTTAGAATATAAGCAGCAGGTTTATATAAAGAAAATGGTTCTCGATTTTTTAGAGCATCGCTCAATCGCTCTTCAACCTTCATCCTTTCTCTTTCATAAAGTGCCGAGAATTTGGATTTATCCATGTTCAATATAATTTTCCCTTAAGAATGATTTTATTCTACATATCTTATTAACTTCATGCTCTGTGGTAGTCATGTCTCCAGTTCTTGATCGCTTTCTTAATATCATCATTGCTTAGATTTTCAGTAACAGCCCGGTTTACTAACCCGACAAGTTCCAGGTCAGGCGCAAATCTTAAAGCGACTATCTGCGGCATAGTTAACCTAGGATCCAATAAGTTGCCTGTAAGTACAAAATGCCTCAGGTTTTCCTCGGCTCTAATAGCCCGATCCTGAGCTTTTATAGCAAATTGTCTTGCATAGAAAAAGAGCATCATAAAGTTAACTGCTCCCAGGAACAGAATTATTGAGGCTACCCGTTGAGTTCCGTTAGTGAAACATTTAACCATGAAATATATCGAACCAACTAATGCAAGAATGCCCAAGAAAAATAGAACCAAATGGTATCCCAGAACCCATCTTTTATGATTTGAATATTTCTGTTCTTTCATATCTGCTCCTTTATTTATTTTATTTAATAGAGTATGCAAGTGATGAATAAATAGTTCATTTTAATATAATAAAAATTGGTTTAAATCTTAAATTGGATGTTCTCAATATTGATAAATGGTCGGGAGGCTGAAATTCTTATTATTGGTAAAAAAATAGTAACGGTAAGTCAGGTTACAGTATATTAATCATAGATAATTTATGGCACAATGATTGATTGTTTATTATTTTTAGTTTTTGGTTGAAACAGTACCAGATTTTTGACCTAAAATAGATTGAAATTTAGATGGTCAAAAAGTGAATTCCAGAAGATATACTAGTATAGGGGAACTTTTTTTTAGAGTAAGATGTTCATTATCACAGAATGAATTGATTGCCAGGGGGATGGAAGGGGTTAATTTTCATATCAACAGTTAAAGTTTAAAATCCCCAAATCGCTTTCAAGTCGCTTTATTCTCGCTTTATAGTCGCTCTTGGGGTAAGTCGTGGCAGTGTAAGTAAGAAGGAGTTGCAGATTAAGCTGCGGGTCAGTTATGAATTGCAATTTTAGGAAGTGCCCGAAAGGGGACTCGAACCCCTACCCAAGTACATGGACTAGACCCTGAACCTAGCGCGTCT
>PLLW01000030.1:0-197 GCA_003141435.1 Ignavibacteriales bacterium
GAAACGATATACGGACATACAGCGGCTTCATTTGCAACGGTATTAATTCTTTGGATTGCATTTTCCTCATTGTTTGCGGTGCTGCTAGGTTACTCAAGGATTCCCTATGCGGCTGCTATAGACGGAACTTTCTTTAAGGCATTCGGAAAGATACACCCGACAAAACATTTTCCATATGTTTCATTATTAAGTCTTGG
>PLLW01000030.1:220-28305 GCA_003141435.1 Ignavibacteriales bacterium
TTCTCAACAGGTTTTTATTTTGCATTAGGAGGGGCGGGATTTATTCTTGCAGGGATAATTGTATTTCTTATGCGAGCTTATATTAAAAGGGAGTGGCCGTTTAAGAATCAAATGGAATAAAGATTCTATTGATTGTCTTTAGGTTAAAGTCGTTATTTACAGTAACTATATACCTGTTAGACCAAGAGGGTATATTAGGGGAATTAAATTGTTCCTGTTGTTCTTAATTTTATTTCATGCCATTGATTACGAAGGGCAAAAACCCATAGTGTCCGACAGTATCTGCAATAAAGGAAAATTCAGTAGTGTCCCTTCCTCCGTAAATATCTCTATAAACAATAACCCCATACAAGCAATACAATACATTTTTGCCCCTAACTTTCTCTATAACATATTCTCCATCGGCTGGGTTTTGAGGAATGGTTATGCCGAGAAATTCGACATGTCTATTTTCGGTGGGGGAAAGAGTACCTATCTTTTTAAAATCAATAGAATTAATTCGGGGGCGTGTGGGGAAGTTTGTGAAGGATTTAAATTGTTTTTGTCCAATCCATATATCTTCAGCGGGTGTTTTGCCAAAATTTTTAATGCGAAGCATATCCTCATTTGTTACATTGTCCAGACCTACCCAAGCACGGTTTTCGATTATAAAATTCTTTTTTGAAAGTTCCAGGGCAGATTCTGCAATACTGTCGGCTTTTTTCATTTCAGCAACGGAGTCTTTAACCAAGTTGACAGACTTAGATGTTATTTCAAACAACAAATAATTCAAAACTGCCAGAATTATAGTAATGGCTATAATAAAATATCCACGAGTGGTTTCACTATTAAAAAATTTCCTGATTTTGAATCTGCAATAAGAGAACCGCAATATCGGTATATTTTTTATGTTGTTGCCTTTATATTATGTTGTATGATAGCATCGGGATGTTTAATATTAATTATCGCCCCTGATAAATGGTATGGAAAGGTGATTTTTGTTTTGCTTACAATTTTCTTCATTTGGTGCGCTATAAATTTCTTGGAATTAGATAGCTTGATATTAGGAACTTTTTGATGGTTTTTTCTTAGGCTTTGGATTCCCCTTTACCGCAACTTTAAGAACCTCGTCAAGCGTTCCATGAATTTTAAGACCAATGTCTTTCTTTTCTTTCCCGCTCTTTGTTTCCTTTTTCTTCATAATGTCAAAATAAACAAAAAGTTACTTTTTAGCTATAAGATTGTTATACGTTAATCTGCTATTACAATATAAAAGTGCATAATTAAATTTACCTTCTTCCGTTGCTTTCCTAACGTTATATCTAAAGGCGAACTCATCACAATACCTATGTAAGTGCTTAGGGCTTACACTATGATATATTCCATAAATACCACGCTTTAACAAGCTGAAAGAACCCTCAACGGTATTTGTGTGAACATCTCCCCTCACATATTCCTTGCTCTTATGATCTACTGTTTCGTGTTTATAATCCTGGCTAAGATCATCATAAATCTTTGAACCGTCGGCATAAATAGTTACGTCCTTACCTATACAATTTTTAATAATAGGCAAATCACATATATTAGGACATCAACAAATCTTAGAGGTCATAATGGACGAAAAGATACAAAAAGAAATCCTTGCTGAACTCAAAAACATTTCAACTCAACTTTCAGTTAGAACAACTCCACAACATAAACAAGGCGAACCCTATTTCGGACAAACCATATATGATGCCATTGTTATAATTGAGGATAATATCAACAAGGTATTTACGGAATTATCAAGAATAAAAGAATTGCTTCAAAAATAAAGCGAAGGCATATCTTTTAGTAGAATCTTTGCGTCGGATAAAATTTTTGAATCAATTACTTTCGGATTTGTAGCCTTAACGATTATTTGCCTTGTGGCTTGAAGAATTTGCAGGGATTGGTCAATATTACATCCAGCAAAGAGATCGAGTATTTTTTCTACATAAGGCGGCGTATCTTCTTCTTTCAGGTGTAGCTCTTTTGTACTAAGCAATATTTCATAATTCATTGTTAACTCCTTTTTGGGAAGTAAACAATCACATTTATTTGATAACTTTCAAGTTCGTTAATCAGTAGTGAGGGATTTATGACCGCAACAGATTGGATTAAACTTGTATTAGCAATATGGCTGATTATATCAGTTATCCTCTTTTGTTATTGGACTATTAGGGGAAAATTTGAAGCATTAGAGAAAAAGGGAAGTAAATTCGCAGGAATTGTGGATATAGGAACTTGGATATTCTCTATGGTTTGTTTCTGGAAAGGATTGATTTATTTGTTTGTGACGATATTCGGAAAATCTGAATATTTGCGATTAAATTTTCTTTCGTTTTGTCTTGCTGTTTTCTTGGGTTATTTCTCTTTTTATTATATATCAAAAATATCTAAAAAGGATAAAGATCAAGACTAAAAACGCCTTTGGTCTAACACGTTATTTCCTTTAGGTTGATTTCAACTATTATTTCTTTAAAATCTTTCCACTCCCTTGTGGGTAGTAACTGTAATATTATTACTCATGCTTTCAAGATTTTTATTCAGTTGGTAAAAATTAATAATAAACAGGATGCCCAAGACAAGGAATAAGATTTTATAAATATTATTGCCTATATAAGTAAATATTTTCTTCATTTCGATTACCTAATGATTATTGGATGTACTAAATAACACAAATTGGAGAGAAAAGGCAATTTGGTCAAAGCAGTATATAGTTACCCTCTATTGCCTTAGGAAATAAGCATACGTTGATGGACATGAAGAGAAATAATATTTTAATGTAAACCTCGATTCTCATTATTGAAAAAGGGGTGAGAAGCCGAAATTCTTAAAAGTGATAAGAATATTTAATATTGATATTGAATTAGTAATGATTAAAGCACATTTATTATGGCATAATATTTGTAGTTTAATGCTGATTAAGTTTAAGGGGCGGGGAGATTATAGGGATCATATATTAACTAGCTTACCTCATATTACAATTCCACGGATTTTTACTGATATTCACCGATTTTTACGGATTTTTCCCGCTACTGCAATGGGGATGAACCGTGGAAGAAGGCGGGACAGACACAGTAGAGCCTAATGGGATATATACAGATTCCACTATAGGATAATTCAACCTATGGGATGATGATTCCCAAAACAATATCGACGCTGATAAAAAAGATTTACTTTTTGTTCTTACTTAAGCATATTATTCCTGCGAGGGCATGCCCATGCTTTCCCATTCTTCGTATGCGGGACCATAAACGCCGGGAACTTTTAATCCTGCCTGGCGCATAAGGACAGTCATTTGTCCCCTATGATGCATCTGGTGAACCAGCAAAGCAGAGAGGGTTTGACCTTTTGTCCAGGTTTCTCCGTACATATTGATTTGCTCGTTGAGTGAGTTATCATTCCATTCTTTTAGAACGGCTGCTTTAAGAGAAGCAGCAGCTTTTGAATATTCATCGGCAATAGTTTTAGCAGAGGTTGGCATTGGCTTTTCGTCAGCACGGTATACCTGAAGGAGAGCGGTTGAACCTATTTCACCAAAGGCACCGGCAACATGCCATGCAATTTTTCCAAGTGATCTTCCTTTTTCTGTAACCTTCTGATTAAGAGATTTGTCGGTAAGGTTATTAAAAACCTTTAGAGTTGCTGCTGTTTCCAAATCAAAATCAGAGACGAAATCGGATATTTTATAATACATACAACCTCCTACTATTATCCTAAATTAATTAATATTTCCTTTAATTTATTAAGACTAAGTTCCCAATTCTGTTTTTTGCCTCTCTCTTTTTCCACAACTTCAGGCGCAGCATTCTGGACAAACTTTTCATTCGAAAGCTTTTTATTTATTCCGGTCAATGATGTTTGTATTCTTTCAATTTCTTTTTTCAATCGAGCTCTTTCGATATCGAGGTCGATCAATCCTTCAAGAGGAATAAATATTTCGCAGTCCTTTATAACAGCAGACACGCTGGCTTTAGGTTTTTCAATATTGGGATCAGCAGTCAAATTGACTACCCGAGCCAGTTTCTTAATATATTCAACCTGATGCGTCCTTACTTCAGAAGTTTTGATAAAAACATCAATTGCTTTTGAAGGAGGGATATTCATTTCGCCTCTTATATTCCTAATAGCCGTAATAATATTCTGAACAAATTCCATTTCCTTTTCAGCCGAAGGATTTATTTTATTTTCGTCAACCACGGGGTATTCAGAAATCAAAATACTTTCACCGGCTTTTCTTTCCTTAATAAGGTGCCAAAGTTCTTCCGTAACAAACGGCATGAAGGGATGTACAATTTTAAGAAGGTCTTCAAAATAGGAAAGCGCCCTGATAAGTGCAGCTGACTTTATTTCTTCATCCTGAGCATAAAACCTATTCTTGGAAAACTCAATGAACCAATCGCAGAAATCATTCCATACATAAGAATAAATAATTTTAGATGCATTATTTATCTCGAAGTTATCCATTGCCTTATTCAGATCTTTAACGGTCTGGTTAAAACGAGATTGAATCCACAGGTCTGAGAAATCCACATGTTTATCGAGCAATTCATTATTCAACTTTATGCTCTGTGCATTCATCAAAAGGAATCTTCCGGCATTCCAAATCTTATTTGCGAAGTTCCTGCCGATATCGCATTTATCGGTGCTGAACATAACATCCTGACCAAGGGGAGCGAGGTATATCAATGTAAACCTTAGTGCATCGGCACCATATTCAGAAATGACATCGAGCGGGTCGGGAGAATTGCCCAGAGATTTGCTCATCTTTCTTCCCTGGAGGTCACGCAGAATGCTTGTATAATAAACATGCTTAAAAGGAATTTTATTCTTGAAATGCATTCCAGCCATTATCATACGCGCTACCCAAAAGAAAATAATATCGGGAGCAGTGACCAGAACATCGGTAGGATAATAATAATTCTGTTCTTTATCTGTTCTGAAGACATCATACGCCCAGAGCCAGCTTGACGACCAGGTATCAAGCACATCTTCATCCTGATTCCAATTTTCAATATCAGGGGGAGGATTAACATCACAGTAAATTTCGTTGGTAACCTTATTATACCAGACAGGAATTCTATGACCCCACCATAACTGTCGTGAGATACACCAGTCCTTAATGTTATTCATCCAGTGATCATAGGTCTTCACCCAATGTTCAGGATAAAATTTGATATCGCCATTATTAACGACATCAAGAGCCGGTTTAGCAAGCTCATCCATGTTCATAAACCACTGAACCGAGAGATAAGGTTCTATAGGAACGCCGCCCCGTTCGGAATATCCAACCTTATTCTGATAATCTTCAGTTTTTTCCAGGAGTCCATATTCTTCAAGACGTGCAATAACTTTCTTGCGAACCTCAAAACGATCATGACCCCTAAATTCTTCAGGAACATTATTATTAGTAGAGGCATCCTCATTAAAGATATTGATAACTTCAAGATTGTGGCGTTTTCCCATTTCATAATCATTAACATCATGGGCCGGAGTAACCTTAACAGCGCCTGTGCCAAACTCCATTGAAACGTATTCATCAGCAAAGACAGGAATTTCCTTTTCAACCAAAGGGAGCAATACTTTTAGACCGATGAATCTTTTATATCTTTCATCATTAGGATTAACAGCAACGCCGGTATCACCGAGCATGGTTTCGGGGCGGGTAGTAGCGACGGTAATAAATTCATTTGTCCCGACCACGGGGTATTTTAGATACCAGAGTTTACCATTAACAATTCTGTAATTAACTTCTTCATCTGAGATGGCGGATTTGGAAGCAGGGTCCCAGTTTACCATCCGGTACCCTCTATATATTTTTGATTCCCTGTATAATTCTACAAATGTAGTGATTACACGTTTATAGTAATCATCGTCCATGGTAAATCTTTCCCTATCCCAATCGCAGCTTACACCGATTTTTCTAAGCTGCTTATAAATAATACCGCCATATTTTCCAGTCCATTCCCAGCAGTGTTTAAGGAACTCCTCCCTGCCTATTTCATATTTATTTATTCCTTTATCTTTCAGAAATTTGGTTACCTTGGTTTCGGTAGCTATTGAGGCATGATCAGTTCCGGGAACCCAGCAGGAATTGAATCCCTGCATTCTTTTGGTGCGGATTAAAATATCCTGAATCGTATTATTTAATATATGTCCCATGTGAAGGTGACCGGTAACATTCGGAGGAGGAATTACTATTGTATAGGGAGTTTTTGTTTCGTCAACCTCTGAATGGAACAATTTATTATCAAGCCAGTACTGATACCATTTTTCTTCAACTGCATTTGGTATATAAGCTTTAGGAATTTCTTTATTTACGGGGTCGGGCATTATTTATTCTCTGATTTCAATATAAAATACAAATATAAAAAAAATTTACCTGTTGTATTGGCTAATCGCTTAAACAAGTCATTCTATGATATAGAGATAATTAGGAAGCTTAATTTGTAACCCATGATTTTTCCCTTCCATATCGCTCTTTTGGTCCCCGATTACAGCGATAATATCATAGCCCTTCTTTGAAAGCAATTCTCTTTGTTTTGATTTAAATTCGAGGGATGAAAGACCTGAATCGAAACTGTCTTTTAGTATGAGAGTATCGAACACTATATAGCCGGCATTTTTCAAGTTAGTATAAGTAACATTATATTGCGCGCTTTTCCGGCTTGAAAGAAATATAGCTTTTATTTTTTTTAATATAACAAAATCATAAAACTGTTTTACTTCGGGTATTGCAGGAGCTTTTGCTTCATATATCCAGTCATCCCACATTTGGTGGTCATATCCGAAGTAGATTTTTTTTATGCTTTCATAATTTGATAATGAGGTTTCATCCACATCAAAAACGACAGTGGAATTTGTATTCAATTTAAGTTTATTGATGTCATCTTCAGCATCTGAAATTATTTTTTTCAAATCATTTGAATATCTATCAGATTCGTAATAGCGCATAACATTTTTTTTAGCTATCTGTAAATTAACCGGCACCGTTCCACAAGATATTAAGGTAAAGGAAATTAGCAGGAATGATATAATCTTTGTTTTTTTATGATATTTCATTGATTTACT
Source organism: Ignavibacteriales bacterium (assembly GCA_003141435.1). Lineage (GTDB taxonomy): Bacteria > Bacteroidota > Ignavibacteria > Ignavibacteriales > Ignavibacteriaceae > Fen-1301. The sequence continues at coordinate 7,295 of PLLW01000030.1, forward strand.
TTAATAAATAAAAATAATGGAGAATAATTAGTGCAGGCAAATTATAAAAATAAAAATTCAGAAATGCATGGCATATTGTCCATTTTTTATTGATTTTAGTAGATATAGAATTTTAATATTTTTCAGGAGTTTTTAGGAATGGCGATAATAAAACCCTTCAAAGCATTAAGACCTTTAGCCCAAACAGCTCCTATTGTATCGAGTGTTCCTTACGATGTAGTAAACAGGGAAGAATCAAAAGAATTGGCAGAAGGAAATCCCTTATCTTTTTTAAGAGTAACCCGTTCAGAAATTGAATTTGATAACAACGTTAGTCCCTATTCACCGGAGATTTATAAAAAGGCAAAAGAAAATTTAGAGAGATTGAAGAAAACAGCCCCTCTTCGAATGGACGATAAATCTCATTTTTATCTTTACAGACTGATTATGAACAACAGACCACAGGTAGGAATCTGTGCAACATTTGCTGTTGATGATTACGATAACAATGTAATATTAAAACATGAAAAGACCCGAAAGGAAAAAGAAGATGATAGGACGAACCATATTGTTTCAACGGAAGCACAAACGGGAGTAGTTTTCCTTACATACAGAGGTGTAGCAAATATAAATGTTATAATCGAAAGCACGATGCATAACGTGGCTCCCGAATATGATTTTACATCGATTGACGGAATCAGACATACNNAGCAGGGCAAGGAAAGTTAAGAAGGATTTGAATCATCACCACAGAGGAGACGAGGAATACAATTATTTTATAGCAGTACTTTTCCCTGCCGAGCAGCTAAAGATACTTCCTTATAACAGAGTAGTATATGATCTGAACGGTTTATCAAAAGAAGATTTTCTCAAAAAGATCAGCGAGAATTTTACAATTGAAAAGAATGATATAAAGGAACCTGAAGAGAGAAGAACATTTGGGATGTATCTTGGAGGCGAGTGGTATTTACTTGGGGTAAGGGATTCAATTCTTGCAAGCTGCAGTTTAGCAAAGTCTGTGGCGGACACGCTTGATGTAAGCATACTGCAGGACTTCCTGCTAGGTCCGATATTAGGAATTGATGACCCACGGACAAGCAAGAGAATTGATTTTGTTGGGGGAATTAGGGGAACAAAGGAATTAGTGAAACTTGTTAACAGCGGAAAGGCTGTTGTAGCTTTTTCGTTGTATCCGGTTTCTGTAAATGACCTAATGAATATTTCAGACGCGGGGGAAATTATGCCACCTAAATCTACCTGGTTTGAACCAAAACTGAGAGACGGTTTATTAGTGCATTTAATTTAATTACTAAAAATAATTTTAACCAAAATAAAGGAATAATAATGAAAGAGAGAATATATAATTTTAGCGCAGGTCCTGCAATCCTTCCGGAAGATGTATTAAAGGAAGCCCAGGAAAACTTATTTTCACTTCCCGGTGTGGGAATGTCGATACTTGAAATAAGCCACCGTTCAAAAACATTTGATAAAATACATGCAGAGGCAAATCAGGATTTAAGAACTCTTCTCGGCATAAGTGCTGATTATGAAATATTATATCTGGGAGGAGGTGCAAGTCTTCAATTTTCAATGGTTCCCTTAAACATAATGCCTCCGAAAAACAAAGCAGACTATATTGTAACGGGTGTATGGTCAAAGAAAGCTGTAAAAGAAGCCAAGAGAGTAGGTACCGTAAACATAGTAGCTTCAACCGAGTCAGAGAATTTCAAAAGGATTCCAAAACAGAGCGAGTTTAAATTAGATCCGGATGCTTCTTATGTTCATTTTACATCCAACAATACAATATACGGAACGGAATGGCAGTCAGAGCCGGAAGTAGGTAAAGTTCCTTTGGTTTGCGACGCCTCATCCGATATTCTTTCGCGCAAAATTGATGTTAATAAATATGCATTGATATATGCAGGCGCACAAAAGAATATGGGTCCTTCCGGGGTAACTTTTATTGTTATACGCAAAGACTTGCTTGAGAGAAGTGCCGATTCTTTACATACAATGCTTAACTATAAAATACATGTAGAGAATAATTCATTATATAATACACCTTCTGTATTCGGAATATACATTCTTAACTTGGTAGCAAAATGGCTTTTGAAGAATGGCGGACTTGATGCGATGTATAAAACAAATAAAGAAAAAGGTGGTATGATTTATAATTGTATAGATAACAGCGGCGGTTATTACAAAGGACATGCGGATAAAGACAGCCGTTCACTTATGAACATTACATTCAGGATGCCAAGCGAAGAACTTGAAAAGAAATTCATCGCTGAAGCCACTGCAGCAGGATTTGACGGATTAAAAGGACACAGGTCTGTCGGCGGGCTAAGAGCTTCGGTCTACAATGCATTCCCTAAAAAAGGGTGCGAAGATCTTGTGGCATTCATGAAAACTTTTCAAGCAAAGAACGGATGATTATTATAAACCTCAGAGGTTTTCATAAACCTCTGAGGTTTTCTTTAATAAAAGAGGTTAATATGAAATATTTACTTTCCGGGTTGATAGTTTTACTTACATTAGTTTTTGCATGTAAAAAAGAGGAAAGCCAGAAATTGGAAGCTTCGGTTAATCAGGCTTATGCTTTTGATATCGGCTCCGCCTGGGAAGTAAATATTTCAACCAAGGTTAAGGGTTTTATGGAAGAGGAAAGTAACGGTAAATTCAAGATGTCTCTTTCTTATACTATAGATGTAGTAAAACCCGGTGGTGAAACAATTAAGGGGATAATAAGCAAAACAGAGGACAAAATAGACAAAGAAAAATTGCCCGATTTTATTCTTGATTCCCAGTTTAACCTTGATACTACTTACACCCCCGGAAAATATAAGGCGATAATTAATATTAGGGATGTGATTACCGGTAAAACTGTATCTGCAACCGGTTCCTTCGATTTAACAAAAGATTAATAATTACTCGCAAGAATCTCTCTTACTTTTGAACTGCATTATTTGCTTAAAAATACGATTTCAAAACGATTTCAAAACGCTTTCACAAGCCGATTTCCCTATTACTGACAATATAACTACCCTTCCCCCCAATTAGTCTTATAATTAAAGTATTATTCTTTGAATCCTTTTTGCTAATTTTTATTCTAATATATAATATGATTATTAAAGAATGGAGTTTAAAGTGACACAGCAGTTTTTTCCGGATAAAAGAGTACTTGAAGGGATGACTTATCAGCAGTATCTTGAGATAACTAAAGAGGAATTGGCAGATAATACGAAAGCTGATAATCTAACAGCAGAAGAAAAAGAACGATCTGACATTAAGAAATTAAATATTCAGAGAATGACCCGAATTGATAAATTATATGAGCCGGGAATTGATATAAGAAATGAAATTGAGAAAATATCGGATAAACAGTTGTGGATGGTAATTACAGAAAACTGGTGCGGTGATTCTGCACAGAACTTGCCTTACATTGCCAAGATTGCATCACTGAACCAAAAAATTAATTTGAGAATTATTCTTCGTGATTCCAACTCGGATATTATGGATAATTATTTAACAGGGGGAACAAGAAGCATACCGAAACTAGTGGCCTTTGACAAGGAAGGAAATGAGTTATTCCAATGGGGGGCAAGACCCAAAGCAGCACAAGACCTTTTATCTGAACTGAAGGCAGAGGGTTTCGAGAAAAAGTATTATCTTGAAAAACTTCACTCATGGTATGCAAGGAATAAAGGTACCGATATCGAAAAAGAAATCCTCTTATTAATAAAAAAGCTAACCTGATTAAAAATTCCTTTTAATTTTATGTAATATTAAATTATGTTAGCAGACAGTAATAATTAAATAAGGCATGAAATGGCACTTGAGGAAACTACCGCTGCTCCTGTCGAAAAGGAAGGAGTTCTAAAACAAACTTACCGCGAGGTAACTCAACCATTCAAAGATCTTTTCAAGGCATCCCGGGCTTTATGGGGCATCAACATATCCTATCTGCTTGAAGGTCTGACTTACTTTGGAGTTGTAGGATTACTTGTCATTTATTTTAATGATTTTGTAGGTCTTAATGATATAGATGCCGGCCATATGGTTGGAGTCCTCACTGCCGGCATTACATTGAGTATGCTTTTTTTAGGAGCCGCGGTTGATATTATCGGCATTAGGAAGTCTCTTATATGGTCGCTGATATTTATGCTAATTGGACGAATCCTATTAACCATGGCACCGGGACTCTTTGGCACTAAAGGACTCTGGACCCCTACTCATTTAATGGCTATGGGCGGAATTTTAGGTATCGTAATTGGTTACGGCATGTATCAGCCTGCATGCTATGCCGCAGTAAAACAATTCACAACAGAAAAATCATCTGCTATGGGATACGCAATGCTTTATGCATTAATGAACCTGGGCGGATTTCTTCCGGCTATTGTTTCACCACTTGTTAGAGAAAGAATGGGCTATGGAATTATAGGTGTCTTTTGGGTCTATGTTGCTTTAACAGTTGTTGGTATTGGAGTTATAGTTTTAATATTGACTAAAAAAGCGATCAAAGATTCAACCGTATCAATAATTTCAAAGAGCGATGATGAAAACGGATTAAAAGTATTTTTAGATACACTAAAGCAAAAAATAGTTGAGAAGAAAAGAGAAACAATTATTGGGGGCGTAATATTAGGGGTTCTGCTTGTGGTAACCATTTTGAAAGAAGTTTACTTTAAGGAGGCTCATTTTTCAAACCAGATACTGCAATATGTATTCAGCTTGAACTGGTTTTATTTATGGTTACCCGCATTATTCCTATTTGGAATATTAATCATAACAGACCCAAGATTCTTTTATTTTATCTTGATATTAATTCCTGTGCAAACTTTATTTGCGCATAACTGGCTTACACTTCCTATATATTTTTCACGTGCATTTACTGGAGCCGTGTCTACCTATTTCGATTTCTTCTCCAATATAAATCCTATCCTGATTTTTGTTCTCACCCCCATGGTTGCGGCACTAACAATGGAGAGGCATGCGTACAAGATGATGATCATTGGCACATTTGTGATGGCATCGCCTACTTTTATACTGGCAATAGGTCCAAGCATAACGACTGTATTTGCCTATCTGATAATAATGACAATCGGAGAGGCAATGTGGCAGCCAAGATTCCTGCAGTGGGTTGCAGAAATTGCCCCTAAAGGAATGACAGGAATTTATATGGGGATAGGACAATTTCCCTGGTTCCTTACAAAAATTGTAACGAGTCTTTATTCAGGATGGTTCTTGATGCATTATTGTCCAAAGGGAGCTCTTCCTTCACAGATGAACACACAATCGATGTGGCTGATATATGGATTCATTGCAATAATAAGTCCGATCGGGCTATTACTATCACGTACATGGATGATGAAAGGATTTAAGACAAAGGCAGAATAGTAACAAAGTTATTATGTTCATAAAAGCTACACGATCCCGGGGAGGAAGGTGTATGAACATCTTATGAATAGTATAAGGAGAGTGAAAGATACTCCGTAAGCTGGCATGTTGCTGCCATTCAACTGCCAAGTTTATAGCACTTAGCGTGACCAAAGGCACGGTAAATTCAATCAAATCTATATGAGTACTCTCGGTTAATGGGGTAACAAAGGATTCCATATTGGCGAAATTCCTGTATCAACATATGTCACTTGTTTAGTGTCTAATTTAATAACATACAGATATGAGTTCCATGAATCATAATATGCTGGTATTTGGACATTTTTTGTAAACGCAAAATATTTGTCATCGTGTGAGAATGAAAAGAGATTAAAATCGAGAAAAACTCCAGGTTCTTTGAACTCCAACAAAGTTGATTTAATACCACCTTCAAATAGAGATATTTTATATGTTGTTACAGAGTCCACACCAACATTGCCAAATTGTACTTCTACAACTGCTATTTTCTTGAAATCATTCGAATATTTAGGGCGATAATATTTAGAGCCAGAGTCTGAAACTGCTACTGTATCAAGACGTCTTTGAGTTATATTGTATTTGGCTATAACATTTGGAAGAGCAGTACTTGGATCATCAAAAGAAAGCAGTAATTCATTATTGTCAGGATCAAAATCATAAACTCTCACACCGCCAGTGTGTGTACTAACGAAATCATATAAATTTACAACAAATTCATTCTGTGTACCATCAAGATTTGACAGAAACACGGAATCTACTTTAGAAGAATACGAAATTAAATAAAGCGTGTGATATCCATCCTTATAGAAATAGGTTACATCATATTTGAGCTTTCTTTTATTTGATCCATCCACATCCATAATGTATGTGCCAACAGGCTGAGTTGTGCTTTGGTATGTGCACACAATTTTTTTGCTATCTGGGGACCATAAAGCAGATGCTGCTATTTCATTGCCTGAGGCAATCACCCCCATCAGAGTATCCTTTAAAACATCATATATATAAAGATGAGTAGTGGAGTTTATAAAAGATATATATTTTCCATCCGGGGACCAGGCAGCCCTACTATTATCTGTTGGCATATGGTTGGATATGTCCCTGAGCATATTTCCGTTTAGGTTATTTACATAGAGTTCCCAATTCCAATAATATGTCCCATCTGGATTTTGCCATAATGTATCTACCCTATTGTAACATATAGAATATTCGAGTTTCTTGACTTCAAAGTTAATAGTTGTATCATTTGCAATTATTATATCTGAAAATTGTGCGGGATAAATTTGGGGGAAAGTGCTATCGCAATTTGTAATTTTTGTTATGAATGTATTAGAATAAATTTTTCTATTTTGTTCTTTTTTGTTTGATAATTTATTTAATTGTAAAGGAATAGATGAGTTCAATTCTTTATTACTAATTCCAAATATCATCTTTTTTACTTTGACATCACTACCTGACTGAACCTGGTAAAAATAAATGCCGGAGGCAACCTTCCTGGAAAAGTTGTCGGTGCCATTCCACAATATTTCATGTCTACCATATGTTTGCATTCCGACTTTATATTGTTTTACTTCTCTACCAAGAATATCAAATATTCTAACGGTGATCTCTGATTGCTTATTGAGGTTGTATGGAATTGATGTTGAAGATGAAAATGGATTAGGATAATTTTGTTCCAATTCAAAGCTTTTGGGAGGTTCAATATTATTGTTTCGAACCGATGTTATTAAGTTTATTTGATAGTTACCCTGAGCATCGGTTAATGCAGGATATTTTTTTGTTGTGTCGTTCTGGTCTATGAATGTTATGGAAGCGTATTTTATTGGAGTTAGATTATCAGAAATATTTCCACTAACCCTGAATGTCTGGGGATAAATTGAAGTGATTAAGAACAGAACCAAAAAGATTACTTTTTTAATCATCTTTGAATTATTCTCTTATTTGTTCCTAATATTTAATACTAATCACAAATTATTATTTTTGATAGATTTAGAAATTAAAAACAAGTAAATAAATTGAGATTTCCATTTTTGATAGGAAAATAATAAATCTGTTATTAATAAATAACTGAATACTTAAATCAATAGCAATAATTATTTCAATAGGAGTTAAAAAAGCCAGACATTTCTGACTGGCTTTTCCAAAACTTCTAAGACGGCCTTATATTTAATATAACTCTTATTTAGATGCCTTTAATTTCTTAATGTTCTCTTCTGCATTTTTGTTTTTGGGATTGAGCTTAAGAGATTTCTCATAATTTGTTATTGCTTCATCTTTATTCCCTTTTATCATATATGCTTCACCAAGACTGTCATAAACATTAGCAGATTCCGGATAAGACTCTACATTCAATTTAAACATTGCAATAGCAAGGTCAACTTTTCCAACCTGAAGAAGTTGGTAGCCGAATCCATTAAGCTGGCTCTCCTTAAAATTATAATCATCAAAATTATTCTTTTTAAGGTCATGGTATTTATTTATAGCTGCCTGGATACTATCTGCGAGAACTAATTCCATAATAGGTTCATAAATTGATGGTTTCGGAACGCCTATACCCATCAGTTCAACATCAAAGATTAGAGTTGAATTTGGAGGAATAGTATTTCCTGCCCCTTTTTCACCGTAAGCAAGATTTGAGGGAATAATAAGTCTAAATTTATCACCAATGTTCATCAGTGCGATACCTTCATCCCATCCAGGAATTACCTGTCCAGTTCCAAGAATAAATTCAATTGGTTCACCTCTATCTACAGAGGAATCGAAAACTTTGCCATCGGTTAAATAACCGGTGTAATGGACTTCTACATTTTTATTTAATTCTGCGTGAACTCCTTTGCCTTTTGATACAATCAGATATTTTAACCCACTTTTGGTAGTGATAGTATCACCTGATTGTGCGAAGATTGTTACAGAGAAAGCCATAAATAATGCTAAGATATATTTCATTGATAATTCCTTATATAAAATTTACGGGATGCAAATTAGGTTATAAAGGGTTAGTTTTCAAGTGTTTTGCCTTACAAAAGAAGATTTTTCTACTAAATATTGGAATATGATTAATAGAAATTAAATTGTCTTTAACTTTTATTATCTTTTATTTACATATTGAAGTTAATTCCGGGAGTAAAGAAAATGAATATTAAGTTAGACAATTTCAAAAGATTAAACCCCAAATATTATTATATGTTATTTGGTTTTACACTAGCTGTGGGTATTTTCTTTTTATTTAGCAGCATCTGTTTTGTACAGAATAAAAGCACCGGGGTGGAACCGGTGGAGGGTTTCCAGAAAATATATTCACCGCCAATTCCACAAAAGCTTGATTTTGCAGGAGAAAATGTTCCGCTGGAGAACTTTGATGTTTTCGAAAGGATAGAAAGGGAATTTATAGTAAATACATATTGGCATTCATTTACCATGCTTGCAATCAAAAGAGCCAGCAGGTGCTTCCCAATAATTGAACCAATACTTAAAAGAAATAATATCCCTGAGGATTTCAAGTATGTGGCAGTAATAGAAAGCGGGTTATATAATACAGTATCCTCTGCAGGAGCAACCGGTTTCTGGCAAATTATGGAAGACGTGGGGAAAAAATATGGTCTTGAGATTAATGATGAAGTTGATGAAAGATATGATGTTGAGAAATCCACTGAAGCTGCCTGCAGCTATCTAAAGGAATCTTATGGTCTATTTAAGAATTGGACATTAGCTGCAGCTTCATTCAACATGGGATTGAATGGCGTGGAGAAACAACTGGAAAGACAAAAAACTAATAATTATTATAATCTTGTTCTAAATGAAGAAACTTCAAGATATATCGCACGTATAATAGCATTGAAGGAAATATTAAAAAACCCGGAAAAATATGGTTTCTATCTTTCCACCGATCAATTATATAAGCCTTTGAAGAGCTCTAATGTTGAGATTCCAGACGATATAAGCAACATTGCAGATTTTGGAATCAAATACGGGATTAATTATAAGACAATTAAGCTATATAATCCGTGGTTAAGAGAAAATTATTTAGTTAATAAAAATCATAAGATTTATGCTATTAAAATACCAGAAAAAGGGTCTATTAATGTAATAAAATAGCGATATTCGCACGAAAACGAATGAAAACGATAACAGATGAGATGGGAAAAATGATCCGGGGCACAATAAATGACTTCCTTTTAATTCTACTTTTGCATATTTTTGCAAGTTAAATATAAATAGAAATGCGGCTATCATTTTTTCGTTTTTGAATATAAGAGTATCCAGGATTAAACTAACATTGAGGAGTTATAATTGAAAATAACCAAGCAATTCACCAACCGAGAGAGTCAATCATTAGACCAATATCTTCATGAAATTGGTAAAGTTGATCTGCTTATCCCGGATCAGGAAATTGAATTAGCAAAAAAGATTAAACAAGGTGACCAAAGGGCTTTAGAAACTTTGGTAAGAGCGAATCTAAGATTCGTAGTAAGTGTTGCAAAACAGTTCCAAAATCAGGGACTATCGTTAGGTGATCTTATAAATGAAGGAAACCTCGGCTTAATTAAAGCCGGAAAAAGATTTGATGAAACCCGTGGTTTCAAATTTATTTCTTATGCAGTTTGGTGGATCAGACAGTCGATCATGCAGGCAATTGCAGAACAGTCAAGAATGGTGCGGTTGCCATTAAACCGGGTAGGCGCATTAAACAAGATGGGGAAAGTTTACAGGGATCTTGAGCAGGAATATGAAAGACAGCCAAGCGCCCAAGAACTTGCCACACAGCTTGATATGAATGTTGACGAAGTTGCTTATACCCTGCAGATAGCAGGAAGGCATGTTTCAATGGATGCTCCGTTCGGTCCTGGAAATGACGAGAATAAAAATAGTCTTCTGGATGTACTTTTTGATGAGAAACAACCGTCACCCGATTTTACGTTGATGGATGAATCTTTGAAAACTGAAATTGAAAGAGCTTTAGCTACTCTTAGTGAAAGAGAAGCAAAGGTAATAAAACTTTACTTCGGTTTGAATAAAGAACATTCGGCTACACTGGAAGAAATTGGAGACAGACTTAATCTTACAAGAGAGAGAGTAAGACAAATCAAGGAAACCGCATTAAGAAGATTAAGACATGCTTCAAGAAGTAAAAACCTAAAAGCATATTTAGGATAATCATTTTATTTTATAAATGTAAAAAGCCGTTACATTTACTGTAACGGCTTTTTTATTTCTTATTTCTGAGCCATCTTCGCTTTATACATTTCTACCTGCTGTTTCAAACCCGGATCAGTTGGATAATAAACCTGCAACTGACGAAGTATTTCAATTGCCTTATCATACTGTTTAGTTCTATCATAAATATCAAGAAGAATCTGATACGGATAGGTATTTAATTCTCCCGAGCCAGAGGAACCGTCCTTTATTGCCGCTAAGGCATCCTTCTCAATTTCCTTTGCGAACTTAGCATATTTATCAAAGGCACCTGCAGAATAATACATTTTGCTTACATCATAAAGGACCCTGTAATCCATTTTTCTAATTGAGCTAGGCATCAACTGATCCATTTTATCAAGGATCTCAATGCTTTTGGCATCCTGGTTTTGCTGCTGGTAATATACAGCAAGCCGTGCAAATGCCATCCTATAGTTCTGCAGCAACCTTTCCTGATTATCATCGAAATGAACGGACGGATCATTTATTCCCCTGAACTTAAACTGGGGGTTATATTCTTTTTTATATCCTGGATCAGGATCAAGTAATTCTTTTCTCATAACCGGCTCATTGAGGAATTCCTGATTAGGTTTCTTTCTATCAGGAACAAGTTTATAAGCCAGTCCTTCGAGTTTTAAATAATTATCAAGACCGTCAAAACAATCATTGGAACAGGTAAGAGCAAAATAGACAGGATATTTCCAGTTATTCGCTTCAATTATATCCTTAACCATAATATCCTGCACTCTTATTGCAGTGGTAGAACCATAATTAAGAGTAGGATTCATGGTATAAGTTAATTTACCGGAATTTATCAACAAAGTATCAGTAGTCCCATATTGTTTGAACACTTCAGGAGGAACGGGTAATTCGAAAGTAGCTGTCTTAAACTGCTGTGGTTGAATTGGTGGAGTTGTGATTTCCTGATCCGGAATCTTGATCGGGACTTTATAAGCCCCCCATGGCTCCTGATGTTTTAACTGCATAATATACCAGTCGGTATTAATCAAACTTAGGTTAGCAATCCTAATATCCCTCCTTATGCCCTCAACATCCTGAAGGTACCAGAGGGGGAATGTATCATTATCCCCGTTAGTAAAGAGAATTGCATGGGGAGCGCAGCTTTGAAGAAGGTTATATGCAAAATCCCATGGCATCCAATTTTTTGATCTGTCATGTTCATTATAATTTGCCTGAAGCATCCGGGCAGGAATAAACAAAAACCCTAATGCCAATATCGCATAGGTTACTCCCTTTTCCATAGACTGTCTGTTCAATTTCCTTATTGCATAATCTATCAATTCCCTTATGCCTATGGCTATCCATACTGCATAGGCAAACCCAATAGATGCAAGGAACTTATCACGTTCCCTCGGCTGAGGTTCCTGCTGGTTCTGATAAAAGGCAAACAGGTAGGAACAGAATATGAACAGCAGCATAAATGCTGTTGCCATCTTCCAGTCTCTGCGGAAGTGGAAGAATATCCCGATAAGACCTATGAAGAATGGGATTCCCCAGAATGTGTTATGCGATTCCCCGTTATTATCCCCAAACTGGAGATTAAATGGTTTACCTACTGCATTGCCTACTGAATTCAGGAATGTACCGAAGTTTATTCCTGAGTCCTGATTCCAGGATTCCCTGCCGCCATACTGCCAAAGCAAATATCTTGTCATCATATGGTTCATCTGGTAGCGCCAGAAGAAATCAAGGTCACTTGTATAGTTTGTATATATCCCCTGCTGGTGTGCCTCGGGGGAGAACCTTCTCTTGAATGCAGGCCAGTCGCCATACTGATCACGGTTAAGATATGAAATAAGAGATGAGAAGTTCTTCGGGGCATTCTCATTCATCGGGGGATTCTGATTTGCTCTTATTATTATTGTTGTATAGGAGGTATAGCCTATAAATATAAGCAGAATTGACATGGCAGCTATATACACATACGTGTGCTTGTTCTTTACTGACCAGTATATTGCAAAACTCAATATTCCTACTATTATTGCAACAAGAATCACTGCCGTGGAGATACTATTGGAGGCTAGATTATCCATTAGCTGTGGAATCATCTTCACTATGCCAGGGTAGATTATATACTTTACCGCTACTCCTATTATTATTGCAATATAGATCGAGTTCCGGGTAAATACCTTTCTCCAGAATATTCCCATTATCACTACGCTTACACCAAGCAAGGTCATAAGGAATTTTGCATCAAATGCCTTATACTCTTCGGGGCTCGGGGCGCTGGTGCCCGTCTCATTTACCCAGAGCATGAAAGCTATAACAATAAGCAAGGCGGCATGACCCAGGAATATGTATGTGGATTTCCTGTATGCTTCTTCATCATCAACAAACTTACGAACCATGATGATCATGATTATAGGAATTATGGCCAGAATACCATACATACGAAGCGTTATTGATATGCCCATAAGATAGGCTATCATGAAAATATATTTGAGGTTATCAGGACTGTCTGCCTTCTCATTCCAGAGCATTCCGACATATATAATTGCGGCAAACACTACCGTGTTTGTGGCATAGATTTCTGTCTCAGTTCCGTTAAACCAGAATGAATGGCTGAATGAAAATGCAAGTGCGCCTATTGCTGCTGACAAATATGTGGTAAGAGCATCACCAAGATTTTTATATGAATTGCCACGGTAATTCTCAATAAGCTTAACCATTATGAGGAAAAGCAATAAAGAAGAAATCATGCTGGTAAAGACTGATAAAAGATTTGTTCTAAGACCAACATTATCAGCGATGGGAAGCATGGCAAAGAATCTGCCTATAAGATTAAAGAATGGGGCTCCGGGGGGATGGGCTACCTGCATCCAAACAGCGGCGGCGGAACATTCACCACAGTCCCAGAAGGAAACTGAGGACTGAACTGTCATTGCAAAAACGATTCCAGTAATAACGGCTATTGCACAGGCAATGATGTTCTGATATTTTTTATAATTCATCGTTCTCCTAAAATTAAAAGACAAAACAGGTATAAAGTTGACAGAAGTAATAAATTAATATAGGTATTTAAAATATCAACTTTTCAAACAGTTTACAAAACAAAACATTATCTCCAAAACAAACAAATAAGGTTCTCATTGCCCGAATACATATGACTATATGTGAAAGCGTTTTGAAAACGTATTTTTTAGGGAAATTTAAGGATAATCATTAAATAAAGAGAGTTATCCCCTTTTATTCCTGTTAGGATATGTTTTTCTTGGTGGACGAGGGTAATTACTTTTACTTAGCTCAACCTTTTTAGCTTCCCTTTCATAAGGGGGTGGTTGTTTAAGAAGCTCTTCCGGAGGATTTATGCAAACAAGAGGTTTACCAATTAATTCTTCGATTGCGGGAATGCTGAATGAGTCATCTTCAGTTGCAAAGCTGATTGAAATACCAGTAGCTCCAGCCCTGCCTGTCCTGCCAATCCTATGAACATAATCCTGAGGATCGCCCGGAAGGGAATAATTTATAACATGGGAGATATTATCAACGTGAATACCCCTTCCGGCAACATCGGTAGCAATAAGAACCTTAACTGCACTGGATTTGAAGTTATCCATTACTTTAATTCTTTTGCGCTGATCGACCTCCCCGGATATAACTTCACATTCTATTCCATTCCTAAAAAGTTTCCTACCGAGGTCCCGGACTTCATCTCTTCTATTTACAAATACCAATATTTTATTGGTTTTTTCTTTCATTAGTATATTATATAGAAGATAATATTTTTCGCGGGAAGTAACTATGTAAACAATCTGTTCAATACTTTTAACGATTAATTCATCGGGTTCAATTTCCACGGAAAAGGAATCCTTTGTCCAGGTACCAGCAAGATTTCTTACGTCGGTATTGATAGTAGCGCTGAAGAAAAGGGTCTGTCTTTCTTCTTTTGGAGGGCAGGCGCGGATAATTTTCTTAACGTCAGGAATGAATCCCATATCGAGCATACGGTCCGCTTCATCGAGAATAAGAGTATCGACTTTATTCAGGTGAAGTTCTTTCTTGTTGATAAAATCAATTATACGACCCGGGGTCCCTATCAAAATATCGACAGTTTTATTAACCAAATAATTGCGTTGTTTATTGTAATCCATGCCGCCGAAAACGGTAAGAATGTTGACATCCAGATATTTTGAAAGGAGTTGGGCATCCTGTGAGATCTGCATTGCAAGTTCTCTTGTAGGAGCAAGGATGAGCACTCTGGGAGAACCTGGTCTTCTTTTTTCTGTAATCTTATTCCGGAGAATCCTGGTTAAAGAAGTAATTAAGAATGCCGCAGTTTTACCTGTACCCGTCTGCGCCTGTCCAATAGCATCCTTTCCTTCAAGACCCTTACCCAGAATTTCCATCTGGATTGGAGTGCAATATTTGAAATTGAGATCGAAGACAGCATGCATGATCTCTTCAGGAAGATCAAAATCCTGGAATCTTTTTTTCCCTTCAACTGAAGGGACTTTAAATTCATCGGGATTCCATTTGACAGTTATCTTAGAAGCGGGTTTGGGAGCAGATTTTGCAGTTGTTATTGGTTTAGCCTGCGACACTTGTTTAGCAGAATCAGTCTGCTGGGGTTTCCTATATGGAGATCTTACCGGAGTGTAACCTCTTGGATTTGAGCCCTTATAATTTGGATTTACATAAGGTCCTTTAGCTACCCCTCCCGATTTTACAATTTCACTTTTATTATCTTGTTCTTTTTTATGAACAGATTCCTTTTTCTTTTCAATCTCCCTTGCTTCTTTTTTCTTTGTAGATGATTTCCCCTGTAGTTTCCTACCTATCAGCTTTAATAAATTTAGTACCAAAAAATCCTGCCTTAATTAAAATAAATACATGGCAGGTATACACCCGCCAATTTTAGTAGTAGAAATATAAAGAAAAAGAAGATCAGATACAGGTCAATTACT
The DNA here is from genome assembly GCA_003141435.1 of Ignavibacteriales bacterium. GTDB lineage: Bacteria > Bacteroidota > Ignavibacteria > Ignavibacteriales > Ignavibacteriaceae > Fen-1301. The sequence continues at coordinate 22,804 of PLLW01000030.1, forward strand.
TCTCCTGATTTTAATCATAACGGGTATCATCAACTGCCCTTTTCTAATTTAATATTTGCATCTTCAATCATAACCTTATAAGTATAACCGGCGCCAAAATCTTTATTGGTTGCAACTTTACCCTCAACAACTATAATTTGCCCTACAGCAGTCTGATCTTTGCTTGTAACCATTAAATCGTAGCTACTGCCTGATCCTGTTCCATCCTGAATATGGATCCAGTTCCTGCCCATAATTTCCGGTTTATATTTAACAACCTTACCCCTAACCTTAATAATTTTACCATTAAGCCTGTCCATATCATTATAAATCTGCTCAACCGTTTTGCCATCTTTAATATGTTCAATTTTAACATCTAATTTGGGAGTGGACATTACCTGAGAGTGAGCGGTTTTGGGATCCATTGGTAGAGCTGAATTAGAATTATTCATATTATGGGGAGTCTTGGTAATATCTTCAACAAAAAGCACAGATTCAAAGGTTCTATTAAGAGTATTACTATGGAAATTCTTCATTTCCATGCTTTTAGTAAAATATAATATATCACCTTTGACTGCTTCAAGTCGTTTTGCAGCGATCCAATATTTACTTCCATTTTTTTCACTTACCTGAAAGTAGGAATAATCGGAGGCATCTATCCTATCTTCCACTTTAACCACATGAGCTCCAGCTGGGACATTAACTTCGGGAATTTTTTCTTCCTTCTTCTCACAGGCTGAAAATAAAAATAATGACATAAAGGCAAGAAGGAATAAATAACTTCTCATACAGATACTCCATTTTTATAAATAGTAATTGATAAATATATGAAATGGAAATCGAATCTCCGAAGCAAAAATATGTCCTAAAATTTCCTGATCAATTAGATTATCAATCTTTGTATTAAATGATATATTTTTATCTTAACTCATACTTAAAACTCTCCGCTAAAGTGCGGTAAGATGCACTAAAAGTGGTTTATTACCCTCATGATAGACATAAAAGCTACAATCAAATCAGATATGAGTGACATTGCTTGAAAGATTGGGAAGAAGATAACTTAAAGGATCTTTTTATAGGGAAATAATAGGAAAAAGTTTATGGGAATTGATTTCTTTGTTATAGAGAACCGATTCAAGGAATAACCCTGAAGGAGGAGCAGTAAATTTAGCCGGGTTTGTACTTCTATTATTTAAATAAAAGAGAAGTTCCTTCTCAGTCTGTTTGCCACGTCCTATTTCAACAAGAAGACCTACCATTCTTCTAACCATTTTCCAGAGGAAATGGGATCCAGTAATTCGAATTAAAATAATGTTTCCAGCCTCCGTCATCTCAATATTGTTTATTAATACCTTAGGAGATTTTTCTTCTTTATCTTCATCTGAGAAGGAAGTAAAATCGTGCATCCCAATAAAATTAAAGGAAGCAGAACTCATTAAATCGAAGTTGAGATTATCTTTTATCCACCAGACATAGTTTTTCCCGAATGCAGTTCTTCTCCTTGAAACCTGATAAATATAGCTCCGGGAGACAGCGTCATGCCTGGCATGGAAATTACTATTTATCTTCTGAACTTCAAGAATATTGATATCATAGGGAAGAAGATCATTAAATTTCATTTTGACTATTTCAGGGGCAAGCATAGTTTTTACATCAAGATGGGCAACCTGACAAAGGGCATGGACGCCACTATCTGTCCTGCCCGAGCCCTGCAAATCAAAGACAGAAGTTTTAAATATTTCGGTACCTGCGTTAATTAAAGTACCCTGAATGGTTTTAGCATTCTGTTGTCTTTGCCAACCGCTATAGCGGGTTCCTTCATATTCTATATATAATTTAAACCTTGCCATTGTTCAAAATGTTTTGACTGTTGAATACAATGAAGTGCATGATTTTTTAATCATTTAGTTGAACTTCTTCTTCCGCATAATCATCAGGAGTTTCACAGATCCGGACTTTAAGGGATTTAATATTGGATGGCAAATTGGAATTTTTAATCTTATCCAGGAAATAGGAACATATATTTTCCACAGTAGATTGAAACCCAGCAACCATTTTTTTAGAATTTATTTTGGTTAGAAAATCCAGTACTTCGTGATCATCTTTATAAACAAGAAAAGCATGGTCTAGTTCTTCAACAATAGGGTTGATGATTTTTTTAAGTTCAAAATAATCGAGAACCATTCCATTCTTATCAACATCCCCCTCAAGCTCAACAATCATTTTATAGGAATGACCATGAATATTTTTACATTTGCCAAAATGCTCAGGAAGGCGATGCCCCATTTCCCAAGAGAACTCTTTAGCTATTTTCATTATACACCTCTCTCCTCTGGTTTCCAAATGAATTTATGCAATTGCAGCTGAAATCTAACATTTAATTTGTCTTCCAAAATCCAATTAACCAATTCAACCGGGAGCAATTTACCAAAAACCACTGAAAACAAAATTTCAGTTTTATTATTTAGGGTATATTTTTCAATAATATCCTTAGACCATAAATAGTCTTCCCTGCTACCGATAACAAATTTAACCTCATCATTTTTTTTTAGGCAGCCTATATTTTCATACATATTTTTCTTCAGCATACCGCTTGAGGGAGTTTTAAGATCCATAATGATCTTCACCCTAAGATCGATATTTTTTATTGGCAGACTACCGCTTGTTTCGAGTAAAACTTCGAAACCACTGTCAGCAAGCTGCTTCATAAGACCCAATGATTCCTCCTGAACTAACGGTTCCCCACCTGTAAGTTCAACAAAAGAGCAATTATATTTGCGAACTTCCTGAATGATTTCTTCGATGCTGAAGTCTTTACCCTCATAAAAGGCATATTCTGTATCACAGTAAGTGCATCTTAAATTACAAAAGGTAAGGCGCACAAATACACATGGAAGTCCTACTTTTGAGCCTTCCCCCTGAATAGAATAGTAAATTTCGTTGATTTTGAGCATATTTATGAATAATTAAGAGGCAAATTTAATAAAGAAGTAGTTGACATCAAATTCTATAATAACTATATTTAGAGTCAATTTTTAATTATTTCTTATAAGGTTTTATTTAATGGCTAACCATAAATCGGCAAAGAAAAGAATACGTACTACAGCGAGAAGAAGAATAGTAAATCAAATGTCAGAATCGAAAATCAAGACTTCTATTAAGAAAGTTCTATCAACTACCGATAAAGCCGAAGCAGAAAAATTATACAAAGAAGCAATAGCTATTTTAGACAGAAGCTCTGTAAAAGGGAAAATCCCCAAGAATAATGCATCGAGGAAAAAAGCTGCTTTGACAAGACATTTAAACAGCTTAAGTAATGTTGCGTCTTAAGATATTAAAAGGAAATAATTTTTAACATTTAAGAAGCTCTTGTTAAGAGCTTTTTTATTTTAAACAATCACAAATCTTCAATAACATCAATCCCCTCAGGCGCAGGAATATAAAACCGAACAGGCTGTATAACTCCTTTTGCACTGAACTGGCGCTTTACTTTTTTCTTAATAATAACACTATGCTCGATAAATACACCATCTTTGATTATGGAACCGAAAATATATGATGTCCCTTTTATCAGTACATCTGAACCGACACGCAGAGGAAATTCATCACTGCCGGTAAGACGTACACTTGATTCTATCCTTGTGCCCCTACCTATTTCAATGTTTCCTTTTATAATATTTCCCCAGAGGATTTGAACATCATCTCCTATTTTCATTGTCTGACCCGTAAAAGCAGATATCTGAACATCCTTCCATATTACAACATTCTTCCCGAATAGGATATCACCATCAATAAAGGAATTCTGTTTAAATTCATTATTGTAATTCAACCGAACCCCCTTACCGATGTATACTCCCTTACCTATAGTTATATCGAGAGGAACATTTAATTTATCAAGTTCAATTATCTGATCAATTACTGATTCATGAATAAAAAAATCATCAGGATCATCTATTTCGATTATATCTTTTAACCTGTTATAGTTATGTTTTCGGGCAACAGTTTCCATTTTTTTAAGCACAGACTTATTATTAAAGCCCATAACCACGTACTGCTCCGAAGGGCTAGTAGCCATAACCGTATAATTGTTTTTATTGAATAGGGAAATAAGATCGGTTATATAAACTTCTCCCTGTGCATTATTACTTGACAGGTGCTTTACCAGATTAATAAGTATCTTATAGTTAAATGCATAAACACCAGAGTTAAACTCATTATTCCCAATAAGTTCTTCTTTAGTGAAGGAATAGACCCTGCCGTTAAAATTTACTTTATACAATTGATCTGCGGGAAGCGCCATAATATCTTTATATTCCAATATTTCAATTACGCGATCATGATCTTTTCCGGAGGATTTTCCTGTTTCATCTTTTTCTTTTACTCTGATTATTCTTCCATACTGATTTTCAGATGGGTTCCCTTTATATATACCGGTAAGGACCATCATATCGCTACCGGAGTTTATAAAGTCCTTTCTGAAACGGAACATAGTTTCCTTGTTAATCAGCCCCATATCACCTGGAAGCACATAAATGTTACCCTCGAAGTTCTTCTCATTTATTTTCTTTAATGCTATCTGGAGTGCATGTCCTGTCCCATTCTGGAATTCCTGGTAAGCATAGGCAGTACATTCCCTTTTTCCAAGAACCTCCATTACATCGATTGCTTTAATACCAACGACTACGATAAGACTAACACTCTTAATTCCATCATGACATGCATTATAAACCCTCTCCACAGTAGGGACGCCCCAAATCGTATGCAGCATTTTTGATAAGCGAGACTTAATTCTTTTACCATGACCGGCAGCCAGGATAATTGCAATTTCCTTTCCCTTAAAATTAAGTGTGGATGAAAGATTTTCTGCAATTTCATACGCTCCGTTTTTTACTAATGTATCCATCTATAAACTCCCTGAAATTAAATCAACAAAAGTTAAAAAATCAGATAATAAATATAAGTCAAAGAATTCCTAATGTTTTCAAAAAGTAGTAATTTTGTAAAAATATTTCTAAATAATCTGAGGATAATCAGGATGAATAAACCATTACCCTACATAATTATATTATTATTATTACTTGGCACAATATCCCCAGCTCAGGATAAAGGCTATGGAATCGGAATAGTTTTAGGAGAACCATCGGGATTAAGCGGAAAATACTGGTTGAACAACACAAATGCACTTGATTTCGGATTAGGATTTTCATTTACCAGTTTTAATAACAGCAGAATACAATTAAATCGCGATTATTTATGGAATATTTACAATCTGTTTACGACCCCAGAAAAGCTTGTACTATAACGGTCCCGGAATAAAGATTTTGACGGGAGGCAGTAACGATGCAAAATTAGGCATTAGAGGCGTGGCTGGAATCGGATGGTTTATTGAGGGTGCGCCAATAGATGTATTTTTTGAGACAGCCCCTGTAGTTTACATTATTCCGGGAACAATATTAAAAATAGACGGCGGAATAGGGGCAAGGTATTATTTTTCTAATTGATTAAATATCCCAGAAACAAACA
>PLLW01000007.1 GCA_003141435.1 Ignavibacteriales bacterium
ACAATAGCTCCAAATGTTTCTGCCACAGGTTTTCCATTATGAAGTATTAGGAAAGGAATCATCTGGATGAGGACGGCATAATACCCGAATTTTTCTTCAAGCCCGAAGAGCATAAAACCACGCCAAATGAATTCCCAGGCTATCATATACAAAAGAATTCCCGATTCAAAAATCAGGAAAATGCTCCATGAATATTTCATATCATTAAGTTGAGGATAAGTATCAATAAAATCCCCGTTAGCCGATACGAACCAAACAATTGGGATCATAATAGCGAGGAAAATGATGGAATATTTCAGACCTATTTTATAATCCCCTACCCTGAGACCAAAGCTGGTTAATTTCCCTTTTAAAAGAAGTTTAATTATGAGCAGAGGTAAGATAAATAAGGTAAGAAAATCTCCGACAAACCAATAAATATATTCATATAAGAAAACATTTTTATCGGACTGGAGTTGTTCAAAATAGTTGTACCTAAAAAACCTACGGGAAGTATAGTAATACGAGATAGTTTGGAGAACAGCTACAGAAATAATAATGATAATTATTTTCCGATCGAGCTGTTTAATTATTTTCCACAGGTTTTTTAATTCCTCAGCCAAAAATTTCCTATTTTAATCATAATAGTGAAAACAGAATATTAAGTTAGTTTATTAAAATATCTACAATTTGATTTAAATTTATAAAATTTCATGTATTTAAAACATAAAATAATTTTTGCAAATCAAAAACAGGTTGGGTAAATTATAGCGAACATAATATTATAAATAATAATAAGGATCTGTCATGAAACTAAATCTATTACTATTATTCACAATACTTTTTGCATTTAATCTCTTCCCGCAGAATGACTTACAAACTACATTGCAAAATCTTTCGAAGGATGCTGCAACTGCTTATGTGGGTCCGGTTGTATCTGCCTTCGGAGCTGATTTAAATTCCGGATGGGTCCACCGTGTTCCAAAAGCAACTATCTTCGGAATTGATATCGAATTAGGAGTTGTTGCTATGGGGACTTTTTTCAGTGATAATAATAAAACATTTTCTACCTCCGGAACTTTCAGATTTAACAGAGATCAGGCAGCGATACTTGTTCAAGGAGCCCCGGCTGGGGCACAGGCTGGTTTAATAGATCAAATTATTAAACAGGATTTTACTGTTGGAATAAGCGGTCCTACCATAGTGGGTTCAAAATCTGATACAGTAAAAATTGGTTTCAAGGGAACTACAATAAATGGATATACAATACCTTCAGCAAGTATTACAACTGGTGTAACCGGATATTTGGAAAATCTTCCTGCTTTCCCGCTTGCTGCACCGCAGTTAACTATAGGTACATTTTATGGAAGTTCGCTTGCTATAAGATGGGTACCAACAATGAAACTGAGCGACAAAGTCGGTGATTTTTCTTATTTCGGAATTGGAGTACAACATAATCCTGCTATGTGGTTACCTTTCCCATTGCCATTAGAAGTTTCTGTTGGAATATTTACTCAAACGATGAAACTTGGAACTGTATTTCAAAGTACAGCCACTACTTTCGGGATTTATGGAAGTAAAACTTTTGGACCCGGAGCTTTTAATGTAACACCATATGCGGGATTCTCCTATGAGAGTTCGTCTACGGACATTGCCTATGATTTTATAATAGATACGCCTGTGGCAGGTGTAACTAGTACACAACATGTTACATTTAATTTGACAGGTGAGAATTCAGCACGACTTATGTTAGGAGCTGCGTTTAAGTTAGGCTTCATTAGTTTGAATGTCGATTATAATATTTCCAAATATAATGTAGCGAGTGCCGGTTTAGGCTTTATTTTATAAACACATAAGGGGTTGACAGATTTAAGCCTCAGAGATTTTCTGGGGCTTTTTATTTTAGGGGATCATTTTTGAACATCCCGTGATTTAGCGCAACATTCTTCATCAAAATTATCATTTTAGCCTAATTTTAATAAAATGGATAACATCTATATCTAAATTTTCTTGACATAAAAGATTACTAATAGTATATTAGCACTCTCGATTAGAGAGTGCTAATATCAATCCATTTCACATAAATATAATTGGAGGTAATCAATGAGTAAATTAAACTTGAAGCCGTTGGCGGATAGAGTAATTGTTAAACCTGCTGAGGCTTTGGAAGTAAGCAAGGGCGGTATTATTCTTCCTGATACTGCTAAAGAAAAACCGATTGAAGGAACTATAGTAGCTATAGGACCTGGTAAAGTCGGGGATGATGGTAAAGTTATAAAACCTGAAGTTAAGGTTGGGGATAAAATTCTTTACGGAAAGTACAGCGGTACTGAGGTTCAGGTTGAAGGTGTTGACTATTTAATAATGCGCGAAAGCGACATTTTCGCAATTATCGGTTAATAAACAGATTTTTTAATTAAACCCGGAGGAAAAATTATGGCTTCAAAATTAATTGAATACGATAGTGAAGCTCGTACTAAAATAAAAAAAGGCGTAGATAAATTAGCTAACGCCGTAAAAGTTACATTAGGGCCTAAAGGACGCAATGTAATTCTTGAAAAGAAATTCGGTGCCCCTACAGTTACAAAAGATGGTGTTTCAGTTGCTAAAGAAATTGAGCTGGAAGATGCAGTTGAGAATATGGGTGCCCAAATGGTTCGTGAAGTTGCATCCAAAACTAGTGATGTTGCCGGTGACGGAACAACAACTGCAACAGTATTGGCTCAGGCGATTTACAGAGAAGGGTTAAAGAATGTTACAGCAGGTGCCAACCCAATGGATCTGAAAAG
>PLLW01000115.1:0-5087 GCA_003141435.1 Ignavibacteriales bacterium
TCTTTATCCTATATCAGAATTAAAGGTAATACCATGCAAATACTTTTGTTGATTTAAGAGTAAAAGTGAATAAAGTATTATTGAAATCAAATATATTTACAAAGCATTAAATCAGGCTTATATACAGAACACATTCGATAAAATGATTTATTTGTACTATTTTTATTCATCAAGTTAGCAGAAGTACAATACTAAGTAAGAAATCAACAATAGAAAAATGGACGAACTGTTTTTTCAGACATTTGGGATATCAATTAAACTTGCATTATTGACTACAATAATTTTATTTATTGTTGGTATACCAACTGCATACTTCCTTAACTATTCAAAATTTAGAATGAAGATAGTATTGCAGGCATTTATAAGCATGCCGCTTGTTCTGCCTCCTTCAGTCCTGGGCTTTTACTTATTATTGGCATTTAGCCCTAATTATTGGTTCGGTGATTTCCTTGCACGCTTTTTTGATATTCGGCTTGCATTCACATTTACAGGAATACTTGTAGGATCATTGATATATAACTTACCATTTATGGTCAATTCCATACAAACCGGGTTCAGCAATCTACCACAATCCCTAAAGGATGCATCATATACATTGGGGAAAACCCGAATTACAACTCTTATTAAAGTTTTGATACCAAATATCAAACCGGCAATTCTAACGGGTATTTGCCTAACCTTTGCTCATACAATTGGTGAATTCGGAGTGATTCTAATGATAGGCGGAAATATCCCCGGAAAGACAAGAGTAGCCTCCCTTGCAGTCTATGATGAAGTACAGGCACTGAACTTTACCATGGCTCATAGGTATTCACTCTTTTTGTTTTTATTCAGTTTTATAATCCTGATTTTTATTTACGGTATTAATAAAGAGTTCTTCAAATGGAAAAAGCTCTGATAGATCTACATTTAATTAAAAATATTCATACGATAGAGGGGAAAATAAAATTAGATATAAGTCTTGAAATTCCTGAGTATGGTTTTATTACATTGTTCGGAAAATCCGGTGTTGGAAAAACTACGATATTAAGAATGATATCGGGATTAACTGATCCAGACTCCGGATATATTAAAGTTGGAAATGAGAATTGGTTTGATTCAAGTAATAATGTAAACATTAAAACCCAGGCGCGGAATATCGGATTTGTCTTTCAGGATTATGCATTATTCCCAAACATGACTGTGGAAGAACACCTTTATTATGCTCAAACTCAAAGAGACGTTAATCATGTAAACGAACTTCTTGATATATTTAATCTTGAAGGATTAAAGAAGAGGAAACCTGATACCTTATCGGGGGGACAAAAGCAAAGGGTAGCGGTAGCAAGGGCATTGGCAAGGAAACCACAAATACTTTTACTTGATGAGCCGCTTTCTGCTCTTGATGGCGAAACACGACAGATTCTACAACAGGAAATAATAACAGCGCATAAAAGCTTTTTGGCAACTACTATTCTGGTTAGCCATGATATTGATGAAATATCCAGACTGACTGATAAAGTATATGTTATAGATAATGGGAAGATCATCGATAGCGGAAAACCTGAAATTGTTTTTGATAACAAGGGAATAGGAAAGGGATTATCAGTTAATGGAAAGATCATTTCAATAAGGGAGAATGAATTAACAATAAATATAAATGAGGGGCAGAACCATACTCTTAGAAATGAAGATTCTATCAGAATATTACCATATTAACAAATGAGAGTGTATTGTGTATTGTATTTTGTGTAAATAAGAAAAGTGCAGTTTATCAATACTTAATTAAAAATTGAGGCATCTTGAGGATTCCAAAAGACGTTTCCGCATCTATTGCATTTATATTCAATTTCTGTATATGAGTTTGGTGAACCACATAAAGCAACCGGATCTTCTTTATATCTTTTTTCCCCTGTTTTACTGATATCCTGACTGGAACATTTAGTGCATTTAATTTTTCTTTTAATAGTAAAATAAATTGTTAGTGTAACAAAAAAGATAACAATAAATAAAAATATTAATATTTTCATAATAATTCCTTTATCATCTGTTAAGCAGCAAGTAAAATAATACCGGTATTAATGTAAACATTTCATTTAATAGATGTAAAATTATTTAATAATTATCAGTCTTATATTTCCCTTGATATTTAATAACATTTCTATTTATTTTTTCTCCTAAGTGCATTGGTTTAAGGGATTTATGGTTTTAAACCAACTCTTAATTGTTAAACCCAATTCAGAAACTAGGAGAACAAAACTATGGCACATCTCAGAAAACAAGTTCTTGGACAGATTCAGGGCGGTATTGCAGACATAAAAATCAAATACAGAAATGGCAAACCCTATATCGCAAGTAAACCGGGTAAATTTAACACTGGCAAAAATCCCGCCACACTCTTCAAAAAAAGCCAGGGCAGGTTTATTGGTAAACTATCCAGCATAATTTATAAAATTGAAATCCTTAAGAAAATCTGGTCCCTCGCCGAAGGATTAAAAGGATATACCTACAGCAAATTTGGGCAAGGAACTATAAGTCTATAAAGAATGGTGATCTTTCCAGAATTGTTACCCTCATCCCCTCTTCTGGATTTAAGACAATCAACCAAACAATCGAATTGGGAGAAAATGAAAAAGGAAGATTAACCGCCCCTCCCCTTGGTGAAAATATTGGAATAAATTTATCTGTAGAAAAAAAGATGATCGCAACTGGTGTTGTCATACTAAAAAATAATATCTACGGTTCCGAAACAGATTTCGGTTTCCTGGCAATCAACTCTAAACCTGTTGACATCAATTTAACTGCTCCCATAGATATAAATTTTGAAACTATCCCCGTTACCAATTCGTTAATCAGTTATTTCTCAATAAGAAAATCCTATATCACACTCATAACCTTAGACGAATCCGGTTCCCCAATCCACTGTTCCGAAGTAATCACAAGTGGCTAAATGATAACCCCCTAATTCAAAATAAAAAATCCCGCTACAAATCTACTCACCCTTCCCCCATGTCCTCCCTTGGATAAATTATTATCTTCAACTATATGATATTTCTAAAATATATTTGAGTGTAAATAAGGTGATCATATAAAAAAAGATTACTGCTTATCAGTAATCTTTTTTTTATGTTAAGTTGTTATATAAGTGTTATTAACTTATAACCCGTATTGGAAATTCAATATCACTCCAGTTGGTAGAGAGACAACGCTCGATACGCCTGCCGAAAGATTCCACCCCAGTTCCTGTGAAGCATTTCTATTAAAAGCAGCGGCTATCCTTGCCGCATTAATCGCACTTACTACTCTATTAAGCACTAGCGCGCCTATCACAAACCTTAAATTATTATGCGCTAGCTCGCCTGCTGTCCACATTGCACGATAAGTTTTCCTGTCATTGCCCGTCCACTTCCAATAATCCAGTCCAGTATTATACATTTTATTAAAATCACCATTCCTTGACATATCATCATTATATTCATTTATGTCAGTATAAATCCCGATGTTGGTAAAATAACCATCGTCTTTGCCAGCCAAATTAACTCCTCCGTTAGATACCGCAAAAGAATGATACCTGTCCTTCTGCCAGTTCGAATATTGGTTTATGCCAATATATGTTCCCCAAAACACGCCATCTGCAATTGTAAAATACTTGCCGCTAGAATAGTTCCCTGCGTATAGTTCCCCCATGCCCGGCAATAATATCGAATATGTAATTGCCAGCATGATACTCTTTTTACTAAATTCTTCTTTAACAGGAATCGAATTACTGCTCCCAGAAATCATATTCTGCTTCATCTCCTCTTTCAAAGAAAGCATATTCTTCGTGGCTTGCGGAAAAGCTGTAAATGTAAGCAGGATAAGTATAACGAATATTTTATTCATAATTTTTAAGTGTAATAATATGTTTAACAGGCTATCAAATCAATTGATTTTTTATTCCCTAAAATAGTCCCATAACAAAGGTTATCCCTCACGCTTTCAATCCTAACTGTAGAAAGTTCATTTATAAGAGAAGAATCATAGTCATTCGAAACTCTTACATAATTGGATGAGAAACCTTTTATTTCTCCATTATCATTTTCTGATTCAAATAATACTTCAAGTTCTCTTCCGATCATCGATTCGTAGAAAAGATTTTTCTTCTTATCACTTAATATCCTGAGCATGTTGTTTCTTCTCTTCCTTTCTATAACCTCTACGCGATTATCCATCGAAACAGCTTTGGTATCTGGACGTTCGGAATAGGTAAATACATGCAGGTAGGAAACCGGCAGATCTTTAATAAAGTTATAGGTGGTTAAAAAATCTTCTTCCGTTTCTCCGGGAAAGCCCACAATAACATCTACTCCTATCCCAATATTGCTTATTAACTCAGCCGCTTTATGTATAACCCCGGAATAATGCTCCGCTTTATATCTCCTCTGCATAAGCTTTAGTATTTTGGGACTCCCGCTCTGCAGTGGTATATGAAAATGCTTGCACATCTTTTCACTCTGGCTCGTTAGCTGCAAAATATCATCTGATAATAAATTTGGTTCTATAGAACTTATTCTTATTCTGAAGTTTCCATCTACCTCAACCATTCTGCAAAGAACATCGTACAGTTCGGTATCAAATGATTTACCGTAATCACCAACATTTACACCGGTAAGTATGATTTCTTTATAACCTTTTGAAATAAGATGTTTGAACTCTGCAAGTACTGCGTCAGGTTCCATGCTTCTGCTGCTTCCTCTTGCCAGAGGTATTGTACAGAAGGAACAATTGTAATCACAACCATCCTGTATCTTGAAATAAGCCCTCGTCCTCGTATCCGCATCGGTTGAATATGAAGCGCCAAACTCATTGCTGTTGTTAACTGGCGAAACATAAATGCATGCAAGGTCTTTCTTCTCGAAATCTTCTAGCAGTGAAAAGAGCTTTAGCTTTTCATTGCTCCCAAGAATAGCATCAACCCCATGAATGTGTGATATCTCTTCTGGACGAAGCTGCGCATAGCACCCTGTTACAATAACATAAGCATTGGGATTCTGTCTTAAAGCGCGCCTTACCAACTGGCGGCATTCTCGGTCGGCATGTTCTGTAACTGTACATGTATTGAACACATA
>PLLW01000115.1:5110-6277 GCA_003141435.1 Ignavibacteriales bacterium
ATAAATTAAGAATTATTTCTTCTCTGCAGAACCGGCTTGTGGATCATTCGGAACTTCAAAGATTGGAAAATCAGAAGTATCGATTGAGCCTGTATCTACGTTCATAATATCCTGGACACTTACTCTTTCAAGTTTATGCTTATCCAGATATGCTCTTATTTCATCTTCAGATTTTTCCTTTAATGGTGCAATAGCACTAAGAACTATCTTCTTATTTTCTTTGTCGAATTCAAGTATCTTCAATGAAAGAACATCATCAATCGGAAAATGATTGGCAATATTCTTCACCTTGTTTGGAACCAGTTGTGTGGTCGGTACAAAGCCGTCAACCTTTTCAGGTAGTTCTGCTATAAGTCCCTTCTCTATTATTCTTACAACCTTACCTGTAGTAATGGTTCCGACATTATATACTTTCTCGAATGTATCCCATGGATTATCTTCCACCTGTTTATGTCCAAGTGATATCTTCCTCTGTTCAACATCGACACCTAATACAATAACTTCTAACTTTTCGTTTTTCTTAACAACTTCCCCGGGATGGCGTATTTTCTTAGTCCATGAAAGATCAGAAATATGTACAAGACCATCTACGCCTGGTTCCAGTTCAACGAACACGCCGAAGTTTGTAAGATTCCTTGCAATTCCTGAATGTCTCGAACCAACTGGGTATTTAAGCATAAGAGTATCCCATGGATCGGGCTCTAATTGCTTAATGCCAAGCGATATCTTCTTTTCTTCCTTATCGAGACTTAGAATAACAGCTTCAAGAATTTGTCCCATAGCAACAACCTGTGAAGGATGTTTTATGTGCTGTGTCCAGCTCATTTCAGAGTTATGGATCAAACCCTCAATACCTTTTTCTATTTCAATAAAAGCGCCGTAATCTGTCAGAGAGACAACACGTCCGGAAACTTTATCACCAATCTTTAATTTGCTCTCTATATCTTCCCATGGATGTGGAAGAAGCTTCTTTAAGCTTAAAGATATTCTCTTCTTTTCTTCATCGAAATCTGTAACAACAACTTTAATGGTCTGGTCAAGTTTAACAACTTCATTAGGATGGTTAATTCTGCCCCAGCTTAAGTCTGTTATATGTACTAAACCGTCAACACCGCCTAAATCGATAAACACACCGAAGTCCGTAATCGCTTTAACTGTTCCTTCAAG
>PLLW01000090.1 GCA_003141435.1 Ignavibacteriales bacterium
ATTTTAACCGGTTTAAATCCTTCGGGATAATATGTGCCTACCGGGGAAAGGATAATAAGCAGTTTATAATTAGTCGAGGGTTTGACACCAAGAAACGGATCACTTCCAAAAATAAAAGGTCTGATGTATAAAGCTTCACATTTATTTTCAGGAATCCAGTCTTTATCAATAGCGATAAGTTCATTTAACGCATTAAGCACAAAAGGAACATCGACCTGCGGAATACATATTCTTTTAGATGAATTATTCAACCTTCTTATATGCATTTCGGGGCGGAAAATTACTATTTCTCCGCTTACTGTTTTAAAAGCTTTTAGTCCTTCAAAGACAGCCTGCCCGTAATGAATAAACATTGTAGCAGGATGTAATTCAAGATCTTTTAATGGTTTTATTGATGCATTATGCCAACCCTTATCAGGAGCATAATCCATTTCAAAGACATGATCAGTAAAAATTAAACCAAATCCTAAGTTCTTAGGTAATACCACCGGAGTTGTTCTTTCAGCGATTTTAATTTTCAGATTTTCCATATATATACCGGAATTCTTTAATTTTATTAGAATTATATTACGAAAAATATATAAAATAAAAAACCCGTATGGTCGGGCGACCTACGGGTCTAACTCGTTACCATCAAAAGGCAGGGGAGAACCTTTTGAAAGAGTCAATATTAATATACTCCAATAATCTTTTCATGTCAACTAATATTTAATGGGATATAATTTCAATTACCTTACTTATCAAACATTACAGAACCAATGTATTTTTTTTGTTATATTAATATAATAGAGTTAATAATTAATATTTTATACGAAAGCACCTGTTTATTTTGAACATTGTAAAGCAGGTAATTCAAATAATTTTAGGAATGATTTAAACCTATATCAATTTTAGCTTGTCATATCTTAAATGTTTATTTTTTAGGTCCTTTACTCACAGTTTTAAGAGAGTTTTATGAAGAAAAAATTAATTATTATTGCAATTGTACTTGCAGCACTTATTGTATCCAGTTATTACTTGTTTTTTAATGGGGATAAAAAGGCACAACAGTACACATATACACAAATTAGCAGAGGCACAGTCAGCCAAACAATTACAGCCACAGGTACCCTGCAGGCGGTAACGACTGTCGATATCGGCACACAAGTATCGGGTAAAATAACCAAGCTTTATGTTGATTTTAATGACCATGTAAGAAAAGGGCAACTTCTTGCGGTAATTGATACAACAAACCTGGTAACCCAGGTAAACGATGGAAGATCCAGTCTGGAGAAAGCAAAAGCTTCATATCATCAAGTGCAGGTTACAGATGAAAAGAATAAAGTACTTTACCAGAAGAACTATATTTCAGAACTTGATTACCTGACCTCTCAGACAAATGTTGAAAGTGCCTTAGCTGATATGAAAGCAGCACAATCAGCATTGGACAGGGCAATCACAAATTTAGGATATGCTTACATTTATGCTCCTATAAGCGGAATAATTCAAAACCGTGCTGTTGAAGCAGGACAAACTGTTGCCGCAAGTCTTTCAGCACCAACTTTATTTACAATAGCAGAAGACCTTGAACAAATGGAAATTCTGGCTAATATTGACGAAAGCGATATAGGGCAAATGGCATTAGGGCAGAAGGTAGACTTTTCTGTTCAGGCATATCCCGATAAAAAATTCTGGGGAACAGTTATACAGAAAAGAATTAATTCAGCNNCATTTTCTGCTTCCCGGAATGACAGCTACTATGGATTTCTATATCCAGGAAAGAGATTCTGTTTTAATAGTTCCTAATGCAGTGTTAAGATTTACACCAACAGATGATGCACTTAAAGAATATCAAGATGAAATGGCTAAGCAAAACGGTGGAAAAGCAGACACGTTAAAAAAAGGAATGGGATATAAAGCTGGTGGTAAAGCCACTAAATCTCAGTTTGGAAGATTATGGTATATAGACCAGAACGGAAAACTTCAAATGTCTCCTATTGTATTAGGAATTACGGATGGAAAGAACACTGAAATTGTAAGGGGAAGAAATGTAAAGGAAGGGATGCAGGTAATTAGCGGAATATTAGATAATAGTACGTCCTCAACAGCCCCTAAGACTAACAGCCTGATCCCAGGCGGCCAGCCTCAGCGTGGACCGGGCAGGATTTAAGATTATTATGAGTAAAATAATCATTGAAACCCGGAACTTGGTAAAGACATACAAAGTCGGTGACATGGAAGTAAACGCTCTGAAGGGAATAAATCTTAAGATCTTTGAAGGGGAATTTGTAGCAATAATGGGAGCTTCTGGATCCGGGAAATCGACATTTATGAACGTGATAGGATGTCTGGACCAGCCGACATCAGGTGACTATTTCCTTGACGATATTCTGACAAGTAAGCTGGATAAAAATCAATATGCAGAGATCAGGAACCAGAAGATAGGNNNNCAAAGAGTTGCAATAGCAAGGGCGTTAGTAAATGAACCATCATTAATACTTGCAGATGAACCGACCGGAAACCTTGACAGCAGAACCTCAGTTGAGGTATTCGCATTGTTCCAGCAACTAAACAGCGAAGGAATAACTATAGTTTTAGTAACGCACGAAAGGGATTATGCTAATTTTTCCAAAAAGATAGTAGAACTAAGAGATGGAAAAATAATAAGAGACAAAGAGATTGAAAAACCTTTGACCGCAAAAGAGGAGTTAGAAAAATTAAAATCGGAAGAAGTCAACCAGGAAATCAGTTGAGTATAATTTATGAAATTTAAAAGTATAATAACCGCAGCAATCAAGAGTATCCTTAAATCAAGAATGCGAAGCCTGCTAACAGCGTTGGGTATAATAATAGGAGTAGCGGCAGTAATTGTGATGGTTTCAATCGGCGAGGGGGCACAGCAGCAGGTGCAAGAGCAGATAGCTTCATTGGGTTCCAATCTTATTATTATATTTCCCGGTGCAAGCAACTCGGGGGGAGTAAACAAAGGTGCGGGATCAATCAACCGTTTCACTATGGACGATGTAAACCGGATAAAAGATGAGGCCACATATATAAAATATATTTCCCCTATTGTAAGAGCAGGCGGACAAGTAATTGGCGGAGTAGGAAACTGGAATACATCAACGCAGGGAGTATCACCAGAATATCTTGATATTCGTGCATGGAAACTTGCATCGGGAGAATTTTTTACTGCAAAGGATGTAATGGCAAAGTCGAAAGTTTGTGTATTAGGATCAGAAGTGAAAAAGAATTTATTCCCGAGCGACGACCCTATCGGTTCATTGGTAAGAATAAGGAATGTTCCATTTAAAGTGATTGGGGTACTTGAGGAAAAAGGACAATCTGCGATGGGAGTAAACAATGATGACCTGATATTAGCTCCTTCCAGCAGTGTCCTCGACAGACTTACCGGGGGGAGATACATAAATTTCATACAAGCAAGCGCCACATCACTTGCCCAGATGCCACAGGCACAGGCTGAACTTACAAAAATTATGAGAGAATCTCACAAAATCCAACCCGGTGAAGACGATGACTTTACAATAAGAAATCAGGCTGATCTGGCAGATGCAGCTACTGCCACTACAAAAGTATTAACACTTCTCCTTGGCTCAGTAGCAGGAGTTTCACTTATTGTAGGTGGAATTGGAATTATGAACATTATGCTAGTATCAGTTACCGAAAGAACGAGAGAAATTGGTATAAGGCTTTCAATCGGAGCCAGGGCAACTGATATCTTAGTTCAATTTTTAACTGAAGCGATAATGCTTAGTTTATCAGGAGGTGTGATTGGAATCTTTCTTGCCTTTGCTATGGGGTACATACTGAATAATTATACTGCACAGCCGGCAGTAATAAAACCGGCAATTATCTTTATATCATTTGCATTTTCAGGAGCAGTCGGAGTTTTCTTTGGATTTTATCCTGCAAGAAAGGCGGCAAACCTAAATCCAATTGATGCTTTAAGGTATGAATAATAACTAAATCGAATAAATTAACTATGAGAATTTTGAAATATTATATTTTGTTTTTAATAATCCTAATCCCGGGAATCAAAACACCTGCTCAGAAAAGGATTTCTCTAAGTGAAGCAATATCCACTGCGCTTAACCAAAACTCATCGATTAAAAAAAGCGTTTATAATCTTGATGCAACAAACGAGGCAATTAAAACAGCTTACGGCGCTTTAATTCCAACTTTAGGTATAAATGGAAGTTTTGATTGGCAGCGCACTAACTACAATAGCACGGCATTAACAAATCTATTAGGGATTCCGACTAATGCAACAGCAAAAAATGAAAGCAGGGACTGGTCACTTTCAATAGGCGGAAACCTTACTTTGTTTGACGGTTTATCAATGTTTGCCAATATTAATTCAAAAGAAAACACACTTTCTTCAGCTAAATATGATCTTGAAAAATTAAGACAGGATATTATTCTTCAGACTGTTACTCTTTATACTGCAATTGTTAGTAATAAGAAATTATATGATTTTCAGGCAGAGGATCTAAAATATAATCAGGGGTTACTGGATAAAATAAATCAGATGTATGAAATAAAAACAGTCCCCCGAACGGATGTTTATTCGCAGGAAGCTACTACTGCAAATTCCGAACTATTATTTTTACAAGCAGATAACAATTACCAGAAATCGATTGTGACAATGCTTAACTTCCTGGCAATGGATGTTACGGAAAGCTATATTTTCTCATTTGAAAATAATGATTTGAACGACACATCAGCCGTTCCCAAACAATTTGATAATTTATTTCAGACAGCATTAGCAAAAAGGCAGGATTACCAAAGTGAACTTTATAAGGTTAAAATAGCAGAAAATCAGGTATCCTATGCATGGGGAAATGTTTATCCGAGATTAACAGGAAACTATGGCTTCTCAACAATTGCTCCAAGCCCGGGAAATCTATTTTCACAAAATACATACAGTGCAGGCATAAGCCTAAGCCTGCCAATATTTTCACAATTCACCACTGAATATTCCATTGAACTGGCGGATGTGCAGTTAAAAAGCACAAATGAAGATCTAAATGCATTGGAACGACAGGTAAAAACAGATGTTAAAAATGCATACCTCGACCTTGAAACTGCAAGAAAACAACTTGATGTTTCAAAAACAGCCGTTCTTTCGGCTAAAGAAAGCTGGGACGCTAAAAAAGAAACCTACACGTTGGGAGCCGCAACTTACCTGGATCAGCAGCTTGCTTATAATAATTATTTACAGGCAGTATATACAACCATCTCAAAAGAATACTTATATATAAATGCCCAATATACTTTAATGAGTGTAATCGGACAGTTGAACAAATAACTATTAAATTATTTTAACCGAGAGAACCTGCGATCTTTTCAACCTCCTGAAGTATTTCACAACTCTTAACTACTTCTTTCATTTTGGTATGATCTTTATAAAGGGGACGATCTACATCAAGATGTTCAACATATTTGCGTACAGTCTTTTTAGCAAAAGCTACCCCATCCCCTGTTTTAAACTCACGGAAATCCAATGCCTGAGCTGCGGCAATAAATTCTATTCCTAATATTCCATATGCATTGTCAAGAATTTGTCCATTTTTAATTGCGGTATTCATTCCCATCGAGACAAAATCTTCCTGATCTGCTGCGGCAGGGATTGACTGGACACAGGCAGGAGTAGAAAGAATTCTCTGCTCCACAATTAAACTGTCTGCAGTATATTGGCTTAACATTAAACCGGAGAACATTCCGGCACCTTTTGTAAGAAAAGCGGGAAGCCCAACGCTTAATGCAGGATTCAATAGTCTATTCAATCTTCTTTCAGATAAAACAGAAACCATAGTAACGGCTGCACCGACCATATCCATAGGAAGAGAAACAGGCGTTCCCTGAAAATTAGCACCAGTTAAAGTAAGACGTTCATTTGGTAGGAATATAGGATTATCACCTACACCGTTTAATTCAATTTCCACCTGGCTCTTAGCATATGCAGCAACATCATGAGCTGCACCAATTACCTGAGGAGACGAACGCATAGAGTATGCATCCTGAACTTTAATTTTTAATTTACCGGTTTGGAGGTCACTTCCCTGAATACATTTCATTATGGCATTAGCACTTCTAACAGCACCGCTGAAGCCTCTTATTTTATGAAGTCTTTCATCATAAGGTTTCAGGTTTGCAAGCAGAGCCTCAAGACTCATGGCGCATGCAATCTCAGCCTGTTTTAGCCACCGATTAATATCGTACAAATGAATAGCGCTCATTGCAGTGAGAAGATTTGAGCCGTTTATTGTAGCCAATCCATCACGAGCCTGAAGTCCAGGGATCGGGATACCGGCTTTTTCAAAAGCTTCTTTGCCGGTCATTCTTTCTCCTTTATAGAATGCTTCACCTTCGCCCATCAGCAATTCAGCAATCTGTGCCATAGGGGCAAGGTCACCACATGCACCTACAGAACCTTTCTGGCAAACTACAGGAGTTACACCTTTATTTAACATTTCAATAAGGGCAAGTGTTATTTCAGGTCTGCATCCAGAATTACCATGTGCATGTACATTTATCCTTCCAGCCATTGCGCCCCGGACATATTCGATAGGAGCGGGATCGCCAATACCTGCAGCATGATTATAAATAAGATATCTCTGGAATTGTTTTACCTGTTCATCATTGAGAACTATTTCTGAAAATTCTCCAATTCCTGTATTTACCCCATACATGATTTCCTTTGCCTGTATTTTTTCCTCAAGCATGCTTCGGCATACTTTAATTCTTTCCAGTGCATCGGGGTGTAGTTCTACTTTTTCATTATAGCGGGCAATTTGTACTAATTTTTCAATGGTGAGACCTGAACCGATGAATGAGTAAGACATCGAAACTCCAAATTTAAAAAGTTAATTTGAATTACTAATTAAAATTAGCTTAAATAAGGAAAACATAGAAACTAAAAAGAGCATCCCTGAATTAAGATCTGATAAAATGCGGCATATTTTCAGGAATTTCGAAAGTTAATTCAACAAGACCTTTTAATTCACCATTTTCAGACCAGGGAGACTGATAAATCAGCTTCTTTACACCATTCTTTTCGATAGTATAAATGTTTGTTTTGTTTTCTTTAATTAGTTCATTAATCTTTTTTATAGAATCTTCTGAATGACATTCAAATAGATTTTTCCCAATCAATTGGTAGCCACCCTCATTTGCAAAAGAAGCAGCTGATTTCTCATTCATTTCCATGATACTACCATTTTTATCGCAAACCGTTATTGCTGCGGGGAACTCTTCAATCCAGTTAACTTTCATTTCAATCTCCTATTCTATTTTGGGAAATAATATAATCACATATGCTAAAATATGCAGTTCCGGGCGCTTTCAAAAGTTAAAAGACATTCTTAGATTTACAGCAAAAAATAAGAGAAGATAATGCAGACAATAATACTCCTGACGATATCCAATATATTCATGACAATTGCCTGGTACGGGCATTTGAAATACAGAAGCGCACCCTTGTGGATCGTAATTTTAATCAGCTGGGGAATAGCTTTTTTTGAATATTGTTTCCAGGTACCCGCCAACCGTTGGGGATATGGACAATTTAGTGCCGCGCAATTAAAAACGATCCAGGAAGTTATTACGCTTGTGGTTTTCTGTGTCTTTTCGATTATATACTTGAAAGAAGATTTTAAGTGGAACTATGCGGTGGGATTTATATTCATTATAGCGGCGGTCTTTTTCATCTTTAAGAAATGGTAAAATATTCAAAAAATTACCTTTTGCGGGTAAGGGAACAATTCTTATATTTGTACCTCAAAAACAAACCAAATACATTTGTTTTGAAGGTAACAGGAAAACAAATGGAGAGATGGCAGAGTGGTTGAATGCGGCGGTCTTGAAAACCGTTAAGGATGCAAGTCCTTCTGGGGTTCGAATCCCTATCTCTCCGCTGAGATTGCTATATTGCTTTAGAGTTTTGCCATGATGGGACTTGGCGGAGTAATCTCCGCCTCACCCAATTAGTTATGTCCAAACTTTAGCTTGGCATTATTTCAACAACAGCATCTTCTTCATCTGCATTTTTCCGTTAAACTCCAACCGCGAGAAGTATATCCCACTGGCAAGATTCGAAGCATTGAACTGCACTTGATTGTATTTTCCTGCTGCGGCTTCGCCGTTGAATAACGTTGCCACTTCCTGTCCGACGGTGTTGAAGATCTTTAACGTCGCTCGTCCGTCCTTTGGCAATCCGAATTCAATCGTTGTTGATGGATTAAATGGATTCGGATAGTTCTGCAACAAAGAATATGCTGTTGGCAAACTGTTATTTTGTTCAACTCCTGTTACACCAGCCTTTGCAACGATAGCCTTGCTTTGACCCAAAAGAGTTGAAGTGCCATCGGACACGTAGATAATCAGGTTGTTCGTGGCTACACTCTGGCTCGCGTTGTACGTCACCGGTCCGGTAAATATCATAGGATTGCTACCTGCATCAAAATTAGTACCTTGATTGGAAGATACATAACCGAAGTTCAGGACAGTGCTATTTATGTTATAGTACTTATCACGTGGGGTAATGGTGTAATTAAACGGCGTATTTAGACCTACTGTATCTTTGAGGGTTACAGACCACGTCGTTTGACCAGCACAAGATCCCGGCTTGAAGATGGAACCGTTAGCAGATGTTCCTGTAATCGCATTAGTATCAGTTATAGTGACGGTGTTTGATGTAGCTTCAGCCGTAAATTTATGCAATGTGATAGATGCTAAACCCTGGACAAAGATGCTATCAGTAAGAGCAATACCATTACTTCTCTTCACATATTTACCATTTTTGTCCGTGTAGCTGAAGTAGTACGTTGTGTCTTTTGTAACAACTGGGCTAACAGTAGTATTATTGAGCGTAACTGTCTGCCCAGCAGCGTTATATGCATATATACGACGATTTAAAAGGTCCATCGCAGTAATTGTTATATTGACACTGTCACCCGCGATTTTACTCGCATCGGCAGTGTTAATTGTCACTGTGAAGTAATTGATGGGACCACTTGGGACAGAGATAATTGTAACGGTAGTGGTAATCGCCGGGTTATTTCTTGCCGTCGTTGTAATCGTCGCTGTGTCAACAGCCGTGGCATATGTGGTGTATACGATTTGCACTGCTCCATCTGTTGTTGTCTTTCTTGTCGTTGCATCAAGCGTGCCTCTACCCTTAACCAAAACATATCTAATACTACCTGTGTCAGAGACAGCGATATTGTTCCCGCCTATGTCCGTAAGTCGTGATGTGATAGTCACACCTGAGCCGGATGGCGGTGCAGCCAATATGCTTACCTTGTTGGCGATCATACTTACAGTATCAAGCTTTATCTTAAGGTTGAGACTTGCTTTTATCGTTGCGCTGGCGAAGTTTGATGTTGTCGGATAGA
>PLLW01000059.1:0-26137 GCA_003141435.1 Ignavibacteriales bacterium
TCCAATATCCCCAGTATGGAGCCAACCGTCTTTAAGTGACTCTTCTGTTTCTTTTTTGTTTTTATAGTACCCCAGCATAATATTAGGACCTTTGGCAAGAATCTCGCCGTCAACTGCAATTTTAACTTCCACTCCGGGAAATACTTTTCCAACAGAGCCAAACTTATAATCATCCAATTTATTTGCTGTAATTATAGGGGATGACTCAGTTAAACCATATCCCTCAATGATAAGTATTCCAACGGCTTCAAAGAATTCACCTACATCCCGAGGAAGAGCGGCACCACCGGAAATAAAGTATTTTAATTTACCGCCCAATTTTTCTCTTAGCTTAGAGAACACAAGTTTATCGGCAATTTTTCTTTTTACAGATAAAGATATTGAGATATTGTGTTCCTTTTTTGCATACATATATTGTCTGCCGGTTTCAATAGCCCAAGCGAATATTCTTTGCTTGCTGTGCGACTGGCTTTCAATATTTTTAATAATCTTAGCATGAATTCTTTCAAAGAGTCGAGGCACAGTAGTTATGACAGTAGGTTTTACTTCAACAATATTATTGGAGACCAATTCAATAGATTCAGCGAAATAAATTGAACCGCCGGAGGAGAATCCTGTATAGTACCCTCCCATCCTTTCAAATATATGACACATAGGAAGAAAAGATAAGAATATGTCATCATTATCTATTGGGAATATTTCAAGAGTTTTAGTAACGTTTGATAATATATTTTTATGCGACAACATTACGCCTTTCGGTTCACCCGTAGTGCCTGAAGTATAAATAATTGTACAAAGATCGTTTTCATATACTCTCTTAATACATTCTTTTAAATATCCAAAATGGTTTTTCCCAAATATTTCCCCCATTTCCTGAATCTCTTTGAATGAAAAAAGTCCCTGTGTTTTGGGGGTGACATCTTTTTCATTCATTACGATAATAAATTTAAGCTGATGGCAATGAGGTTTGATTTTTAATATTTTATTTAACTGGAATTTGTTAGAGATGATAATTCCCTTAGATTCAGAGTTGTTAATAATAAACTGGACAGACTCTGCAGTTAAGGAAGGATATAGAGGAACATCAACAGCCCCCAAGCTCAAGATAGCCATATCGGAATAGACCCATTCGGGACGATTTTCTGCCATAATAGCAACCTTATCCCCTCTTTTGATGCCCATTGCAGCGAGTCCTAAAGCAAAATTCTCGGTTTCAACTTTAAATTCCTTATATGAAATCCCCTCAAATACACCATTGACTTTTCTGAAGAGGAATTTTTTATCAACCTTATATTCTTCAGTCAGAAACACAAAAAGTTCGGGGATAGTTTTATTTGCTTTCAGCAGGGCCATTCATAATCCTTATAAAGAGGACATAAGTTTTATTTTATAATAAATAAAATATGAAAATAAAGCGGATGCGGGATATATGCAATATAAAAGAAGATGACATACTGTTTAATAAATAAACACATTGGTAAATATTGTACATTTTCGAGTGAAATGCGATGCCCCGGGCAACAGGCATCTACGGGTATTCTGAGTCGCATCTGAGTCGCTCATCTCTCGTTCATCTTATACTCATCTTTCGATCAAGATTCCAAAATGAGACATACATTTTAATCATAAAATAGCCTGGTAAATAAAGTTAAATAATGTATATAGTAATTAGGTATGGTTTTCAGAAAAAAGAGAAATATATATATTATTTATTTTTTCTCTTTTTCTGCTTGTGACGGGAGTCATTCTGTTCTTAGTTATTGGCAAGTATAGAATCAGAGTTTATTCAGTTACTTTGTGTAAGTGCTTAATACATATCAAATAGTTTAGAAGACTAATGTTAAATTGTCTGCTTATTTATATCTTTATTTTAATATTTTTTGTTAATAAATGAAACCAGTGAAAAAGAAATTTGTAATAATTGATGCAATGGCTTTGGCATACAAGGCATATTTTGCATTCATAAACCGACCATTAAAGACAAGCAATGGGGAGCCGACATCTGCAGTATATGGATTTATAAACCAATTAATAAAGATATTTGAATATAATAAGCCGGATTATATAGCTGTTGCATTTGATTCGAAGGAGAAGACATTCAGGCACGATAAGTATGAGCATTATAAATCATCACGAGCCGAAATGCCGGAGGATATGATCCCACAGATAAAGCGGATTATGCAGATAATAGAGCTGCTTGATATTCCGATTTATATATTGCCAAAATATGAGGCAGACGATATAATAGGCACGGCGGTGCGGTTAGCGGAGGAACATGGCTTGGAGTCGTATGTTATTACGCCGGATAAGGATTTTAATCAGATGATTACGGATAATGTTAAAATTGTGCGTCCCGGTAAGACGACAGACGAAATAATAATATATGATACTGCAAAGATGAAGGAAGAATTCGGGTTTGAACCAAAGCAGATGATCGATTACCTTGCGCTTGTGGGAGATGCATCGGATGATATACCGGGAGTGGCGGGGGTTGGTCCTGTTACAGCGACACCATTGATACAAAAGTATGGATCTGTAGAAGGAATTTATGAGCATATTAATGAAATAGAGAAGCAGGGGCTAAAGAATAAACTGATAGCAGGGAAAGAGAATGCTATATTATCTAAGGATCTGGCAACGATACATTGTTCTGTTCCTTTAGATTTTGATTTTGAAAAGATACGGGTTACAAGACCGGATTTTGACAAGGTGCGTCCTGTTTTTATAGAACTTGAGTTTAAGAATTTATATAGCAGACTTCTTAATACATATGATAACCATGGGAAGGAAGAAGGAGCGGTTATACCAGAGGAAGCTATCGCTGAACCTGCGCCATTTATACCTGATGCAGAGGTCTTTGACAAGAAGAAGGCAGATTATAAGTTAATAACAAAGGTAAAAGAAGCTGAGGAATTAGCTGCAAAGCTAGGCAAAGTTGATCTGTTTGTTTATGACACTGAGACAGATTCTTTGGATACACTTGATTTGAATATTGTGGGAGCTTCGTTTTCGACAGCGCCATATTCGGGATATTTCATCGCAATAAATCCATTTAAGAATAAGGAGAACTTATTTGACAAGGACTTATCGGACCGTTTGGCAAAGGAAGATTTTGTGCGGATATTCAAACCAGTATTCGAGAATATCAAGATCAAGAAGGTCTGCCAAAATGCAAAGTTTGATATAGGAGTACTACGAAGCATCGGGATTGAGGTAAAGAATTTCTATTTCGACACTATGCTGGCAAGTTATTGTATTGATCCAGACCAGAAGCATGGCATGGATGATTTATCGGTAAAGTATTTACATTATAAGCCAATTCCCTTATCTGATTTAATTGGCACTAAGAAAGACCCGACTAAGATGTTCGATGTTAAGCTTGATGAGCTTTGTAATTATGCCAGCGAGGATTCGGATGTTACGTTTAGATTATACGAAGTACTTGATAAGGAGCTAAAGATAAATAGCCTTACTAAGTTAGCATACGAAATTGAGTTCCCGCTTATACCTGTTCTTGAAGATATTGAGAGAGAGGGAATAAGAGTTGATAAGGGAATACTAAACATGCTGAGCAAGGACCTGCTGATACTTCTTGATAATTATACAAAGAGGATATACGAGACATGCGGTCAGGAATTTAATATTAATTCTCCCCAGCAGTTACAGAAGATTTTATTTGATAAGTTGATGTTAAAGACGGGCAAGAAGACAAAGACGGGGTTCTCGACGGATGCACGTTCGCTTGAAAACCTGAGGGGTGAGCATGAAGCTATAGATCTGATACTTGATTACAGGCAGGTTGCAAAGTTAAAATCGACATATGCTGATTCGCTGCCCAATCTTATTCATCATAAAACCGGGCGGATACATACTAGCTTTAACCAGACGGTAGCATCGACGGGGCGTCTTTCGTCGAATGATCCCAATCTTCAAAACATTCCTATAAGAACTGAGATGGGGAAGGAAATACGTAAAGCATTTGTACCGCGAGATAAGAATTATGTTATTTTAAGTGCGGACTACTCGCAGATTGAACTTAGAATAATGGCTTCAATCTGTAAAGACGAAGCGCTGATGCATGCTTTTAATAATGGAGAGGATATACACAGAAGCACAGCCTCACTTGTTTTTGGGGTTCCACAATCTGAGGTTACACCAGATATGAGAAGAAAAGCTAAGGAAGTTAATTTTGGGATATTATATGGCATTGGTGCTTTTGGTCTGAAGACACGTCTTAGAGTAACCCAGACGCATGCGAAAGAAATCATAGACACTTATTTCCGTACATTTAAGAATGTGCGGAAGTTTATGGATGACAGCGTGGTTATGGCACAAGAGAAGGGATATGCCGAAACTTTAATGGGAAGGAAAAGATTTTTGCATAACATAAACAGCAGCAACAGAGTAGTTAAGCAGTTTGAGGAACGTGTGGCTATCAATATGCCTATACAGGGGAGCGCGGCAGATATGATAAAGCTGGCGATGATAAATATCCATAGAGAACTTGTCAGAAGAAAGACGAGGACAAAGATGGTGTTACAGGTACATGATGAGTTATTATTCGATGCGCACAAGGATGAAGTGGAGGAGCTGAGACCTATGATAAAGGAACTGATGGAGAGTGCTATGCCTTTAAATGTACCGGTCTTAGTTGAAACCGGCATAGGAGATAACTGGCTTGATGCACATTAACTAATTGTACACCTAATGGAAATTGATAAATCTAAAATAAAAAAGATATTATGCATTAAGCCTCGGGGGATTGGGGATATAGTTCTATCTACGATTATTATTGATAATCTGATTTCGTATTTCCCCGGAGTGAAGATAGATTATTTAACGGAGAATTTTGCAAAACCTTGCCTTGAAGATAATCCTAATATCAATAAGATTCTGACTATGGGGAAGAAGGAGTTTCCATTATGGATTGCTCTCAGAATAAGGAAAGAGAAATATGATTTGTTGATTGATCTATGGAGTAACCCACGGACTGCACAGATTACTTTTCTTTCCGGTGTAAAATACAGAGTTGGTTATTCATACCGGGGGCGCAAATACGCTTATAATATCCGAGCGACTTCTGAGAGAGGAACATATCATTCGGCAGAACATAATCTTGAACTTATTAAGGCAATCAATGTGCCCATAATATCCAAGAGGATTCAATACTTTATTTCACAGAGTGATAAGGAATTTGCCAAATCTATATTTCAAAGTTATTTTGCCGATAGTGATTTTGTTACCGGGATAATTCCATCGGGGGGATGGGAGAGCAAGAGATGCGACGCATCCAAATGGGTTGAGATTTGCAATGGACTTAGGGAGAAGTATAATTCCAAGTTTTTAATATTATGGGGTCCTGAGGATAAAGGAGATGCGGAATATATTATTAAGAATCTTGGGGAGAAGGCGAAACTTGCGCCGGAGACAGATATTAAGCGAATGTCGGCTTTGATTAATTTATGTAATTTAGTAATAGCAAATGATTCGGGCCCAATGCACATATCCGCTGCGTTGGGGAAACCCACGCTAGGGATATTCGGACCAACTGATCCTGCAGCACACAGACCGTACTCCCCTATTTCAGATTATGTAATAAAGGAAGATTTATTCTGCATTATCTGTAATAAGCTAAAATGTCCTTATGGACATGAGTGCATGCTTGAATTACCGATAGATAAAGTGCTGAGTAAGGTTTCCACTTTATTAAAATAAATCTTTCTTTCAATCTATTCACGGAATAATTGACCAATTAAATTCATAGAGGCAGACATTTTTGTTATATTTAATGAAAATCATTCAAACATATTTAATTAACTAATTTATGGATGTATTATATAATCCTTTTTCTATTGCGCGAAGGATCAAACGACCTATTATTTTAGACGGTGCGATGGGATCGCTTCTGCAGCAGCATGGGGTACCGAGGGATAAGCATTTATGGATGTCGCTTTCCAATATAACCCATCCAGATACTGTAATTGAACTGCATAAGCAATATATTGATGCAGGGGCAGATATAATTACAACGAATACATTCAGAACTAACCCCTCCGCTATTAGGAAATATTCATCGAAGGAGAATAGATATAACTTAGAGCTACAAAATTTTGTCGAGAGATCAGTTGATTTAGCAAGGAAAGCGGCTTACGGAACTCCGGTGCTTATCGCTGGTTCAAATCCACCGGCAGAAGATTGTTACCAGGCGGAATCCAAGTTCACAAAGGAAGAATATTTCCGGAATCATGAAGCACATATTAAGAAGCTATTCCTTAATCATTGTCATTTCATCTTAAATGAAACGCAGAGTCATTATGACGAAATAGAAACTGTATCCTCCTTATGCATGAAGGAAAAAATACCATTTGTGATAAGTATTTTCTTCGATGGTAATTTCAGGCTGCTTTCCGGTGAGACAGTTGATGCAGCGATTCAAAATATTCTTAAATACGAACCACTGGCGATAGGGTTCAACTGTATAAGACCTGAAATATTTCTTGAATTTATCAGCACCCAGAAATTGGATTTCAACTGGGGCGTATATATGAATTGCGGAAGCGGAGAATATAAGGATGATATGATAACTACGGGCATTAGTCCTGATGAATATAAAGAGATTGTTAAACAGATCTTGAGATATAATCCATCCTTTGTAGGCGGATGCTGCGGAACTACACCAGATCATATCAAGAAGATTAAAGAGATTTTTGATGAAAGAATTAACTATTAAAACACCAGCCAAGATCAATATTGGACTGAACATAATATCCAAGCGAGAGGATGGTTACCATAATCTTGAAACAATATTTTATCCTATTAATTTATGGGATGCACTTACAATAAAAGAGGATAACAAATTTGCTCTGATTATCAATAATTCCCAGTTGAATAGTGAGCACGACAATACAATTGTCAAGGCAAAGGAGTTAATAAGTAAGTTAACGGGAATTAAGATCAACGCATTAGTTACATTGGACAAAAGAATCCCAATAGGTGCAGGTATGGGAGGAGGAAGCAGTGACGGTGCCGCTGCATTAATACTATTTAACAAATTCTATAAGCTGAATTTATCGAATGAAGTTTTATATTCATTAGCATTAAAGATTGGGTCTGATGCACCATTTTTTATAGAGCCAAAAACCAAATTCGGAGCATCACGAGGAGAAATTTTCGAGTCTACTGAACTGATAATAGATAAACCAATTCTAATAGTTAATCCCGGAATACATATTTCAACTACATGGGCATTCAATAAGATAAGACCCAAGATGCCGGAAATACATCTCAACCAAATTGAATTTAGCGGGCATTATAGTTTATCTAATTTAAAGAATAATATTGTTAATGATTTTGAGCCAGTTGTTTTTGAGAGTTATCCAGAAATAAAGGAAATAAAGGATAAAATGTATGACTTAGGGGCAGAGCTTTCCTTAATGACGGGGAGTGGTTCAACAGTATTCGGAATTTTTCCAGATATCTTATCTGCCCAAAATGCATCACGAGAATTCCCGACAAATTATTTTACTTTCATTAACAAATAGACAAAGCGAAATGAAGATAATCTTAACATTATTGTCTGTATTAATAATTGTCATCACCTTTTCCGGGAATACATTATCTAATCATAAACACTCTCACAAAAGGAGCAGAAAGGTTTCGGAAAAATATCCATCCTGGGTAATAAAAAAGAATCTCATTGTTAATTCCAAATTAGAGCCCCGGAATAATATTATTAAATTACTTATTGACAAGTTAGAAGCTACTGAGGGTATCGGGGTTCAGGTTACCAAAACAGAATTCCTTAGGCTCTTCAGCCGAAGAGAATCCAGAATTGTTTATAAGGATAAGTTAATCAAATATGCTACTCCAAATAGTCAAAACATTCAAAAGGAAGAACATAATAATTATACGAATTATTTATTAGGGCAGGATAAGATCAATGAAGGAGTTAATTTCCTAAATAAATATTCATATCTACTTGAGGGAGCAGAAAGGAAATATGGTGTATATAGACAGGATTTAGTTTCAATTTTAATGTGGGAATCGGGTCTTGGCAAATTTACCGGAAACAGCAGAGTATTTAATATTTTTATGGCGCAAATTCTATTCATAGATTCGGCACAGAAATTTGCACTTAATAAGATAATCAAAAAGGAAGGAGCTAATCCTTTTGCCGATTCGAGTTTTAGAGAACAGGAGCAAAAACGAATATCTCACAGAAAGATTTACGCTGTAGACGGACTTGTCGCTTTGCTCAGATATTGCAAAGAAAAGAAAATGGATCCATTATGTCAGAAAGGATCATGGGGAGGAGCAATAGGATATGCCCAGTTTATGCCATTTAATTTACGATATGCAGTTGATGCAGACAGTGATGGTGTGATAAATCTCAAAGAATGGCCAGATGCTATTTACAGTACCGCAAATTATCTAAAGGTAAAAGGAAATTACAGCAAAGATAATAAAGGAAGAAGAGGGGCCATTTTCCAATACAATCACAGCGATGAATATGTTAACGGAGTAGTTCGTTATTCTGATGAGATCTACAAAAGACAATTACAGTGATAACTAGAACAGATTTATGAAGATTCTTTTCCAGAAAAAAAGATAAACTATTGAATTATATAATATAAATGATTATTATTGAGTAATAATTAAAGGGAANNAGGAGAGCTCAACATAAAAAACAATGCGAAGTAACCATCGACCATATAGTGAACCGCTTTAAACATAACAGATGCTATACGAATAAAGCAAAGGCAATATATTTTTCAAGGTTGATGCATATCCTAGATAACAACAAAAGCGAAATCAATTCAGGCACCTGAGACCGTTAATGATTTAAGGGGGCGTTAACGAAAACAAATACAGCCAGATAATTTCCAAAATGAGCATTTCGTATTTTTGAATCAAGTTTGAATAAATTACTCTCCGAAAAGAGCATCATCATATTTTTTAGTATGGGCAGGATCTATCTTTTTTAATGTTTTATAAATATCCCTATTGGAATATACCTTAAAAGACTCAGCCATTTCACCATTCTTCGAATCAAAGAATACTTTCATAAGTACAGTATTAATATCGCCCCGAGCCCTAATGTTATCGATTGCAAACACTAGTTTGGCCATATTTTTAATAGCCATATCCTGATTCCAGGCAAAAATATCAAGCCCATTATAATGATATTCAAAAAATGCTTCCCGGAAAGATCGATACTTTTCGCTCAATAGATCTTCAACTAGTCCTCTCCGACTATAAGAGGCACTGCTGTTCTGCCAACCATCGGAGAATGCACTTGTAGCTCCAAGATTAACCAGATCCAATGCCTTTGAAAAATATCTTGTGCCACCTAATTTATCATAACTGTCAGCATCAAGCCCGATAATAACATAAGCATAATAATCCATAAAGCTAGTTATAGGATCATAAATAGATTGGTTTGAGTTTAAAGACTGATCCTTCTGATATGTGAACCGCCATGAGCCGTCATTAACGTTGAGCATTAGTGAATTTTGAGTACTATGGTATAGTGGTCTCTGAGAGGATACAATTACCTGGGCAGTATAATTAGGATTATCGGCGGTCTGAAAAAGAATAGTCATTGAACATTCAATCTTCCCCCCTTCCCATTTGTCAGGTGTAAATTTTGTTTTATCAAGATAATCCTCCACTGTTTTTTGAAACCCGGCAAGAGGATCTTTGGCTGCAGACATCAGTTTTTCCATATTAACAGTTACTTTGCAGTTCAACTCCTGAGCAAAGCCAACGCAAGCAAAAAAGACGAAGATCAAAAGGAAGTATTTCATTTACCGACCATTAATAATTTTTTTTATTGATTTAATATAGAAATTTACATATATATTAAACAATGAATTAAAATTTCTATGCGGGTTTTACTTCACCTTTTAATAATTGTTTCATTTATATCAGTCTCTTCAGGGCAAATGAATCCCGGAGCTAAGCAGATAGCTATGGCAAATTCAGATGTTGCCTTGTCGGATGACGTTTTTTCACTTTTTAATAATCCAGCAGGGCTGGCACAACTTAATTGGCGGGAATTAGGGCTTTATTATTCGCCTGCTCCTTTCGGATTAAATGAATTAGCAAACGGATACATTGCATATAACGAACCACTTGGTTTTGGTTCTGCCGGAATAGGAGCAATGACATATGGTTTTGAATTATACCGCGAAACCAAACTGCTACTCAGCTTTTCGACATTATATCTGAATAAATTCTTTGCTGGAGTTTCATTTAATTATCATATTGTTTCAATACAAGGATATGGAAACAAAGCTGTTTTTTATTTAAGTGGCGGATGCCTTGGATATTTAACAGACGATTTGAGAATAGGTTTTTCTATCCAAAACATAAACCACGGATCATTTACTCCCGAAGATGATCAGATACCAATTCTTATGAATGCAGGTCTAAGCTATAATATTTATTATAATCTAAGCCTTAATTTTGCTTTAGAGAAGGACATCAGATATAACGCATCAGTGAAGTCGGGGATCAACTATGATTTAATTGATAATCTTTCGCTGCGAATTGGATTTGCAAATGAACCAGCTGAGTTTTCGTGTGGAATCGGAATCCATTTTTCCTACTTTAATTTTGATTATTCAGTATTCACACATCCTGAGCTGGGTTTAACACATCAGGCGGGAATTATTATCTCATTTGAGAAAGAGGGAAACCGTACAAGGAATATCAAGGAATTTCTGGATATAAAATAAAATGATATTTTATCATATAGAGATCTTACTGATTTTTATCTTGTCCAGATTACTTTTTGCCCAAACGGAGGATTCGACTTTAGTCATTTCTGACCAAATAATAGAGAGCCTGGTTTCTGAGCCAGTGACTAATTATGAGGAATTTAATGTAATTGATTATTTAGAAGAGCTACAAAAGAACCCAATCAATATAAATACCGCAGATCTTACTATTCTTCAAAGAATACCTGAGCTCGATATAAACTATGCTCAGCTCATAATTCAGCACAGAGCAAAATATGGTCCTTTTTTCTCAACCAACGAATTATTTACCATAAAAGGTTTGCCAAAGTATGTTATAAATAACATAAAACCTTTTATTACAATTTCTGATCCTGTGAGACAAAAGGTTGACACCAAACCTGCTAACACGTCCCTGATTAATTTTTTTAGAATAAATATACGTTCTCGCTTTGCCATTGATTTAAAAGATAAGGATGATTCATCATATAAAAATTATCCGGGTTCAAGACTTAAATTATATAATAAGCTTACCCTCCTTAACGATCAAGGAGAAGCGGGAATACTTACAGAAAAGGATCCAGGGGAAAAGTCTTATTATGACTTTATTTCATTCCATCTATTACTAAAAAACATTGGTCCTTTAGAGAAAACTGTACTTGGTGATTATATTTTCGAATTCGGACAAGGGTTAGTGCTATGGGGACCATTTGGATTTTCCAAAACAACCGATGCAGTCTTCCCTATCAAAAGTAGAGATAATACCATTCATCCGTATACCAGCACTGACGAGAACCGATTCTTCCGAGGGATAGCAATTTCGACCAAATTTAATGAGTTCCAATTCTCTTTCTTTTATTCGAGTCATAAGCTGGATGCGTCAACAGATTCCATATCGGGGGAAATAACTTCTTTGACAACATCCGGATATCACCGGACAACTTCAGAATTGAGTAATCACAATTCATTAAGTGAGACTGCGTGGGGAGGAAGCGGGAATTATTCTTACAATAATTTATTTCATATCGGAATTCTTTACTACACTTCAAAATTCAGCAAACCATTATCAGGCAGTTTATTATATGCACCACAGGGGAACAGATTTAACTATTTCTCAACCAGTTATGAATGTTTTCTCATCCCCACAATAAATCTTTCAGGTGAAACTGCGTACGATTTCAAGTCAATAGCTTCCCTTAACACAATTCAGATTTCTTTCAATAAGAATTTTCTTTTTGTCAGTTCCATCAGAAACTACCCAAGAAATTTCAATTCAATACATGGGAACAGCCTGGCAGAGCAGAGAAATAAAGTACAGAATGAAACAGGCTTTTATAATGGACTCAAATTACTGACTGATTTCGGTACAATTAACTTTTATTATGATCAATTCAAGTTCCCATTCGGGGGGTATAGATTTCCCTTAAGCAATACCGGAGAAGAGTACATGTTCAGTTACACTAATACATTTAAGACAAATATTAATATCAAAACAAGCTATAAATATGAGAACAAAGACTATCTACTGAACCAAGATGACCAGAAATCTATTGTACGCAGAGGGAGAAATGATTTCAGGGCTATATTATTATGGAATTTATCAAAGGAGGTCGGATTAAAATCAATTGCCGAGTATAATGCTATAAGGATTACAGAGGACAATTTGACAGAGGAAGGTATTTTACTCGCCAATTCTGTGATTCTAAATCTAATAAATAATTTAAAGCTGACAGGTACCGTCAGTTTCTTTAGAACAGATTCTTTCTTTTCTTCAGTATATGAATATGATAATAATATAGGAGGTTTAGTAAGAGGAGAAGTACTTTACGGAGAAGGCACAAAAATAAACTTATATTTAAGTTATAAGTTGTTAAAAGAACTAACTATCTCAGCACAATATTCGGAGATAATAAAGCCTAAAGAATCTTTAGTTAATCCGATTTATTCAACATTAACAGATAATATAATTTTTCAAATTGAACTTTTACTATAGGTTATTTCAGACCATTAACAAAGAACATATCAATTTCTCCCATTCCTTTTGCATTCAGTTTCCCCCTATATTCGCAATCATAAATATCTTTTACCAGCTCATAGGTACTCCGCGTAATGTTAATTTTACCAGGTTCACAAGAGTTCTCCATACGGCTAGCAATATTAACAGTATCGCCCCAGACATCATAAGTAAATTTATGCATCCCCACAACCCCAGCAACCACCTGACCACTATTTATACCTATCCTTAATTGCCATTCATATTTATTCTTTTCATTTACTTTTTGCATATACTCAGACATTTTGAGAGCCACTTCAATTATTTTTAGAGCATGGTCATCACTCTCTATTGGTAGACCCCCACCAATCATATACGTATTCCCAATTGTCTTCATTTTTTCAATACCTGAATATTCTACGATCATATCAAAATGATGATAGATCTCATTCAATTGTTCAACCACCTTTACGGGTTCATATTTCTGAATTAAGCTTATAAAATTATGGAAATTAGCAAACATAATTGTAATAGCATCAAATAATCTTGGCTTAACTGAACCATTAAGTTTCAACTCTTTAACTATTCCAGCTGGGAGAATATTTAAGAGGAGGTTGTCAGTTTTTTTCTTCTCTACTTCCAACTCTATAGTTTTTTGTTTTAATAGTGATTCAATCTTATGCTTATATAATCCCATTTCTATGGCAGTATGCAATCCTTTCTGGTCGAACGGTTTGGGCAAATATCCGAAGGGTTGAGTTACCTTCGCTTTATAAAATGTTTCTTCATCAGCCAATCCAGTGAGATAAATTACTGGAATATCGAATTTTCTTCTTATGTCTTCAGCGGCATCAATTCCAGTAATTCCCCCACTCAGCATTATGTCCATCAGAACTAAATCGGGTTTCAATTCCCCAGTAAGATCAATGGCTGCCTCACCTGATTTTACAAGATTAACAACCTCATAGCCTATCCTTTCAAGCGTATGCTTGATATCAAGTCCTATTATCTTTTCGTCTTCTACTATCAGAATTCTTGTTTTTGATCCATTCATTTTATAATTATTTTAAAGCAGAGCGGATGGGAACTTATAGCCGTTGATAAAATACATTTCTACTGTTTCGTTTCCAGGTATTTCTGCATTACCCCTATAGTCACAATTAAATTCATCCTTAATCAGTTCATAAGTAGCTGCAGTTATATTTATTTTGCCCGGCATACTGAGTCTTTCCATTTTGCCAGCCAAATTCACAGTATTTCCCCAAACATCATAGCTGTATTTTATTTTACCTACAACTCCGGCTATAATATTCCCGGAATGAACACCAGCTCTCATTTTCCATTCATATTTAGAGCTGATATTTTTTTTCCTAACAATTTCAAGCATATCGATTGCAGCTTTAATAATATTAACTGCATGATCTTTAGTTTCAATAGGGAATCCACCCCCAATCATGTACGAATCGCCGATAGTTTTTAATTTTTCAAGACCGTATTTACGGATGATTATATCGAAATTTTTGAATATTTCATTAAGTTCGGCCACAAGTTCTTCGGGGGGCATACTTGTAGTAAGCTTAGTAAACCCCTCAAAATCAGTAAAGAGAAGGGATACCGATTCATAATTTCTAGGTTCTATAATCCCCCTTTCTTTCAATTCTTTAATAATAGAAAGGGGAAGAATATTCTGCAGAAGGAGTTCGGATTTTTCTTTTTCTGCTTTAAGTTCTTCAGTTCTTTCTTTGAGTTTTTTATTTATCTTATGTTTATATAGAGCCATCTCGATTGAAGTATGAAGGGTTCTTTCGTCAAATGGTTTTAATATATATCCAAAGGGTTCAGTTAGTTTAGCTTTTTCAAGTGTAGCGGGATCAGCATATGCAGTCAGATAGATAACAGGAACATCATACGTATTCATGATCTCTTCGGCGGCTTGTATTCCAGTAATTTTCCCATCAAGAAGAATATCCATGAGGATAAGGTCCGGTCTTAGTTCGCCAGCCTTCTTTATTACATCTTTTCCATTTCTACTGGAACCTATTACTTTGTAGGATAGTTTTTCTAATGTTTTTACAAGATCGATAGCTATTACCGACTCATCTTCAGCTATCAATATCCGAGGAGATTGTTCCATTAGTATTCCATTAAAATTAGTTAGACATAATCGTATGCTATATTATAAACAGAACCTAGATTATCTCTAAATTAATAAACATAGAAAGAAAATACTAATTTTAATTAAGAAATATAATTCCAAAAATATTTTTGATTTAACCAGAGAACCGGACTATATAACCGGCTTAAATATAATTGTATATTCTTTTCTTTTATATCTCTAAATATATATATTTGCAAGTAATTATAAGGTATTAACACTTTTAAGGATATTTCTAATGCAAAGTGCTAAAATCGAAATTCTAAATAAATACAATGATCTCATAAATATTGCTTTAAAATCTCAGCAGGATTTTCCAGATATTGTATCTGACTATCTTGTTAGCGAATATGAGCTTGAAGCAGTTACAATATTCAAAATAGTTGATAATTCTACACTTTCTGTGTTAGGAAGATCTTCATCAGCTAGAAAATCGTATGTAAAGAATGCTTCTTTTGGATGCAGTAATTGCTTCTGCATGAAATCTGCAGGTGACTTTAACCAACTAAACATTCAGTCTGATTGCGAAATTCAGATTACGGATTACATGATTTATGAGACGTGTATGAAGTTTAACTACGCCAGTAATACGGCACTATTGAAGATTGCAAAAAAGACGCCATATACCAATATAGACCGGGATCATTTTAGAATAATCGGGGCAGCATTAGCTAATTTGTTCACAATCTGGGAGGGTAAGGAAAACAGGGGGTCAAACGTAGGTTCAATTATAGCGGAAATTGCAAGCGAACTACGTACACCTACCAACAGCATTATGGGGTTTATTTCCCTTCTTCATGAAGATAATTTAACTTCATCGCAAGCAGAATATGTTTCCACAATGAAGGAAAATGCCCATAACTTACTTGCTCTCATAAATGATCTGATTGATTTAGCAAAGTTCGATTCGGGACTGATGAAGGAAACTCTTGCAACGGTTCATCTTAAAAATTTCATTGAGGATATAATAAGAGTATTTACAGAGAAGATAGACCGTAATAAAATAGATTTCCTAACTAACTTTGATAATGCTCTACCTGATTCAGTTAAGCTTGATTCGCAGAAGTTAAAATATATCTTAATAAATATCATTACCAATTCTTTGCGACTTACGGAGAGAGGAAAGATTTCTATAACCGTTTCCCCCGGAGCATCCGGAAAGATTAATTTCAAAATATCGGATACATCTGCAGGTTTAACATCCAATAAGGTGAAGGATTTATTCAAACCATTCGCAATATCAGAACTCTCCAATAATAAGGTGGGAAGTTCTACGGGACTGGGTTTGACCCTCTCAAAGCTTTATATAGATCTGCTAAATGGGGATATAGATGTTAGCTCATCTTTAGGTAAAGGTACTTCGTATAATTTCAGTATCAATTCTGAAGACTTACCAGCAATTGAAAGCACAATTACTTCACTTCCAAAGCCAGGAAAGAAAAACAGAGTTCTTGTTGTGGAAGATGACTATGCCACATCGAAGCTACTCAGCAACTACCTGAATAAATGGGGTTATGAGCCTGTTATTGTAAACAGTGCCGATCAAGCTCTTAAGGCAGTTGAGAAGGAAGTATTCCTTGCAGTATTGATGGATATCGTTTTACCGGATTCCAATGGTTTTGAACTCCTTAAGCTTATCAGAGAGCATAAGAACTCGAAAAACACTCCAGTTATCGTATGCTCAGTGGAAGCCGAACAGCAGAAAGCATTTCTAATGGGAGCTGTAGAATATTTTGTCAAGCCCATTAAGTACAAGTTTCTAGTAGAGGTGCTTACAAGTTACAAACTTAAGAAAGACAGCAACATACTTGTAGTTGACGATGATGTACCAACATTAACGCTTATCCAAGAAGCAATAGTACAGGCAGGTTACAACGCCATAGCAGAATCACATTCTGCAAAGGTATACCATATGGTAGAGAATATGAGTCTTGACCTTGCCATAATAGACCTTGACATGCCGGAATTAAACGGTTACGACCTGATCAAGCAGATTAAGTCTGATCCAAAATTCTCCAAACTTCCGATAATAATATATACGGGAAAAGAGAACTACAAGGAAGATTTGAAGAAAATCGATGGTTTGTTCACCGATCTTCTTGAGAAATCAAGTAGCAACATAGAAGATCTGGCTGATACAATTAACCAAATGATCAATCGATATGATGAGCCAACGCCGCCGGAACAAGTTGCAGCTGTAAAGGATGGAATAAAGGTACTGCTAGTAGAAGATTATAAACATTCGCAGATTATTGTTACCCGTCTTCTGAAGAAGAATAATTTTGATACTATTGTTGTTGTAGAGAACGGTGCAGAAGCGGTAGATGCGGTAAAGAAACAAAAGTTTAACCTTATACTAATGGATATGCAGATGCCGGTAATGAATGGTTTCGAAGCTACGGAAAGGATTAGATTAATGCCCGAATATAAAGATACTCCAATAATAGCCCTCACTGCCTTTGCAATGAAGGGAGACAGGGAAAAATGTCTTGAAGCAGGTGCTACGGATTATATTCCAAAACCTATCGACAGCCAGGAATTTATTCAAAAAGTGAAATATTATACCGAGTCAAAAGTAAGCATTAGTAAATAAATCTTTTTCTTGCTGCATCCTTTCTATTTCATTTTAAACAATTGAAAATCTATATTTTATGATCAATGATATACCCCGCGTAAGATTTGCTCCCAGCCCAACCGGTTATCTTCATGTAGGTGGACTTAGGACAGCGTTATACAATTATCTTTTTGCCCGGAACCGCAAAGGTAAATTCATACTCCGGATTGAAGATACAGACCGTAACCGATATGTTCCGGGTGCTGTAGAGAATCTCATATCTACATTAAGCTGGGCGGCGATTGATTATGATGAAGGACCAGATAAAGGTGGAGAATATGGTCCATACCTGCAATCAGAACGTCTTGACATTTATAAAGAGCATGCAGACATATTAGTTAAGAATAAAAAAGCATACTACTGTTTTTGCAGTTCAGAACGACTAACATCGTTACGTGAAGTACAACAGAAGCAGAACATACAATCGATGTATGATAAACATTGTCTCGATCTTTCAGAAGAAGAAATAAAGCACAACCTATCAGAAGGTCTCCCATACGTTATCAGGTTAAATGTAGAACATGGGAAGAAGATAAAGTTTAATGATCATATACGGGGAGAGGTTGAGTTTTCGAGCGATGTTGTGGATGACCAAGTCTTAATTAAGACAGATAAATATCCCACATATCATTTAGCGAATGTAGTTGATGATCATTTAATGAAAATAACTCATGTAATCAGAGGGGAGGAATGGCTTTCCTCCACACCAAAGCATGTTATTCTTTATAAGGCATTTGGATGGGAGACACCAGTTTTTGCCCATCTACCGTTACTGTTGAACGCTGACCGTTCGAAGCTAAGCAAACGTCAAGGTGATGTGGCTGTAGAGGATTATAAGAATAAGGGATATTTAAAGGAAGCGCTAGTAAACTTTGTAGCCCTACTTGGATGGACTGCAGGGGACGACAAGGAATATTACGATATTGATGAACTTATATCCAGTTTTTCACTTGACCGGGTTAACAAATCGGGAGCAGTATTTAACATTGAGAAACTTAACTGGCTTAATGAAGAACATTTACGTAAAAAGACAGATGCTGAACTTCTACAAATGCTGCGTTCTGAGCTAAAAGACTCAAGATATTCAGGGCAGGAATATACTGATGAATACTTATTAAAAGTGATTGGAGTTATGAAGGAAAGAGTCTCATTCATCAAAGAGATTTTCGAGAAAGGATTTTATTTCTTTGAAGAGCCAGCATCATACGAAGAAGCAGGGGTTAAGAAAAGATGGAACATTCAGTCCGCTGAAATATTAAAACAATATGCTGAGAAGATAGAACAGGTTGGATCACCAACAAAAGAAGATTATGAAAATACTCTAAAAGATACCGCAACACATTTTAATACAGGGAATGGCAATGTTATCCATCCTTTACGTTTAGCTGTTTCAGGAGTTGGCGGCGGACCAGGGATTTTTGATATACTTTATATTATCGGCAAAGAGAAGACGTTAAGCAGAATAGAAACAATCATTAAAAAATTAACCTGATTATTAAATGGAAGAGAATACAAGTACAACCGCACCTTCAAACTTTATACGGGATATCATTAACGGAGATCTTGAGACTAATAAATATGAAGGGAGAGTTCACACACGATTCCCCCCAGAACCAAATGGTTATTTACATATTGGGCATGCAAAATCTATCTGTTTAAACTTTGGTATAGCCCGTGATTATAATGGGCTTTGCAATCTTCGGTTTGATGATACTAATCCTGCAAAGGAAGAGGTAGAATATGTTGAATCGATAGAGGAAGACGTAAAATGGCTTGGATTTGACTGGGATGACAGGATGTATTATGCATCAGATTATTTCAATCAACTTTACAATTTTGCAATTCAGTTAATAAATGAGGGAAAAGCATACGTTGATTCCTCAACCGCAGATGAAACAAAAGACATGAGGGGCACTACTACAGAATCAGGCAAAGAATCCCCAAACCGCAACCGTTCAACAGAAGAAAACCTGAGACTTTTCATGGGAATGAAGGATGGAGAATTCGAGG
The DNA here is from genome assembly GCA_003141435.1 of Ignavibacteriales bacterium. Taxonomy (GTDB): domain Bacteria; phylum Bacteroidota; class Ignavibacteria; order Ignavibacteriales; family Ignavibacteriaceae; genus Fen-1301. Next base: position 19,512 of record PLLW01000059.1, read on the forward strand.
ACGGAGCACATATTTTGCGTGCTAAGATAGACATGTCATCACCCAATATGCATATGCGTGATCCTGTAATGTACAGGATCAAAAGAGCAACACATCACCGTACTGGAGACAGGTGGTGCATTTATCCAATGTACGACTATGCCCATCCTATCTCGGACTGGATTGAAGGGATAACGCATTCGATATGTACATTAGAATTTGAAATTCACCGTCCCTTATATGATTGGTTCCTGAAAGAACTTCATCTTGAAAACCGTCCTCAGCAGATAGAATTTGCGAGACTTAATCTCAGCTATACAGTAATGAGCAAGAGGAAGCTACTAGAATTAGTTCAGGAAGGTTTTGTATCGGGGTGGGATGATCCACGCATGCCAACCATATGCGGATTAAGGAGACGAGGTTACACACCGGAGTCGATACGCAGTTTTGCAGAAAAAATAGGAGTAGCAAAGCGGGATGGGATGATTGATGTGGCATTACTGGAGCACACAATCAGAGAGGATCTGAATAAACGTGCTCCCAGGGTAATGGCAGTACTTAAACCATTAAAGGTTGTTATTACTAATTATCCAGATGGGAAAATAGAAGAACTAGACGCGATTAATAATCCCGAGGATTCATCGATGGGTAAAAGGATACTCCCCTTTTCGAAAGAGGTTTATATTGAGCAGGATGATTTTCGTGAAGTTCCTCCAAAGAAATTTTATCGTCTCTACCCTGGAAATGAAGTCCGTTTAAGATATGCATATATTATTAAATGTAATGAGGTCATTAAGAATGCAGAAGGAGAAGTAACAGAAATTCACTGCACATATGATCCTGAAACCAAAAGCGGCACAGGAAGCACACGCAGTGTAAAAGGGACAATTCACTGGGTATCGGCGGAGCACGCTATTAAAGCAGAGGCGAGATTATATGACCGGTTCTTTGTAACAGAAGACCCTTTAGCGGATAAGGAAAAAGATTTTAAGGATCTAATTAACCCAAGCTCATTAGAAATGTTGAGCAATTGTCAGATTGAACCAAGTCTGGCTAATGTTAAGGCGGGAGAAAAGTTCCAGTTTGAGAGGCAAGGATATTTCTGTGTAGATCCGTTGTCCACAGAGGGTAAGATAATTTTTAACAGGACAGTTCCATTGCGTGACTCATGGGCTAAAATAGAGAAAAAGCAGTGATGAGTCATTTGAATATGAGAGTAATTTAGGGTAATATTGTTACTTAATTTTTGAACATATAATGCCGAAGTGGCGGAATTGGTAGACGCGCTGGACTCAAAATCCAGTCTGGCTTACACCAGGTGCCGGTTCGAGTCCGGCCTCCGGTACATATAACATAAAGCCTTGTTTTACAAGGCTTTTCTTATTTTTATTTAATCATAGTTAAAAGCATTTTGGATTTAACAATTGCTTTTAATCCATGTGGAACGTCTGGGGGGCATAACTATAATTTCACCGGCTTTGACATTGTAAGGATTCCCACCAATTTTGATTTCCATTTCTCCATCGACCATATAAACAACTGCTTCAAAGGGTGATGAATGTTCAGTCAATGATTCATCCTTATCGAATGCAAACAGGGTAATATTTCCATTAGGCTTTTTAATTATCTGCTTGCTTACTATCGAACCATTTTGATAAGTAATTGAATCAATTAGTTTTTCATTTATAATTATTTCTGAAATTTGAAATTCCTTTATATTAACAGATTTGTGCTTTAAGAAACACCAAATAAGGATATATCCAGACAGAAAGACACGGAATTATTTTACAAATCATTAACTATTTAGTAATTGAGTGTATTTTAATTTTTTCCTATATTGCTATTATGATGGCACAGCAAATTAAAATAATGATAGTGGAAGATGAGGCAATAACTGCAATGTATCTGCAAATGCAGCTAAAGAAATTGTCTTATGATGTATTAAAACCGATTGCTTCCGGGGATATTGCCATTAAAATTGCCAAGAAGGAACATCCTGATATTATTTTAATGGACATTGGTTTAACCGGAAAGCTGGATGGTATACAAGCTGCAATGGAAATCCAATTATTTAGTGATGCGCATTTTATATTTATGAGCGGTTATCAAGATGAGTATATTAAAGACAAAGTGAGATTGATAAAATCATCATCATATTTGACCAAGCCAGTAGGATTGAAGGATATAATAAATATAATAGAGACAAAGGCTAAAGAATTATCATAACATTGTTATTTTATTATTAAGCAGAATTATATTCACCTCTGAGTCATTAACCCAGCCGGATTTTATCAGTTTATCGAAATTTATTTTACCAGTCAAGTAATTGTCTTCTTTTGAATAATACCTTTCATAGATTTCTTCAAATGCGTTGACATCAATTATAGCGGGATCGGCAGACCTTACATATACGTCAACGAAGAAATTATTATCAATAAATCCATTGGCGATCTGGTTCTTTTTCTTGTACTCATACCGATAGTTGTAGCTTAGCGCAGAGATATCCGACAGCACGGCAGAGGCAGTTGGGAAGGCTCCGGCTCCTTTACCAATAAAAATATTCTTATCAGCAAAACTGCTTTCAGTAACGATACCATTAAAGACATCATCGACAGCATACAGTTCATTAGTTTCATTTACCAATTCGGGCATAACGAAGGCTGCAATACCGCCGCTATTAAGTTTCTGAGCACGTGCAATGAGCTTAATTTTGCATTTCCGCTCAAAGGCAAATTTCGAATCAAAATTATTAAGCCTACCTATACCGGTATTAAAAATCTCATCCGGTTTTACTGTTACACCAAATGCATGGGTAAGCAGAATAGTGAGTTTATACTTTGAATCATATCCTTCAAGATCGAGTGCGGGATTTCTTTCCACATAGCCCTTGCTTTGTGCAAGGCTGAGTGCCTCCTGATAAGTTTTATTATTAGTGAAGATTTCAGTGAGGATATAATTTGTAGTACCATTCATAATTCCACTGAAGGAATTCAATAAATCGTTATCATAATACTCTTCGAAATTTCTTACAAGAGGGATACTTGCACAGCATGCGGCTTCGTAGAGGAGTGGAGTATTGTATTTATCCTGCAATAAAAGGAGTTCGGGAAGATTCTCAGCAATCATTTTTTTATTTGCAGAAACCACAGCTTTTCCTTTGCTGAGGGCTTCGACAACAATTTCATAGGCATCCTTAGCATTATCGATTACTTCCACAATTACATTTATATCGGGATTATCAAGAATATCTTTTTTGTCATAGGTAATGCGACCGCCATTTACTCTTCTTTTCTTTTCCTTATTCTTCACGCATATTTTCAGGATTTCGGCTTTAAACCCAAGATTATTCTCAAGGACATCGAATAGTCCCTCACCCACACATCCGAAACCGAATACACCAAGCTTGATTTTATTTCTATTCATGGAGTTAAATTCCTATTCTTAAACATAAAGTTCGTGGTTGGTATGTTTTTTATCTGCATCAGTTACACTCAGTTTATCAAGAGCCTGTTTAAGATCGTTGATCTGGTCTTCTGCATCTTCAAGTCCCACAGACAATCTAATAAGGCTATCGGTAACTCCAGAGCTAATTCTTCTTTCTCTTGGAATGGATTTATGAGTCATAGTAGCGGGATTGCAAAGTAAGCTTTTAGCACCACCGAGACTTTCGGCAAGCTTGAATATTTTAGTTGAAGTAACAAAGCGAACGGCATTTTCTTCGGTATCCTCTTTTAGGGAAAAGGATATTATACTACCCGGGAGTTTCTGCTGCCTACGGCATACATCATAATTAGGATGACTTTTTAATCCGGGGTAATAAAGTTTTTTAATCTCTGGTCTGGTTTGGAGAAACTCTGCAACCTTCTGTGCATTAGCAGCATGCTGTTCGACCCTGATTTTTAAGGTTTCGATACTTCTAATTATAAGCCAGCTATCGAACGGAGCAAGCACACCGCCGGTAGCGTTTTGTATATATTTTAATTTTTCTCCAAGCTCATCGGAATTAGTTACAACAAGACCTGCCAGAACATCGGTATGCCCGCCAAGATATTTAGTAGCGCTATGTAAGACGATATCAGCGCCAAGATTTAGGGGTTTCTGGAATATTGGGGAGGCAAAGGTATTGTCGACGCAAACAAGGATATTATGTTTCTTAGCAATCTCAGAAATCTTTTGAATATCAGAAATCTTGAGCAAAGGATTAGTGGGGCTTTCGAGCCAGATGAGTTTTGTTTTAGGAGTTATTGCCTTACTGACATTTTCAGGATTGGTAGTATCGACGAATTTTATGGTTATACCGAATTTATTATAGACGGTTGTGAAGAGCCGATAAGCACCGCCATAAATATCATCCACAGCGAGGACTTCATCACCGGTTTCAAGGAGTTTTACAACACAGTCGATAGCAGCGAGACCGCTAGCGAAGGCGAGTCCATTTTTCCCATTTTCGAGTTTAGCAATTACATCCTCAAGGATTTTTCTTGTTGGATTGTTAGTACGGGTATAATCAAAACCTTTATTAACACCGGGAGCTTCCTGGCGATAGGTGGAGGTTTGATAAATAGGCACAGCCAGTGCACCAGTAAGCGGATCGATAGGTATTGATTCAAGTATAGCTGTTAATTCATTCATTATAGTATCCTTTAATTTGTTAATATCATTTTTTATACAAAAAAACCCTTGCCAAAAGCAGGGGTTAAAATAATTACCACAGACTTTTTAGCATTGATTTACGTCGCTGCAATATGTCACAAACCGCGACGGTATGTATTTAAAGCAAAAAACCCGCCAAACAGCAGGTAATCAAAATTCATGGGCTGTTTAGCATTTATTTTACGTCGCTGCAATTCGCTTTAAATTCACGACCAATATTTATTAAGAACTAGTACAAATATAAACAAGAAATAATAAAAAACAAATTACCCTAGTGATAATTTATTTTTTGCAGCAGAAATCACTGTTTCAGTTTTTTATATTTAAGCAGGTTTTTTTCTACCATTGCGCAGAGATCTTCTTTGATGACGGGTTTGGAAATATAATCATCAAATCCTTCCGACAAAAATCTTTCTCTATCGCCTGGCATAGCAAAGGCCGTAAAGGCAATGATGGGGATTGTATTATAACCCGGCAGTTTGCGTACCTCTCTTAATACATCTACCCCGTTAAGTTCGCCTTTCAGTCCAATATCCAGAACTATAATATCATAGAAATTTTGGGATGCTATAATAATAGCCGATTTAGCATCCTCAGCAGTATCTACGACAGCAATATTTTTATAAACATAAGATATGTAAAATCTTGAAATTTCATCATCGTCAACAATCAACAGTTTCATTTTCACGGCCAATGCATATCTCCGCTTATTTTAGCACAAAGATTTATTATTGTTATTAATATACTCTTTTTAGAAAGAATTTTCTACTAAAAAAGAGGAATGTAAGAAACCGGAAATATGCAAGGTATTCGAGGAGTTTTCAGTGGTTGGATGTTCTTAGTTTTGAGTGTTTAATTTTTTAATTTGTTTATATGTATAAAAATTTCTTTTACCTGAATAAGTTTGTCACGGAAGCGGATAATGAATTAAGGGGTTATTTATTAACTGATGCTTTTTCGCAGAATAAGGATAAGCTAATATTGGCATTCAAGTCGGGGGAGGCGAAGAAGTTTATCGAGATTTCAGTTAATCCAGGAAATCCTTTTATAACTTTAAGAACTAAATACAGCAGGGCGAAGAGAAACAGTGTAAGTTTTTTCGAATCCTATCTTCCAATAAGAATAATTTCAGTAGACATAGCTCAGTACGATAGGGTGATCAGGTTTAATTCTGACAGATGTGCCGTGTATTTTTTTATCCGGGGGAAATATACAAATGCGGTTCTGAAAACGTCAGAGGGCATGTTATTCCCTTTCAAGAAATCTGAGGAACCAGATGAGGATTTATTGACAAGGGAATTGAGTGAGATAAATTTCTCGAATAAATTTTCTTATCCGGTATTTGTAATCAAGGAGGAGGACACGCCAGATTCAATAAGAAAGGGATACCCTTATATCGGGAAGGAAATAATTATCGAGTTAAAGAACAGGACTGAGGATACGAAACAGGATTTACGCAGAGAGCTGAATAATATTTTAGGGGAGGTAGAGAAGAATAAACCTGCTGTATTTTATTCTGATAAATTTGATACACTTGAATTGGGGATAGAATCGTTTGGATCTATTCCCTATTCTGAAAAGATAGTTTTCCAAACCACAAGCGAGGCATTGCAATATTATTTAGGGAGGAAATTTTCTCTTGAAGGAATAGCGGACATAAAGAAAAAGATTGTGCGGCATATTAAGAGAGAGATGGAGAAGCTATCTACTAAACTTAACAGCATGGACTCGATATTAAGCAAAGAGAGCAAGAAAGAGATTTATAATAAATACGGGAATCTTCTTTTAATAAATCTGCATAAGATAAAACCAAGGATGGATAAGGTTATTGTAGAAGATGTCTATGAGGGAAAGGAGACAGAGATTCCGATCAATCCATCCCTCTCTCCGAACAAGAATGCGGAGCTTTATTTTGAGAAAGCCAAGGATGACAGGATAACAAGGGAAAAGGCTAAGGGGATGAAGGTAAAGTTCATATTGGAGTTCAATAAGCT
>PLLW01000059.1:26151-31088 GCA_003141435.1 Ignavibacteriales bacterium
AAGGATTCGCAGAATAATGACTTACTTACAGTTAAGTTTGCTAAGCAGAATGACTATTGGTTTCATTCAAGGGGCGTTCCGGGATCGCATGTTGTGCTACGTACCGAGAACACTAAGGAGAACATGCCTAAGAATATTCTAAAGAAGGCGGCAGCTCTTGCAGCTTACCACAGCAAGGCTAAGACTGCAGGGCTTACTCCTGTTTCTTACACACAGAAGAAGTATGTTGTAAAGAAGAAAGGAATGGAACCGGGGAAGGTTGCGCTTTTGAAGGAGGAGGTGCTGCTGGTAAGACCGGAGATTCCTCCGGGATGTGAGTACATTACGGAACTTTAACCTACTTTTCCCTTGATGGAAAAGTAGGCAAAAGATCAAGGCTACAAATAATATTGCTAAAAATTTATTACGCTCCACTGCGAAGAATTAACTCGCTTTGCTCGGACAGAATTCTTCGCTGTCGTTCCGCTCTATAAATTTTCTTAACGCATATTATTTGATGCCCCATAAATAATGACAGAAATACATTTACGGTTGACATTCCATTACGCTTTTTTTTAACGTAAAATATTTAATGCCGTTAAATATGAACCAAATAAGAGCAAATAGCATTTACTAATTAGGTTCCGCATCATAAATATTCTTAACGCATTTTAATTGATGCCGTTAAGTCCGAACCAAATAAAGACAGTTCCGTTTCATAAATTTTCTTAACGCATATTATTTGATGCCCTTTGATATGGACGGGAAGGGAATATATTTTAGGAAGGGGTGGTGATTACAGGAAGGGTTATAATAAAACAAGTGCCGGGATGGTTCTTAGAAGTCAGGGATGAGGGGCTTTTGACCGTTATAGTTCCATTATGTTTTGTAATAATCTGTTTTACGACGGTTAGTCCCAGGCCGACACCTTCATAACCTTTATGTTTTATATTTGATGCCCTAAAGAATTCCTGAAATATATTTTCACTTTCACCGGAAGGTATCCCTACCCCATTATCACAAATTTTAATTTCTACTCCATTTGGCGAATCAGTCATAGTGATCACAACTTCTCCACACTTATCGACGTATTTAATAGCATTAGATATAATATTAGAGAGACCTATTTCCAGGAGAAATTTATCGCCTAATACTTTCCTCTTGTTTATCCTATTATCTATGAGGGAGAAATTTATTTCTTTGGTTTCAATCTGCGTTTTCAACTTTTCATGTGCAGAGCAGATTAGTCTTTTTATATCGAGTTCATCCTTTCCAAGGTCATCGAGGAGTTTAAGGCGACTTATCTTGAGAATGTTATTGATCATCTGTATAGCTTCATCTGATCTGGATCTTGTTCTGTTTAACTTTTCCTCGATTTTAGCACTTACCGGACCCAGATAATTTCCAAGGATCAGGTCAAGATATGACTGTACGGCAGCGATAGGTGTTTTAATTTCATGCACAACGCCGGTAATATAGTTTTCTTTTTCAATTTCGACAGCTTTTAATTTATCAAGGGAGTCGAGCAGGTTTTCCTCCATCTTATAGAGTTTGTTTGCGATTTCGTTAGCCAGCATAACCGTTACAATCAGTACAAAGGCAAATACAGCCAGAGTGACGGAAATATATGTCAGGTTATTATAGAAAGGGTCTTTCAGGAATCCGGCGATTGAATGATGAGCAATTAAGCCAAAATATTCGGCAAACACTATAGCTGAAAACACAAGGATTACCAGGCATGCGGAGGAGAAAATTACAAATCTTGGTAATATCATGCTTCCGATTACCATATGGAATATGAAGAGGAGAAACAAAGGGCTCTCAATACCGCCGGAATAATAAACGAGAAGGCACAGCGCATAAAGATCCAGCACCATTTGTATAATGGATAAATGAATGGGGTTGAATCCTTCATCGGAATATTTAAGAATTTTCTGGAGTCTTGCTAATATTATATTATAGAGAAATATGGAGAGAGTAATAGAACTGATAGCATAGAACTGAACTGGTGTAAATGATATTTTGAAAAGGAATCCTGTAGTAGTAAGGAAGACAACGAGCATGAGGACTGCACTATACCTCAGTTTAATAAACCAAGCGTTTCTGACTTGAACTGATTCCCAAAACTCTTCAAAGTGTTGGGCCCAGGAAGGTATTAGAGAGATCATTTTCATTATAAGTGAAGATAATAAATTATAATTAAACATCCCGGTACTCTCCTCCTAATGGAAGAGAGTACACGAGAGTTAATAATTATGAAATAAATTTACCACGTTTAGTATAATGAGTATGGAGAAGATGATGGCTTTTCTCACTGCACGGACCTTCAGGAAGGAACTTTTCATACAGTAGTTTAACATGAGGGTTCTCATGTGATTTTCTGAGTTCCAATGATTCATCTTCGGCATAGATAGCCTGAGCTCTTTTTGCCCTGATCTCTTCAGATGTAGGGATAGGCTGACCGCCGCCGCCCAAACATCCTCCAGGACAAGCCATTATCTCAATGAAGTGAACATCATTCAATTCACCTTTCCTAAGCATTTCCATTACCTTAGTTGCATTAGCAGTCCCATGGGCAACTATGAATTTAACCTCAACGCCTTCCAGGAATTTATATGCATCGACACAATTTTCCAGTTTTACTGAAGCTTGTTTGATACCTTCAAATCCGCGGCAAGGAGTGATATCCAGATTCTTAAAGGGTACTTCCCTTCCGGTAACGAGCTCATAAACTGTACGCAGGGCAGCTTCCATAACACCACCTGTAGCGCCGAAAATGAGTCCTGCTCCAGAGGCATCACCAAACGGATCATCAAAATGGCTCTTAGGCATTTCGGGTAAGAAGATACCGGCTTCCTTAATCATCTTAGCCATTTCCCTAGTAGTAAGACCATAATCGACATCCTTATATCCAGAAGAATTCATTTCAGGCCGATTACATTCGAACTTCTTAGCAGAACAAGGCATCAGGGCGACAGTTACTATATCTTCAGGATTTATTTTAGCTTCCTGAGCATAGAAAGTCTTAGTAATTGCACCGAACATCTGCTGAGGAGATTTAGCTGTAGACAGATAATCGAGATACTCCGGGTAGAAATGTTCTATGAACTTAATCCAACCCGGTGAGCAAGAAGTAAACTGGGGAAGTTTAACTGATTCATCCTTATCTACCAGTGCTTTTTTAAGGCGGTTCAAGAGTTCGGTACCTTCTTCCATAATAGTAAGATCGGCAGTGAAGTCAGTATCGAATACTTTATCGAACCCGATTCTTTTTAAGGCAGTATTGAGTTCCCCTGTAAAGGAATGTCCAGGTTCAATACCGAATTCCTCGCCGATAGCCGCACGAGGAGAAGGAGCAGTCTGGATAACGACATGCTTTTTAGGATCATCGATTGCATTCCAAATCTGATCACTCGGGTCATTTGCTCTTAATGCAGCTGTTGGACAGCGGTTTATACACTGACCGCAGTTAATGCAAATAACGTCTGCCAATGGTTTATCGAGGAATGTTCCGACATGAGTTTCATGCCCTCTATCCAAAGCTTCAAGAACACCTACTTCCTGAAGATCAATGCAGGTTCTGACGCATCTTTTACAGAGTATGCATTTGTTCATATCACGGATAACAGAAGCGGAGGATCTATCCACTTCAAATTTAGGAGAAGTGATATGACCGAAAGTATAGCTATCAACTCCATATTCTTTAGCAAGGGTTTGAAGTTCACAGTTCTCATTTCTAAAGCAGGAATAGCATTCGCCATAATGTTCGCTTAAGAGAAGGTCGAGGATATTTCTTCTTGCTTTCCTGACCATAGGCGTAGAAGTATGAATTTTAATTGACGAAGTAATAGGGAAGGAACAAGCAGTCTGCAAAGTTCTCATTCCATCAACTTCAACAACGCATATGCGGCAAACGCCTGCAACACAAAGGTCAGGATGATGGCAAAGAGTAGGTACATGGACCTGGTTTTCTTTACATGCTTCCAATATTGTTGTACCAAACGGAACAGTAACTTTTTTCTCATTTAATTCAATAGAAATAGTTCCCCCGATAGCAGTGGTGTCTTCCGGTTTCTGAACCTTAAAAGGCTGCTGGCTTACCGGTATTCTAGGATTATTTTCTTTAGCCATTATTTCCTCCCGTTTCCATTATGAAAGAATATTTCTTCTTTGAAATTTTCAAGTATAGAAATGAAGGCATTAGGACTTGACTGACCGAGTCCGCACTTAGAAGCCACCTGCATAGTTTTACCGAGATCTTTCAAAGCATTTATATAACTGAATGTAAATTCCCCAGAGCGGATCATTTTGATACCTTCGAGCAGTTTAGTATTACCTATTCTGCATGGGGTACACTGTCCACAAGATTCTTCCACAAAGAATTCCATAAAATTCTGCAGGACATGAAGCATATCCCTACTTTCATTGAATATTATTATGGATCCGCCTGTTCCGATATCTTCATAAGCCAGATGTCTATCGAAATCACGTTTAGGAATACAGATACCTGAGGCTCCGCCGACCTGGACAGCCTTGGTATCTTTGGCTCCTACGAACTGCAATAATTCAGTAAGAGTGGTTCCCCAGGGCATTTCATAAACGCCAGGTTTTTCACAATCGCCAGAAATTGATAATAATTTAGAGCCTGTTGATTTATCAGTGCCAATTTGCCTGAACCAATCACCACCTTTCTGCATTATATGAGGAACCGAGGCTAATGTTTCCACATTATTGACAATTGTCGGGAATCCAAGATATCCAGTATTAACCGGATACGGAGGACGGTTTCTTGGTTCGCCTCTATGTCCTTCGAGAGATTCAATAAGAGCAGTTTCTTCGCCACAAACGTAGGCACCTGAACCAAGTCTTATACTGATATCGAAATCGAATCCTGCTTTGCCAAGAATGTTTTTACCCAAGAGGTTATCGTCCCTCATTTTCATTAAATATTCTTCAAG
>PLLW01000032.1 GCA_003141435.1 Ignavibacteriales bacterium
TTGTTTTTGGGGAAACTCTAAATTTCTTAAGTCTTTTATTAATGTTTTATATTTATTTGGACAGCAATAGGATCAAGAAATAGGAAATAAAGATAAGAATAGATTTTATTTGACATATGTTTACTAAATAGTTAAATTCATTATCCAATTTTGAAAAAATGAGGTTAAAATGTTTGCGGTGGTTGATATATCAGGTCAACAGTTCAAAGTGACTGAAAAAACGAAATACTATGTACCGAGATTGAAAGATGAATCGGACAGCGAAGTAATATTTTCAAATGTTTTGTTGTTAAGTGGTGATAACGGTGTGAAGATTGGCAGCCCCTATGTTGCAGGCGTGACAGTTTCCGCAAAGGTTCTTGGCCATGTTAAAGATGATAAGGTAATTGTATTCAAGAAGAAAAGAAGGACCGGTTATGATAAATTTAACGGTCACAGACAGCAATTAACAAGAATAGAAATTACAAAGATTGGTTAAAGGAGATTTATAATGGCACATAAAAAAGGTCAGGGATCAACAAGAAACGGAAGAGATAGCAATGCCCAGCGCCTTGGTGTAAAGAAATTTGGCGGTGAAAAAGTATTAGCCGGAAATATCCTTGTAAGACAGAGAGGAACTAAATTCCATCCCGGCGAAAATGTTGCTATAGGCGGCGATGATACATTATTTGCTTTGATTGATGGATTTGTAAAGTTTGAGAAAAAAAGAGGGGACAGACAATTCATTAATGTTTATGAATCATAATTCATAATTGATTAGTTTTAATAAAAAAGGTTACCTTATGGTAACCTTTTTTGTATTAATTTAATATAAAGATAGTCCAGCAAGTTGTTAACTAAAATATAGTAGTAAGATCATGACGGAAAAAGGTTCCAGAACTTAATAGGCAATACAATAAGTAAAAAAATATTAATTAAATTAGTAAACCTATATGAGATTTAAATTTATTCATTTGTTCATAATATTTCTTTATGCCGTTATTTGTTATGGGCAAACCATTACCAAATATGGGGTTACAGTTGTTGATGATACTTCGTTTTATAAAAAAGAAATTGAAAGGGATAGCCTGAATAAATTGGTGGATCTCGAAAAATTTATTCCTAATATAAAACTTGACATTAAGTATGCCACAAAAGATAATATTGTAGGCAGGAAGGTATATGATGAGCCGAAGGCATTTTTAAGATTGCCTGCTGCCTATGCTCTCAAGAAAGTACAAGCGGAACTTAATAAAAAAGGATTAGGACTTAAAATATTTGATGCTTACCGTCCTTATGCTGTTACTGTTTTGTTTTATGAAAAAATAAAAGATACTGATTATGTTGCAAGTCCCTGGCAGGGCTCTCGCCATAACAGGGGATGCGCCGTTGATGTTTCTATTATAGCTCTGAAGACAGGGATAGAACTTGAAATGCCCACAAAAATTGATGACTTTACTTTTAAAGCACACCCTGATTATCAGGATCTTTCTGATTCCGTTAAAAGTAACAGGGCTCTTTTAATTAAAGTAATGAAAAAATATGGTTTCGAACAATTCCCCACTGAATGGTGGCATTTCGATTTTTCCGGATGGGAAAATTATTTCCTCATGGATCTTAAATTTGATGATCTCGAATAATCATTTCTTAATTTGTGCCCTTCTTCTCTTGGTTTGGAACTATTAGATTATAAATTGTATGTAATAAAATACATTTAGGATAAAAATGGAAAAAGGATCTTTAGAATTAAATGATGTGACGGTGAGATTTGCAGGCGATTCCGGAGATGGTATGCAGCTTACAGGCACGCAATTTACAAATACTACTGCCCTGGCAGGTAATGATGTAAGTACACTTCCCGATTATCCCGCTGAGATAAGAGCACCTATTGGAACTACATATGGTGTAAGCGGATTTCAGCTTCACTTTTCCAATATTGATATCCAGACACCGGGAGATTCGCCGGATGTTCTTGTAGCTATGAATCCCGCTGCTTTGAAAGTTAACCTCAGAGATTTGAAATCGGGCGCTACAATAATTATTAATGTTAACTCGTTTGATACTAAAAATCTAAGGCTTGCCGGATATGAGACGAATCCTATTGAAGACGATTCACTTGAGGGTTATAATGTTGTTCCGGTTCCTCTCTCGAATTTGACTTCTAAGGCTTTAGAGGGAAGCGGATTATCAGCAAAGGAAATTGGACGAAGTAAGAACTTCTTCGCTTTGGGAATGATGTACTGGTTGTACAGCCGCGAAGTTGAACCTACAATCACATGGATTGACTCAAAATTTAAAGGTGTACCATTAATTGCTGAGGCAAATAAGAAAGTACTCATGGCGGGATATTATTACGGCGAAAATACCGAACTCTTTACAACAAGATATTATGTGGAACCAGCAAAGTTACCATCAGGGATGTACAGAAGCATTTCCGGGAATGAAGCTACTGCATTGGGTTTTATCACGGCTTCGGTAAAATCAGGACTGCCGTTGTTCCTTGGTTCCTATCCTATTACCCCGGCTTCAGATATTTTACATGAATTGAGCAAATATAAGAATTTTGGAGTGAGGACATTCCAGGCGGAAGATGAAATTGCAGGTATTACTGCTGCAATTGGTGCTGCATTCTCCGGCGCTCTTGCAATTACAACTACAAGCGGTCCTGGACTTGCACTTAAAACCGAAGCAGTCGGACTTGCAGTTATGACAGAGCTTCCATTAGTTATAATCGATGTTCAGAGAGGAGGTCCGAGCACAGGACTACCTACCAAGACGGAACAATCCGATCTTTTCCAGGCTGTTCATGGCAGAAACGGAGAATGCCCCGTTGTAGTTATTGCTGCTTGTACCCCCTCCGATTGTTTTAATATGGCAATTGAAGCATCAAGAATAGCATTAAAATATATGGTGCCGGTTATTTTATTAACTGACGGCTATCTTGCAAATGGTTCTGAACCATGGAAGATTCCTGAACCGGATGATATTCCTAAAATAGATGTTAAATTCAGAACAGATAAGGAAGGATTTTTCCCATATTTAAGGGATGAGAATTTATCGCGTCCCTGGGCTCTTCCCGGAACGCCAGGTTTGGAGCACAGAATAGGAGGTTTGGAAAAAGCAAATATTACTGGAAATGTTAGTTATGATTCCGAGAACCATGAGTTTATGGTTAGGCTAAGAGCTCAAAAAGTGAAAAATGTTGAGAAAGATATTCCCGATCTTATAGTTACTGGTGATAAGGATGCGGACCTGATTATAGTAGGATGGGGAGGAACATTCGGGGCAATTACTGAAGCTGTGAACAGGGCTAGAATGACAGGGAAGAAAATTGCACAGGCTCATTTTAAATATATATCTCCCTTTCCCAGGAATACAAAAGAAGTCCTAAGGAATTTTAAGAAGATACTATGCCCTGAATTAAATCTCGGACAATTATCGCAATTGTTAAAATCGGAATTTTTAGTAGATGTTGAAACATTAAATAAGATACAGGGGCTTCCATTTAAATCATCAGAAATTGAAAACAAGATCGAATCGATATTAGGAGAAATGTAATGGCTGATTTAGAAGTTAAGGAAGTAAAATACACTTCCAAAGATTTTTCATCTTCACAGGATGTGAGATGGTGTCCTGGATGTGGTGATTATTCAATATTAGCCCAGATGCAGAGGTCTTCTCCTGATTTTGGAATAAAGAAAGAAAACTTTGTATGGGTTTCCGGTATCGGATGCGCTTCACGCTTCCCATATTACATGGATACTTATGGTTTTCATGGTATTCATGGAAGGGCAGTTGCTATTGCTACTGGAGTTAAAGTAAACCGTCCAGAACTGTCAGTCTGGGTTGCAACCGGTGACGGTGATTTGCTGAGTATAGGGGGTAATCACTTTATTCATGTGTGCAGAAGAAATGTTGATATTAAAATCATCTTATTCAATAACAGAATATATGGATTAACAAAAGGGCAGTATTCACCTACATCCGAGAAAGGTAAGAAAACCAAAAGTTCTCCTTTCGGAAGCATTGATTTCCCTTTTAATCCGTTGTCACTTGCTGTAGGATCCGGAGCGACTTTCATTGCCAGATCATTGGACAGGGACCCGAAACATTTGCAGGAAATGATGAAAAGAGCGGCTGCCCATAAAGGGACTGCTTTCATTGAAGTATATCAGAACTGTAATATCTTTAACGATGGAGCATTTGAAATATTAACTGAAAAGGATACCAAGGCAGATAATGTTTTAGTACTTGAACAGGGCAAACCGATGATCTTTGGAAAGAATAATGATAAGGGTATTAGATTGAACGGAATTACTCCTGAAATAATTAATTTATCCGAAGGAAAATATTCTGTAAGTGATCTTTGGGTTCATAATGAATTTGATGCCGACAGTACCAGAGCCCATATCATTTCACGTTTTGCTGAGAAGGAAGGATTCCCTACTCCTATCGGCATATTGAAGCAGGAAATTAAATC
>PLLW01000061.1 GCA_003141435.1 Ignavibacteriales bacterium
CTGCTATATTTGCCCAGAAACCGGAAATACCAAAGATTTCATCCTGGGCGACTGATTTAACCGGTACATTAAGTCCAGAGCAGACTGCCTCATTAAATTCAAAGCTACAGGCATATTCTGACACAACATCAAACCAGGTAGTATTTCTAATGATAGAAACACTTGGGGGATATCCTATAGAAGATTATTCAAATGAAGCTGCCAAAGTGAATAACATCGGCACAAAAAAGAATAACAATGGCATACTTCTGCTTGTAGTTAAAAATGATCATAAATTAAGAATTGAAGTAGGGTATGGACTTGAGGGGATATTTCCCGATGCACTTTCGAACTCAATAATAAGAACTGTAATAAGACCTTATTTATTGAAAGATGATTTTTACACCGGAGTAAATGCGGGATTAGACGCAATATTTTTAACAATTGCCGGGGAATACAAAGCAGATAACCAGACAGCCAGAAAACGTCAATTTCCGCCAATTTTAACAATTATTGCCATTATTTTCTTCATACTCTTCTCTTTTTTCAGAGGAAAGAGAGGTGGAAGAGGGGGCGGATTCCTATATTATGGCGGAGGATCAGGAAGTGGGTTTGGAGGCGGATTTGGCGGTGGCGGAGGATTCAGCGGCGGAGGAGGAAGTTTTGGAGGCGGGGGGTCTTCAGGAAGCTGGTAATATTCTATAAATCTTGATATTTACTTTGATGTTTTAATCAAGTTTTCATTAAATTACAATTCGAAAATTATAAAGTGATAGGGAATTAGATATTAAATTTATTATGGAGATTTCCAATGGCAATAAAGATAACTGAGGAATGCATCAATTGTGGTGCATGTGAACCTGAATGTCCTAATACAGCGATTTATGAAGGTGGCGCTACATGGGAATTATCAGGCAAAACTTATGGAGATGGAGTTTCTGCACCTTCAGGCGCACAGGGATTCTTTTCTAATGATTTCTTTTATATAGTTCCAGATAAATGCACCGAGTGCGTAGGATTCCATGACGAACCTCAATGCGCTGCGGTTTGTCCGGTTGATTGCTGTATTCCAGATACCAGTCATGTAGAAGACAAAGATTCCCTTTTAAAGAAAAAAGAATATTTAGACAACTTAGGCAGATAAAATAGAGAGGCTGTTTATACAGCCTTCTAAATTCAGTCCATAATAAAGAAACACACTTCTTTATTTTCTTACAAATGAAAATCCTATTATTGTTTTTTTTAACAGCGGTAATTACCCTTCCGTCATTTCAATAAATTAAGTAATTTTTCAATATTTATTGCATTTTAATTACTTGGCATAGTATTCGTTGTAACAATGAAATATTTTTAATGATGAGATTTTAAACAAACAAGCAAACAATAATATTAAGGAGACTTAAAAATGGCATACAAAATAACCGAAGAATGTATTAATTGCGGAGCATGTGAACCTGAATGTCCGAATACAGCAATCTATCAAGGCGGAGTAAACTGGGAATTAGCAAATGTTTCATACGGTGAAGGCGCAGCTTCTCCAGCGGGCGCTAATGGATTTTATTCCAATGATTTTTTTTATGTAGTTCCCGATAAATGCACAGAATGTTCCGGGTTCCATGATGCACCGCAATGTGTTGAAGTATGCCCTGTTGATGCCTGCGTTCCGGATACAAACCATGTAGAAAACAAGGATAATCTTCTTAAGAAAAAAGAGTATCTTGATCAGTTAGGAAGATAAATTTTAATCTGCAAAGGTGCAGTAAAGAGAAAGGACACTTTGATAGTGTCCTTTTTTTATTACCATATCTTCACTAATTTAATTTATTAATATTTCCTTATAAAACAATGCAGATAGGCGACTATAAATTAACTGTTATTGATTCAGGTTATTTTAAACTTGATGGCGGAGCAATGTTCGGTATTATTCCAAGACCGTTATGGGAGAAGACTAATCAGCCGGATAATTTAAACCGGATTAAATTGATAACGCGAAACCTATTACTGCAAGGGAATGGGAGGAATATATTACTTGATACAGGTATGGGAGATAAGTGGGATGAAAAATCAAGGTCTATTTATGATATCGACCAGAACAATATATCGATACAAAACGGGCTTCTGAAGGGCGGGTTGAAACCAGAAGATATAACTGATATAATACTTACTCATCTTCATTTCGATCATACAGGGGGTTCAACAAAAATTGAAAACGGGAAGCTTATTCCAACTTATCCGTCGGCAAAATATTACGTACAAAAGCAGAATTTAGACTGGGCAATGAATCCTACTGAAAAGGACAGGGGAAGTTATATAAAGGATAATTTTATCCCACTTATTGAAGCTGGCGTTTTAGAACTGCTTTACGGCGACACTAAATTTGATAAGAATATAGATTTGAAAGTGGTAAACGGACATACTTTCGGGCAACAGCTGATTAAAATATCGGATTCTATAAATACAATACTTTACTGCGGCGACCTGATTCCTACTGCTTCTCATATTCCCCTCCCTTATATTATGGGATATGATCTTCAGCCAATTGTGACTTTATCAGAGAAAAAAAATCTTCTCCAGAAGGCAGCAGACGAGAAGTGGATGCTATACTTTGAACATGATCCTGATATAATTATGGCGACAGTATCCAAAACGGATAAAGGGTTCAAAGTAGAGAAGAAGTACAATGAACTCTGAAAAGCATTTTGGATATACCAGAATCTGTTCAAAAAATGGGGTTAAAGAAAAAAAGGGAGATGGTGATGAAGCATGATCAATAACGAAGATGTTATTCGTGTTTCGAAAGAGTATGGCTTTGATATGATCGGATTTGCAAAGGCTGAAATATTGAATAGAGAGTTTGATCATTACACCGCATGGCTTAAGAATGGTTACCAGTCGGGGATGAAATATATGGAGAAGAACCAGAGTAAAAGAAAAGATGTAAATGAAATCTTTTCAAGAGCCAAATCAGTAATTTCACTTGGATTAAATTATTACACGCCACATAAATACTCCGGAAATAAATCAAATGGGAAAATAAGCAGGTATGCATGGGGAAAGGATTATCATCTTGTAATATGGGATAAATTATTTCAATTGATTCAAAAGTTTAAGGAGATAGACAATAAATTTGAAGGGATCTCGTATGTAGATACGGGTCCAATAATGGATAAAGCATGGAGTGTAAGAGCGGGCATCGGTTGGCAGGGAAAACACGCTAATATTATAAACAAAGAATATGGGAGTTGGTTTTTTATTGCTAACATAATAACCAATTATGAGTTTGAATATTCAAAGCAGATTGAAGATTTCTGCGGAACATGTACGGCATGCATTGATGCATGTCCAACAAGGGCAATTATAGAACCTTATATGATTGATTCAAATAAATGCATTTCATACCATACAATAGAAAATAAGGAGGAGATACCTATAGAATTAAAGGGGCAGTTTCAGAATTGGATATTCGGATGTGATTTATGCCAGGATGTATGTCCCTGGAACATCAAATTTTCTCAAAGCACATCCATTAATGATTTCTGTGATGCAGAGGATAAGAAAGAGTTTTCACTGAAAAAGGTAATGGAATTAACTGAGGAGGAATTCGCTTCCCTTTTTGCAAATTCACCTATAAAAAGGACTAAATTAAAAGGACTTAAGAGAAACGCAGCATTTCTAATTGAATCTAATCACTAAATCCATAATCATATAAGTATAATAATTTATATTTTTGTACAAATGATTTCATTACTTCGGAGATTTTAATGTCAGATAATAAAAATAATATAGTACATCATCATGTAGCGATAATAGGATCGGGACCTGCGGGATTTACGGCAGCACTTTATACAGCAAGAGCTAATTTAAAACCGGTAATATTTGAAGGGATGCAGCCAGGGGGGCAGTTGACAATTACTACGGAAGTAGAGAATTATCCAGGATTTGAGCATGGTATACAAGGTCCACAATTAATGGACATTATGAGGAATCAGGCAGAGCGGTTTGGAGCTAAATCAATATTTCAGGAAGTAACAGGAGTTGATTTTACAAAGAGACCATTTATTATTAAAACATATGAGAGTGTTCACAGTGCAGATGCCGTAATTATTGCGACAGGAGCTTCAGCAAAACTGCTTGGAATAGAGAGCGAGTCAAAGTACATGGGGTTTGGTGTATCTGCCTGTGCTACGTGCGATGGATTTTTCTTTAAGGGTTTGAAGATAATGGTTGTAGGAGGCGGAGACACTGCTATGGAAGAAGCAAATTATCTGACCAAATTTGCTTCAGAGGTATTGGTAGTGCATAGGAGACATGAATTCAGAGCATCCAAAATTATGACTGAGCGTGCGCATAAGAATCCTAAGATTAAATTGCTTACAAACAAAGTTGTAAAGGAAGTCCTGGGAAAAGAAGAAGGAGGAAGGAAAACGATGAACGGGGTTATTCTACAGGACACAGTTGATGGTTCAACACAGAAATATGAAGTAGATGGGTTATTTATTGCAATAGGACATAAACCAAACACAGATCTATTCAAAGGAATACTTGATATGGATGAAACAGGATATCTGAAAGTAGAACCGGGATCGACATACACTAAAATTCCGGGAGTTTTTGCAGCCGGAGATGTAACGGATAAAGTTTACCGTCAAGCAGTTACTGCGGCGGGTTCAGGCTGTATGGCGGCTATTGATACGGAACGATGGCTGGAAGCGCAGAAATAGACAAGCTTAATGAAAGCGGCTTTAAGAGCCGCTTTTTTATAATTACACATTATTAAGGTAAAGATTCTTTTTTTAACATTGCCCTACCAACTATATTAGCTAAGACAAAGCCTACGCCTGTAGAGACAAACAAGAGGAAAGGAATCCAGAAATCCATAGTGGTATATTCCTTAAGCATCATGCCAAAGCCCAAACCGATACCAAAGAAAATTGAGATAATGCCAATTTTCATTAAGATATAAGGGTCAATTTTCTTTCTATCGTAAAAAGATTTTATTTCATCTGATGATAGTCCTTTTTCAATCAGCATTTGTTTTTCTTTTGATCTAAGATAAAAGAACGTTACCAAAACTAAACCAGCTACTATAAAAAATATTATCGGTACGAATACTCCAACGACTCCTTCGCTCATAACTAACTCCTTTAATTGCTATTGTGGATTAATGATTAAATACTTTGTTAACTATTTTTTTCCTTCCTAAAACTTAAGACCAACAAAAATTATAGAAGGTTACAGATTTCACTATTAATTTTTTTATTAAATTATGGAGTAACCTTTTCCTATTATTTATAGTCTTAATAATCAATGAAAGACTTGTCAGATCCAGAAATTATAGAATCCATTAGGAATGGGAATCATTCTGATTATTCTATATTGGTCGACAGGTACAAGAAAAGGGCATTTTCACTTCTAAACAGGATGTTGAAGAATGAAATGGATGCCGAAGAAGTACTTCAGGATTCTTTTTTAAGAGCATTTAACGGGTTAAGGAATTTCAAGAATGACGCAAAATTTTCCACCTGGTTTTACAGTATAGTATATAATACTGCTTTAACAAGGTTATCGGGAAAACGCAGAAAGATAGAAAACGATATGTTTTCGATAGATGATAAATTGGAACTACAAAGCAATTATGATTTTGAGGATTTGGAAAAAACAGATCTTAACCAGTTTATTAATAAAATGATTGAACAATTACCCCTTAAATATTCCACAGTAATAAACCTATTCTATATTGAC
>PLLW01000025.1 GCA_003141435.1 Ignavibacteriales bacterium
CTTGAGAATCCAGGCTGGTATACCCAGTACACACCATACCAGGCAGAAATATCGCAGGGAAGGTTAGAAGCTCTGATAAATTTCCAGACAGTAATTACTGAATTAACGGGTCTTAAAATTGCAAATGCATCCTTGCTAGATGAAGGTACAGCCGCTGCTGAGGCAATGATAATGTTCCATTCATTAAGAAAAGAAAAGGGAGCACATCAATTCTTCGTTTCAGAAGAGTGTTTCCCCCAGACTATGGATGTTTTGAAAACACGATCCAAACCTTTAGGTATAGAGTTAGTTATCGGGGATCATAATACATTAGAATTAAATAAAAATATCTTTGGACTGCTTGTCCAGTACCCATCTGATAAGGGGGAAATTTATGATTACAGAAATCTATTCCAAAAGGCAAAAGAAAATAATACTTATGTTATTACTGCGGCTGATCTTCTGAGCCTTTCGTTACTTACACCGCCGGGAGAGTTTGGAGCCGATTGTGTCGTGGGAAGCTCACAGAGATTTGGTGTCCCTATGGGCTTTGGTGGTCCGCATGCTGCTTTTTTTGCAACTAAGGATGAATACAAAAGGTATATTCCTGGACGAATAATAGGAGCATCAATTGATTCCAACGGTAAGCTTGCTTTCAGGATGGCGTTAGGAACCAGAGAACAGCATATTAGAAGAGAAAAAGCTACAAGCAATATTTGTACTTCGCAAGTTTTACTTGCAATTATGGCTGGTATATACGCGGTGTATCACGGACCTGATGGATTAAAAAGAATTGCTGGGAAAATCCATAAGCTTACAAAAGTGCTGGATAAATCATTAAGCAAGCTTGGTTATAAACAAATAAATAAAAACTATTTCGATACGCTTCATATCGACTTGGGTGATGATTCAATTCAGAAACTTACGCGCATAGTAGAGAATGCGAAAAAGAATGAAATGAACTTTCGCTATTTCAAGAATGGCTCAATTGGGATATCATTAAATGAATCTACTGACTTTTCAAATATTGTAGATATCATATCGGTATTTGCATCAGCCGTAAATAAAGCAGTTGATGAAAATGCAATTAAAATTCTGGGGGAAAAAGTAATAGTAGATTATCCGGCTGAGTTTACCAGAACTACCGAATACCTACAGCACGCCGTATTTAACTCTTATCATTCCGAAACTGAAATGATGCGGTATATTAAAAGTCTTGAGAATAAAGATCTTTCTCTAATGCATTCAATGATTTCCTTAGGCTCGTGCACGATGAAACTTAACGCTACGACTGAAATGCTCGGTATAACATGGCCCCAATTCAGTAAGATACATCCTTTTGCTCCTGTTGAACAGGTAAGTGGATATAAGCAGCTTATAGAAGAATTGGAAAAGGATCTGGCTGAAATAACAGGATTTCAGGCGGTATCTTTTCAACCTAACTCAGGTGCGCAGGGAGAATACACCGGTCTAATGGTTATTCGAGAATATCACATCAGCAGGGGAGAGGGGCACAGGAATGTTGTCGTTATTCCTGCTTCGGCTCATGGTACAAATCCTGCAAGTGCAGCCATGGCGGGGATGAAAGTGGTTGTAATTAATTCAACTTCTGAGGGAAATATTGATATTGAAGATCTGAAGACGAAAGTTGAGCAGAATAAGAATAACCTCGCCGCTTTGATGATAACATATCCTTCCACTCACGGTGTTTTTGAGGAAGATGTAAAGGAGATATGCAGCATCATTCATAAGAACGGAGGACAGGTATATATGGACGGCGCAAATATGAATGCACAAGTCGGACTAACCAGTCCTGCTATTATTGGAGCCGATGTCTGCCATCTTAATCTGCACAAAACATTTTGTATACCACACGGTGGTGGGGGTCCCGGGGTTGGTCCTGTTGCAGTAGCGAAACATCTGGCACCATTTCTTCCAAACCATTCCGTTGTTGATCTTGGTCATGCAAAAGGAATTCACTCTGTATCTTCGGCACCATGGGGAAGTGCAAATATTTTAATTATCTCTTATGCGTATATCAAGATGATGGGAAGTGAAGGATTAACCGAAGCCTCTAAGACCGCTATATTAAATGCCAACTACCTGAAAGCCAAACTTGAATCTACTTTTAATGTTTTATATTCTGGGAAAAACGGAAGGGTCGCTCACGAATTAATCTTTGATATGAGAAAATTCAAAGAGACTGCCCATATTGAAGTTGAAGATATTGCCAAAAGGCTGATGGACTATGGATATCACGCTCCAACAGTATCCTTTCCTGTAGCAGGGACTTTGATGATTGAACCCACTGAGAGTGAGTCCAAGAAAGAACTTGACAGATTCTGCGAAGCTCTTCTTTCCATAAGAGAAGAAATAAGGGAAATAGAAACAGGAATAGCCGATCCGGTTGATAATGTTTTGAAAAATTCTCCTCATACCGCTGAAATGGTTATTACCGATGAATGGAAACATATCTATTCAAGGGAAAAAGCCGCATATCCTACTGCATGGACAAGGACCCGCAAGTTTTGGCCATCTGTTGGCAGAGTTAACAATGCCTACGGTGACAGGAACCTTGTCTGTACCTGTGCCCCTCTTTCATCTTATACAGAAGAAGTTTTATGAAAACTACTAGCGAAATATTAAAAGAAGCTAAGACTATCGCTGTTGTAGGTATTTCAAATAAGCCGGGAAGGGATAGCGGAAGAATAGCACTGTTCCTTAAAGACCGTGGATATAATGTAATCGGTGTTAATCCTGTCCAAAAAGATTTTGAAGGAATAAAGATATATGAAAAACTGACTGACATTGAACAGGATATTGATATTGTTGATGTATTCAGAAATTCAAATGCCATTCCAGATCTTATTCCGGATGTTCTTGTTAAGAAGCCAAAAATTTTATGGCTGCAACTTGGGATAAGAAATGATGATGCTGTGAAACCCGCAGAAGAAGAAGGTATTCAGGTAATTCAGGATAAATGTATCGCCATCGAATATAACTTCTGCCGATAAATAATACCACTATGTTCAAAAACATCTTCTTATTTATTTTATTTATTTCCATTCTAAAAACATTTGCCCAGGGAAAAGATTCAACTGTTATTACGGGTACTTATTCCGTAAAGATTGATACAATTATTATTAGGGGGAACAATATAACTGAGGATTTTATTATCCTGCGCGAACTGACTTTCAAGCAAGGAGATACCCTTACAGACAAAAAAGCATCATACAATAAAGACAGGGTATACAGTCTTGATTTATTTAATCAGGTCAAGATATTTCCGGTAAACTATAAAAATAAGATAATAGCGGTAATTGATATCGTTGAATCATGGTATATATGGCCGATTCCTTTCGCCGAACTGAAGAATGGGGACTGGAATAAAATCTCATACGGATTAGATCTTGCGGTTAAGAACTTCAGGGGGATGCACGAAACCGTGAGAATTAAAGCCGGATTTGGCTATGATCCTTCCTTAACTCTAGATTACATAATACCTATTTTAAACTATAAGCAAAATATTTACTTCGATGCACAATTATCATATAATTCCATTGAGAATAAAAGTCTAATTGCGCAGCAACAGTATGGTGCCGTTTTTGACCAGAAGATGATAAATGCTCAAATTACTGTCGGAAAAAGGATTTCCTTATTTCATAATATTTCGATTACCGCCGGATATAATTATATAGAAACACCGTTATATTTTCTGGGAATAAATGCTTCAGATCAGCGTATAGACAGGGTGTTATTTTGTGGTGCAGGTTATGTCTTTGATACAAGAGATCTTGCGCAGTTTCCAAGAAACGGAATATATAGTTCGCTGGGCGTTATAATGAAGGGACTTGGATTAAATGATATCAACTATCAGGTCTATACCTTCGATTTCAGGGAATACCGTCCATTGTTCTGGGATATCTTTGGTAAATGGCGGTTTACTACCAGGTTAACATCAGGGAAAGAAATTCCTTATTATGATTATTCTGTCCTTGGATATCAGGAACATATACGGGGCTATTTACATGATGTCTTGGAAGGGAATGATTATCTTCTTACTTCACTTGAATTTTTCCACCCCCTTATCAAAGATAAAAATATAAATCTGGATTTTATACCGGTTGTGCCAAAACAGTTTCTGTCTTACAGGGTTGCCTTGTATACGGAAATATTTGGAGATGCCGGAGCAGTAAAACAGCGTGATAAGAGCCTGGGCATTAGGGATTTTGATTCAGGATTTGGTTTCGGCTTTACCCTCCTTATTCTTCCTTATGAAATACTTCGTATGGAGTTAGCTTTTAATGAAAAATTAAATTCTGAATTAGTCCTGGACCTAGGCATATCCTTTTAATTATTATTATAAGTTACTTTCACCTTCCTTGTTGTAATGCTATTCTGCCTGATTTATATTTACATTATAATTAAAATAATTTACCCGGCTCAGACTTATGAATGACCAACATTTATCTAATATTGAATTATATTATTCCTCGGATGGAATAATTAATAACAAAATAATAATTGAGGGTGAAGATTTTAACCATATTATAAAAGTAATGAGACACTCTGAACAGGATATCATTTACATTACTGATGGGAATGGAAATATCTATGAATCAAAATTAGACAAGATAAATAAATATTCACTCTCAGCGGAACCTGTTAAAACATACCACTATGAAAACTATAAGCAAAATATTTTCTTCTGTATTCCAAAACTCAGGAATTCAGATCGGTTCGAATTTGCATTGGAAAAATGTGTGGAGCTTGGTATAACACATTTTATAATATTTGAGTCAAGAAGAACTGTCGCCAAAGGAGAAAAAACAGATCGCTGGAATAAAATATTAGTCTCTGCTATGAAACAATCCCTTAGGTGTCATGTGCCTAATCTTAAAGTTGTTAACTCAGTAAAGGAAATATTCGCCCTTAATGGAGGAAAAATAGGATTCGAACAGAATTCTTCTAATACCATTGCCAATCTTAAAATTATTCCTGATATAAATTATTATTTTATATTCGGACCTGAAGGAGGGCTTGATCATGATGAACTGGAATTGTTTAATCCGGAAAACATATATAATTTAGCTGAGAATAGATTAAGGACTGAAACGGCAATCATCAAAGCTGCCTCCTTATTATAATAATTATTAGATGAAAACAATCATTCCATTTTTATTATTATGCCTTCTTGTTCAAGGATGCGGCAGTTCCTCTCGTTTCTCCTCTAATGGAAATAAAGTTAAAAACAAATATCCCAATGAAACTGTAAAGTCTGAAAGTGATGAAAAAACAGAAGAGCCGGTCATAAAAGACGAATACGCCAACGCCCCTGTTCTTGAAACCCAAACTGGAATAGCGTCTTATTACAGCGATAAATTTGATGGAAAAAAAACTTATTTCGGAGAAGTATTTAAGAAAAATGACCTTACCGCAGCACATCTTAAATACCCCTATAATACTGTTTTAAGAGTAATAAATCTTCTGAATAATAAGTCCGTTGTACTAAGGATCAATGATAGAAAGCCCGACTTTAATGGACGGATCATTGATGTCTCTTACGGTGCAGCAAAAATACTCGGAATGATTAAAAGCGGAATTACTGAAGTCAGAATTGAAGTATTGAAATGGGGAAAAGATAATAATAATTGAAGAGTGAAAAGTATAGTTCTTTATTTAATGGGAAATAAGATAAGCTCATAATGGATTATTATGAGCCCTGTTTAATAATTTATTGTGCTTGCAGTGATTTGAGCCATTCTTTCTTGATAATATTAAACTTATTTTTCTGCTTGTCATTTAATAGACTTACTACCTTCGTTTCAATAACACTGGTCTTATTTGCTTTAATCTGGCTGAAATTATCAATGATTAAACTTTTAATTTTGGCTGTCTGGTCATCAGTTAATAAAAGCTTTTGCTGTAGTCTTACTGATACCTTTTGGGCTTTATCGGTTATCTCTTTATTCCCCTGCGCATGAAGAACTGCCACGCCCAAAAACAAAATTAAAAATATCTTAAGAAGCCTTTCCACCGCAAACTCCTGTCAATTGTTAATTATAAATTATAGGTATAAAGCACTAATGTCAATGCTTTGTTTATTTCCTCAAATCCGATATGGGAGGTA
>PLLW01000078.1 GCA_003141435.1 Ignavibacteriales bacterium
ACCTCCCATATCGGATTTGAGGTATTACCTTCAACAATAACCTGTCTTACTTAATATTTCATTATTTTAGTACTTTACAAATAATTATAGTTTATAAATGATAGAACCCAAAATATTTTACCGCAAACTGGATTTTCTTCAGAATAAGATCGGTTTGGGCAAGACAGGGAAAGACTTTTTATTCTCAATTGTTAAAGAACTTGAAAAAACTCTTGGTAAAGATCTAAACATCATAAATGGAAGTATTTACGAAAGGGTTGAGGCAGAGTATTCTTTAATCTCAACATCTCCCAAAATTAAAAATTTACTTAAATCCAGAATATCGGTTGATGATCCATCTGTCCAACTGGTAATGAAATCTAAAACATATATTTTCGACCGCCCGGTGTTCAGTATTGATGGTATAGAAGATAATATCGATGGTTATAAAACTCATGCTGCCTTTCTTGTCAGAAGCCCTTCGAATGAATGGATCTTTGTGTTTGAACTTAAAAGCGGTTGGATTCGCGAAGAGATTGAACTATGTCTTAATGCCATCCGGACATCATTGAACTATAGACTGACTTCCGAGTCTGTGAAGAATGAATTGGAACAGGCTGTACAGATTCAACAAAGCTTGCTGCCATCAATACCTCCTATTATTCCGGGATATCAAATCGCTGCTAAATCACAGCCTGCAGAACTGGTCGGAGGCGATCTTTATGATTACTATTCCTTGGATGATAATACACTGGGATTCTGTATCGGTGATGCTAGCGGTCATGGTTTGCCCGCAGCCCTTATGGTCAGGGATGTCATAACAGGGCTGAGAATGGGACTCGCAAAAGAAATGACCATGATACATACTCTTAAAAAGCTCAATTCAGTCATTTACCAAAGTGTCTATTCGGCAAAATTTGTCTCTCTCTTTTATGCTGAACTTGAAAGAAACGGAAGTCTTCTTTTTGCAAATGCCGGACATCCTTCACCATTATTATTTGATGGTGAAAATTTCCAGACCCTTGATCCAACCGGTATCGTCATCGGCGCTTTTCCAAATCTAGATATTTCGCGTTCTTATATTAGAATCCACCCGGGCAGTATTTTTGTGTCGGTGACTGACGGAATTCTGGAAAGGAAAAACGGGCGGTCAGAACTTTTTGAAGTTGAACGACTTAAATCTGTTATCGTTGAGAACAAAGATGAGAACGCTGATTCTTTATTATACAAAATATTTGAAGCAGCTTATTCCTTCGGAAAAGGGAAAAAATGGGAGGATGATGCAACAGTTCTTGTTATTAAAAAGGACTTATAATAAAGTAAGCAAATAAGTCTTTGATTTAATCGAAACTACAATTATTTTTATAAATTAACTAATATCTATTGATTAAGGATTCTATTGAAGAAAATAGCCGTTATTTTTGGTACAAGACCCGACACGATTAAATTAGCTTCTGTTATTTTAGAATTAAAAAAAGAGAAGAAATATTTCAAAGTTATCACCATTGCTACAGCACAACACCGCCAAATGCTTGACCAGGTGCTTGATATTTTCAAGTTAGTTCCCGATTACGATCTTAATATAATGCTGCCAAAGCAGACTTTGGTTACAATTACACAAAATACTATCAAAAAGCTTGATGATGTAATTGTAAAAGAACATCCGGATCTCGTAATTGTGCAGGGAGATACTACAACAACATTTGTGGGAAGCTTGGTTGCTTTTTATCATCAGATTCCTGTAGGGCATGTCGAAGCTGGGCTTAGGACAAATGATAAGGCAAATCCATTCCCTGAGGAAATAAACCGCAGACTGACGAGCGCAATTACTGATTTACACTTTGCTCCTACGGAAACCGCAAAAAGAGCCTTGTTAAAGGAAAATATTTCACGGAACTCTATCTTTGTAACCGGAAATACTGTAATAGATGCTTTGAATATCGCTATTAAAAAGAATTATAAATTTACTGTCCCCCTGTTAAATGAAATTATATTACAGAAGAAAAAAATAATTCTTCTTACTATGCACCGCCGTGAAAATTGGGGGAAACCTATGAAAGGGGCTTGTAAGGCAATTAAAAGATTAGCATTACTCTATCCTGATTTTAATTTTGTATTTCCTGTACATTTAAATCCTGTAGTTGGAGATGTGGTACATGGAACTTTGGATAATATGAAAAACGTTTTCTTAATTGCTCCTCTGGATTATTCTGACTTTGTTAATTTTATGTCGAAGACGTATTTAATAATAACAGATTCGGGAGGTGTACAGGAAGAAGGTCCTCATTTTGGGGTACCTATATTGGTTTTAAGAAAAGTAACTGAGCGCCCGGAAGCTGTAAAGTATGGAACTGTTAAACTGGTTGGACTGGATGAAGAAACTATATTCAAGACTGCAAAAAGATTAATTGAAGACAAAACAGCATACAAAAAGATGGCTTCTGCGGTTAACCCTTATGGTGATGGCTTATCATCAAAAAGAACAGTTCAGATTATTAAGAATTACTTTAATATTTCCAAAACAAAGGTTGAAGAATTTATTCCTCACAAATAAATTTAGAGTTTATGAATCATAATATAAGAAAAGCTGTCACCGAAACTATAACAGCGACTTTGTTCTATATACTCCTTATATCTTTCTTATTTTCTTATGCAGACAGATCCTATGCCCAGGAGAGTACTCAAAAGAAAATCCTCATTCTTACTGAAGGAAATACAGACCTGAAGAGTTTTGCTTTTGCTGATGGACGGCAGCTAGCTGCTCTAATGGGTCATTTTAACACAAAAACTACACTTATCGGTGTCAATCAATATTACAAAAATGAATTAAATAACTTTGATTATATATTTTATATTGGTTATAGACTGAAAAATAAAGTGCCTGATGTTTTTCTTAATGATGTTCTTGCCTCGACCAAACCGATTACATGGCTCTATACAGGGTTTGTTGAATTTTCAAAAAGTCATAATCTCTCAAAGGTTTTTGGATTTAATGTAACTAGCTATGATTCAACTTCTGGTTATGATTTTGTAAAAAGCAGTGGTAAAATATTTACAAAAGGGGACGTGCATACTAGCATAATTAATATCTCTGATAAAAAAGGAGTACAGGTACTTGCTACCACATACTCATCTAAGAAAAGGAGGGAAACTCCTTATATAATTAAATCAAAAAACATAATATATGTAGCAGATTCTCCGTTTTCATATGCTGATGAAAATGACAGGTATCTTCTTTTTGCCGATATGCTGCACGATATTCTGGGAGAAAATCATAAAGAATCCCATTCTGCTTTAATAAGAATAGAAGATATATCCCCTATGGATAATCCGGATAAACTCCGTGATATTGCAGACCTTTTGTCTGAGAGGGGAATCCCATTCGAGGTAGGAGTTATTCCTTTCTACGTTGATCCTGGAGCAGGTGTACGGATCAGTCTTTTTGATAAACCGGATCTTGTTGACGCACTAAAGTATATGGTTAGAAACGGCGGTACAATTGTGATGCATGGAATCACCCACCAATATAAGGGAATAACTGCTTCTGACTTTGAATTCTGGGATGAAGTAACAAATAAACCCATTAAGGATGAAACTGAGGCTTCGATATCCCGTAAAATTGAATTGGGTGTCCAGGAATTCATGAAAAACGGATTGTATCCGATGATTTGGGAAACCCCTCATTATACGGCATCAATTCTTCTCTATAAAATTATTTCAAAATATTTCAGTACGGCTATGGAGCAAAGGCTGGCGATAGAGGATTTTGATCATAGCCAGTATTTTCCCTATATAATTAACAAGGATCTTTACGGGCAGAAAATAATACCCGAAAACCTGGGATATGTACCTCTTGATCCCGATATAAATGTAAGTCGCAAAGCCGTTCAGGATATAATTAAGGGTGCTAAAACAAATCTATATGTGAGAGATGGTTTTGCTTCCTGCTTCTTCCATGAATTTCTTGACCTTGATTTACTAAAAGAGCTTGTTGACGGAATAACTGCACTTGGATATACTTATATAGATCTGAAGGATGAAACCAATTGGGTAAAATTAAAAGATAGGATTATCCTTACTGGTTCCCAGAGTTATACAATAAACCTTGACGAACAGTATTTAGTTGAAGCATACTATGCTCACAACGGAGATATAAAAGAAAAAATTTATTCTGATAAAAGATTAAAAGGACTGGTTACAAGGAATATAGAGTTAAAGCCGGGAGAATTTTATCGGGCTGAACCAACTGAATTCATTGAGCATGAGTTAACATTTGCTGAAAAAATATCCAATGGAGCACAAAAAATATTTAATAACTTATTTGTTTCAAATGAAGATTGGAATATTGCCCGGCCTGTAATACTTTGGAATTATTTTTCTAAAGGCGGAGCATATAATGATCAGGCTTCATTTGCATCAGTTTTCCGAAGTGTTAATATTAATGTGGATACTATTTTCCTTGGACAAAATCTTGACCTTAAAAAATATAATCTTCTGATAATTCCTAATGCAATAGTTGATTCCTTGGAGGATAAAGATTTCGATATAATATCCGCCTTTATAGAAAATGGTGGTAATATTATTACGGATACAAAGAATGAAGTAGCAACTGAATTAGGAATTAAATTTACTCAAAATAAGATAAGGGTTAATAGGCTTAGAGATAAATTCTTTCCGGAAGAGAAAATATCATGGCGTTACTTTGAGCTGGTAAATAAAATTGAAATTGAACCTAAGGATGAAACCTTCTGTGTTGATGAGATAACTGAGATGCCAATGGTGATTGGCAGGCAAATAGGAAAAGGCAAATTATTGTTCTTTAATTCCCGTTTTGATCCTTATTCCCGGATGGGTTATAGCCTGTATCCTTATTTAATGGAATATGTTCAAAGATATTTCAAATTAAGACCGTTTGTCCGAAAGGATAACCTTGAAGTCTTTTTTGATCCTGGTTTTAGGCATACATACAGCATTGAAAATTTAGTAAAACAATGGGTGAACCAGGGAATTAGAATAATTCATGCTGCTGGATGGCATGAGTATCAAAAGTATACTTATGATTATAAAAGACTTATAAATCTTGCACATGCTAACGGTATTTTAGTATATGCCTGGCTGGAACCGCCTCAGGTAAGTCAGAAATTCTGGAATGATCACCCTCAGTGGAGGGAAAAGAATTATAAGAATGAAGATGTTCGCCCTTCTTGGCGTTATCCTGTGGCATTAACCGATGACAGTTGCCTTACGGCTATGAATAGTATATTTCGGAAGTTTCTTGAAAGTTATGACTGGGACGGCGTTAATTTGGCTGAACTTTATTTTGAGGCTGCAAAGGGTTTAGAAGATCCGAAATATTTTACCCCGATGCACCCTTCAGCAAGGAATGAGGTAATGAAATTATACGGATTTGATTTACTTAAAATATTCGATCCGAATTCCACTTCATATTGGAAAAACAGTAATGATATTAAAAATAAAATCATTCAGTATAGGATAAAAAAAATAGATTCGGCATATAATTTATTCCTAAATACATTCACTGAGGTTGCAAGAAACAAGAATGGATTTGAAATAGTCGTTACAGCAATGGATAGCTACGGTTCACCGGAAGTGAAAGAATATATAGCAGTAGATATGGGGAACATTATTCAGCTTCAAAAGAAATATGGTTTTTCTCTTAATGTAGAAGATCCCGAAAATCTCTGGTCTACTAATCCCAGGAGATATATAGATATGGGAAAATTCTATTCTCAGATGGTTGGAGATGATTCTAAACTTTTACTGGATCTCAACATACTTAATTTCAGGAAAGAAAGGGTAATAACTCCATTTCCGACATTGATTCAGACCGGGACAGAAAGCTTTGATCTTATTAATGCTGCTTCTGTAGGAGCACCCCGTTGTGTAATTTATTCCGAATCGAGTGTAAATGCTCAGGATCTTTCCTACTTTCCTTATGCAGCTTCAGTTGGAATAGAATATAATGTCCTGGAGAATGGTTATGAGTTCAATTCGCCAAATTCATTCGAATTAAAATTGCCTAATAATGTAAAAGAAATTAGATTAGATGGTAATCCGATTGCACCCTTCAGGGATAACAGGTTTCCTATACCTGCCGGAAAACATATTATTGCTTTTTCAGATATGGCTGTTACTTCATTTTCAACTCATGAACTTCAGGCCAAAATACTTTCCTTCTCAGGTAACCTGATGTCTGTGGCGTACGGTATGAAGGATATTAAAATTGTATACGATTCCCGGAACAGAGCCCTAATATCACTTAATAGGGAGCCCACTTGGGTGAAAGTTGACCAGCAGGATTATAAGTTTACGATAATGGAAGGCAATGACTGTTTTAGCATATTCCTTCCGCCGGGTAAACATTTTGTGGAGATTGGAGTAGGTAATTCGTTCTCCTATGGTATAAATTTAACTTCTCTTTGGTCATCCACGGGCATTGCTATTTTCGGAACACTGGCAGTTACTTTATTACTATGCATGTACCTTTTATTAAAAATAATCAGAAGAAAATATTTAACCACATAATTCAATCATACAAACGCTAATGCCTTTTTTAGAACTCAGTTTAAGTTTTTTCTTTGTAATTGCAGTTATACTTATATGGTTTATGATTGCCTACCAATTTGTTTTAACCGTTTATGGTTACATAAATATTGTAAAATCTATGGAGGAAAAAAAACAAGTCAATGAGATGGAATTTGATTATCCCACTTGTTCAATCCTGATTCCTGCACATAATGAAGAAATAGTTATAGGGAATACAATAGAATCTATGTTAAAAATTGTATATCCGAAAGATAAGTTGCAGATTATTGTAATTAATGACGGCTCTACAGATGCTACGAAAAAAATCATAGAAAGTTATGCTGAAAAAGATAGCCGCGTTCAGTTGTTTGACATACCAAAAGGAGAAGGGGGTAAGGGAAAATCTCGTACTCTAAATATTGGGATGAAAGTTGCGAAAGGAGAGATCATTGCCGTATATGATGCAGATAACACACCGGATAAAGATTCACTTCGCTATTTGGTTGCACAGCTTATCCAACATAAGGAGCTTGGCGCCGTACTTGGCAAATTCAGGACAGTGAACAAGGACAAGAACTGGTTAACGAGGTTTATTAACATTGAAACATTAAGTTTTCAGTCAATGCTTCAGGCCGGGAGATGGCAGATGCATAATATTGCTACCTTACCTGGGACTAATTTCGTTATGTGGAATTGGCTAATAAAAAAATTAAATGGTTGGGATGAGGAAGCTCTTACTGAGGATTCAGAACTTAGTATTAGAATTTATCAGGAGGGATATAAAATAAAATTTATTCCTTATGCCATCACTTATGAACAGGAACCGGAAAGCTGGAGGGTCTGGATAAAACAGAGGATGCGCTGGGTAAGAGGGAATAATTATGTTATCTCTAAATTCGCTGAACAGCTAACAAAGTTCAAGAACAAGCGCCTTGCGTTTGACATCCTTTATACATTGGCTCTTTATTATGTCTTTTTTGCTGCTATTATAATTTCAGACCTTCTATTTATCATAGGGCTTTTGAATTTAGTAAGCATTTCTCTCCCGGGCCCATATACTTTTGTATGGATTATGGCTATGATTCTTTTCATCTTTGAAATTATGCTTGCTATATCCTACGATAATGAAGACAGTATTGGGAAAGTCGGATTGATCCTGTTAATGTATTTTTCTTATTGTCAGCTTTGGATCTATATTGTTCTTAAGGCTGCTTATTCTGAATATATTAAAAAAGAGAAAAATACCTGGGCCAAAACAATAAGATTTAATGTAGATAAAGTTGATGAAAAAGTAATCTAAGAAAATATTCATGGTATGATTCTAAAAAACGTCCTTCATTAAAGTGGTGATTGTGTTATGAAATCGAATATTATATCCCTGTTGCTTCTAATTTTATTAACAGGCTGCACATCAAATCAGCTGATTAATAATTATCAAATTCCCAATAATAATGGCAGTTATACATTACTTCCTAACGGCTGGAAGTTAACTCCTGCTGGAGAGAATATAGGTGTAGGGGAACTCCCAATGAACCTTGTTTTTACTAAGGATGAAAAATATGCAATAACAGCCAACTGTGGTATGGGGGAGAATACTCTTTCCGTAATTGACCTGTCGGCAAAAAAAGAAATCCAGAGACTTGTAATTGCTAAAACCTGGCGAGGGCTCTGCTTTAATAATGATGAATCTGTCCTATTTGTTTCCGGTGGTAATAATGATAAAATATACACTTATGCTTTCAGTCAGGGAATATTAAATATTAAAGATTCATTAGATCTACGATCAGACAATGACAAGAACATTTCTGTAACGGGCCTAACTTATTGGTCTGCCAAAAACTATATAATCGCAGTATCAATGAGGAGTAATTCCATATATTTTTATGACATTGAGAAGAAGCAATTAATCAAGAGACTAGATCTCGGTTTGGAATGCTATGATGTAATTATAGACCATAAAGGAGATTATGCATATGTCTCCTTATGGGGAGGATCGAAAGTTACAAAGGTAAACCTGAAAAATCTCGAGATAGAGACTTTCATTAAAGTAGGCGACCATCCATGTGAAATGATAATTTCTAAAAATGATGACAGGTTATTTGTAACCAACGCAAATAATAATTCAGCTTCTGTTGTTGATCTCAATAAGAATTTAGAATCGGAAAGGATAAACTCTGCATTAAAACCTGATGTACCATACGGTAGCACTCCCAATGCAATTACCTTCAGCAAAGATGAATCGGTTTTGCTGGTTGCCAATGCGGATAATAATTATTTGGCTTTATTTGATATCTCCTTACCCGGTGAATCCAAAAGCATAGGGTTTATTCCCGTTGGCTGGTATCCAACATCGGTAAAATATCTTAATGAGAAAAATCAGTTATTGGTTGCAAATGGGAAAGGGCTTATGTCAATGGCGAATCCCAAAGGTCCCAAACCCGGGACAAAGTCTTCACACAAAGATGAACAATTTATAGGAAGTCTTTTTAAGGGCACTCTTTCAATTATCAATTTCCCCAATGAAAAACAATTGGCTGATTTTTCAGCACAGGTTTATAATAACACTCCTTATATTAATGAAAAGATTCCCACTTCCGATCAGGCGGTTATTCCTGTTACACATGATGAGAAAGGAAGCGCCCAGATTAAGCATGTTTTTTATATTATTAGAGAGAACCGTACATACGATCAGGTTCTAGGGGATATTTCCAAAGGGAACGGCGATTCTTCACTTTGTCTTTTTGGTGCCAATATCACACCTAATGCTCATAAACTTGTTGAAGAATATACTCTATTCGATAATTTTTATGCCGATGCTGAGATCAGCGCCGATGGGCATAACTGGTCAACCGCTGCTTATGCTACAGATTATACCGAAAAAACCTGGCCGACTTATTATGGCGGAAGGGGAGGGACTTATGATTATGAAGGAGGAAAGGCAATAGCTTCTCCTTCCTCCGGATATATATGGAATCAGGTCATCAACAAAGGATTAAGCTATAGGAACTATGGTGAATTTGTTAAAGAAAATAAAGGAATCTATACCGGAGCCCTTCCTGAATTGATACCTGTAACTTATGAAAAATATCCCGGCTTTGATTTGAATATTACAGATCAATACCGTTTCAAAATATGGAAGGAGGATTTTGATAATCTAAGTTCTAAGGATTCGCTCCCTTCATTTCAA
Organism: Ignavibacteriales bacterium; assembly: GCA_003141435.1. GTDB lineage: Bacteria > Bacteroidota > Ignavibacteria > Ignavibacteriales > Ignavibacteriaceae > Fen-1301. The sequence goes on from PLLW01000078.1 coordinate 9,713, forward strand.
TTAATTAGATTACCCAGCGACCATACTTCCGGAACCAGGAAAGGGGCTCACACAGTAAATGCAATGGTGGCAGATAATGATTATGCCCTGGGGCAAATTGTAGAAGTTATATCAAAAAGTAAATACTGGAATAATAGCATAATCTTTGTTGTTGAGGATGATGCCCAGAATGGTTCGGATCATGTTGACGCACACAGGTCCGTCATGCTTGCGATAGGGCCTTATGTGAAAAGGGGATTTGTTGACCATACGATGTACACTTCAAGTAGTGTATTGAAGACTATGGAACTTATACTTGGACTTAAGCCGATGACACAATTTGATTTATCAGCAGCCCCAATATTAAATCCTATGGTTGATATTCCTGATTTGAAATTTTATAATGCTGTTAAACCATTGATTGATCTTAATGACAAGAACAGGGCTGGATTATTTGGTGGAGAAAAGTGTGGAGAATTAAACCTTACAGTCGAAGATGCGGTTCCCGAAAGGGAGTTCAATGAAATTATATGGAAAGCAGTAAGGGGAGAAGGATCGGAATTACCTCCTTTAACAAGAAGTGCATTTGTCAAAGAAATCAGGTGATCTGTCGCTATAATAAAAAACCCGGCTAAACCGGGTCTTTATAAATAGATATTTAATCAGAACTGAAGTTTCTTCTTAGTCTTGTTGGCATATTCAACCACAAGAGCACTTGCTACAAATATTGAAGAATAAGTTCCGATAATAACGCCGAAAAACATTGTGAAAGCAAATGCCCTTATAACTTCGCCGCCAAATATTAAAAGAACAAGTGTGGTTAATAAAGTTGTACCCGAAGTAATTAAGGTTCTGCTTAAAGTTTTATTGATAGCAAGATTGACCACTTCTTCTATAGGCATGGTTTTATGGACCTTCATCATTTCTCTTACTCTATCAAAAACGATAACTGTGTCATTGTTTGAATAACCAATAAGTGTAAGGAAAGCTGCCACAGTTGTAAGATCAATTTCAAGGTTTAACCCGGGTATAATATTATATAGAGCCGCATAAAGTCCCAGAGTAATAAGTACATCATGGAAAAGGGCAACAACTGCTCCTGCTGCAAAGATGAACTTGAACCTGAATCCAAGATATATAAGGATCATTACCAGAGAAAGGAATATAGCAATAACAGCATTTCTTTTTAATTCTCCTCCAACCTTAGGGCCTACCTGCTCTTCCTTCAGTACTTTGAAAGTATTATCCTTTAGTTTTTCTTTAAGATTTATTTTTATTAAATCTGAAATGCCAATACTGACAGTCATTTTTGTATTGGTTAAATCAGCCGTTGTTTTCGAAGTTTGGAATCCCTCCCGGAATAACCTATCTACCATAACATTGGCGGTATCAGAATTAGGGAAGTTGTATGTAACTGATTTCGCTGTAGAATCGACAATCTGGTATGGAAGACCGGGATAGATATTTTCTATCTGGCTATTAATTTTCTTTATAATCCCGGGGAAAAGGGTTTGTGGAACTGTTTGTAATTCAGTTCTGATAATTATTGCATTAGAACTGCCATATGATTTCAGTTCAACATTTCCAAGTCCAATATTTTCTATATTTGGTCTCAACTTTCCAACAGTCATAGGGTTCTGGAATTCAAGAACATATTCAGAGCCACCCTTAAAGTCGATTCCGAATGTAAATCCTCTGAATATAAAATTGACTACCCCGATCAAAAAGAGGGAAGAAGATAAAATATAAAAGAATTTTCTTTTTCCTAAGAAATCTATATTTAGATTTTCAAATATTCGCATTTATTAAATTCCTAAAAGTTTATTAACCGACACTGATTTTTGCTCCCTTAGCAACCATCCAATCGAAGATTACACGGGAAATAACTAATGCACCAAACAAACTGGTGATAATACCGATCATAAGTGTTAAGGCAAACCCCTGAACAGGACCGGTTCCAAACTGGTATAGAATTATACCTGTAAAGAAAGTTGTAATATTTGAGTCAAGAATAGCAGGCATCGCCTTAGTAAAACCGCCTTCTACGGAAGCCTTAATAGTTTTGCCAGTACCCAATTCCTCTCTTATTCTTTCATAAATAAGAACATTTGCATCTACTGCCATTCCCATAGTAAGAACTATACCAGCCATACCGGGCAATGTGAGAGTTGCCCCGAATCCTGCTAAAACTCCCAATACGAATAATACAATAAGAGTAAGTGTTGCAGCAGCAATTTCTCCTGATCTCCTGTAATAGAAAATCATAAACAAACCAACCAAGATATAGCCTATTACCATCGAAGTTAATCCATTAGTAACAGAGTCCTGTCCTAATGAAGGTCCGATTGTTCTTTCTTCGATGATATCGACAGGAGCCGGAAGAGCACCTGCTTTGAGAATAATTTCAAGGAGCTTGGCTTCTTCCATATTAGCCATTCCTGATATCTGGGAACGCCCACCAGGAATTTTGCCTTGAACTACCGGGGCAGAGAAAGCCACACCGTCAAGAATAATGGCTATTCTCTTATGAATATTAGCCCCCGTGATTCTTGACCATTCGGCAGCACCATCTGAGTTCATTTCCATATCTACAACCGCGGAAGTTGTTTGAGGATCAATATTTGCTCTCGCGTTAGTAATAACCCCGCCGGTTAATTCCGGTTCTTTATTGACTAAGTATAGAGTATAATAATCTTTATTGTCATTAGTGTTTTTAAAAGGTTTTGCCGAATAGATAAATTCAACATTATTAGGAATAGCACTCTGAACATCAGGTCTGTTCAATAATCTTGTTAACTTATCCCTCTCATCACCTCTAACAGCTGCATCAGCGGAACGTCCCTGAGAATCTAATAAATGAGCAATCGCAAAGAAAGGATGGTTCTTTTCAATATCCTTTTGTCTCTGTTCAGCCGTAGTATCGGTTTTAGCCAGTTGTTTTTTAGTTTTGTTAGTATCTGCGGCAACAGTTGAATCGGATTTAGTCGAATCAATAAGAGATTTGCCTGCAAGTACGTTATCAATTTTCTGCATTATCGAAAAAGTTAATTCAGGATCTTTAAGTAGTCTGAATTCAAGTAAAGCAGTTCCCTGTAAAAGTTGTTTAGCTTCTTCTTCTCTCGCCACACCAGGTAGCTCAACTATTATTCTTCTTGTACCCTGTCTCTGAATTGATGGTTCAGAAACGCCGTATTGGTCAACCCTGTTACGGATAATTTCCATAGCCCGGCTTACAGCATCTTCAGCGTCTTTTTTAAGATCAGATATTATCTTGCTGTCGTCATCTCTTACTGAACCGAAATATCGGCTCATTCTAATCCCTCTTTGAGATAGCTTTCTGGCAAAGATATCAACGACAGATTCGTCAGATAATGCAGCTTCCTTTTCTGATTCAGCTATAACACCTTTGAAAACCTCATCAGGGTTTTTAGCTACTTTATTAATTAGCTTAGTAGTATTAACTTCAAGAACAACACGCATACCTCCCTGAAGATCCAGCCCAAGTTTAATTCTTTGTGCTCTGGCCTTAACATACGAGGGATCGGAAGCTTTTATGCTATCTTCAATCTGCTTAACTTTTTTATCTAGTAGATCCGGGTTGATATTTGGATTACCAACTAAGAGATCTTTTTTCTTTGAATCCAGGACCTTATTCAAATTCTTGGTTTTCTGGTAATCGACATATGTGGGATATAAAAGGTAAACACTGAAAACAATAGCGGCAATGATAATTGCCAGCCTAAATCTGATTTCTTTCATATTATGATTCTATTTCCATTTGAATTTTGAAAATAATTAAGGATTAAAATTACTCGTTAAGTGAAAGAAAGTCAATAAAAATTGGCTCTCAGAGATAAATACTTTAGAGTTAAAATTGAATAAAGGGAATTAAACCAGCGAAATGATTCTTTTTACCAGTCTTTCAAATTTATCTTTAACAATATTTGCTGTATCAGTAACCTCAGCATGGCTTAATTTTGATTTTGAAATGCCTGCCGCATAATTAGTAATACATGAAATTGAAGCGACTTCAAGTCCACAATACGCAGCAAACAATGCTTCATGAACAGTAGACATTCCGATAGCATCACCCCCAAACTTACCCATCATTTTAATTTCAGCTGGCGTTTCGTAAGATGGACCTTTGGAAAGCCAATAAACGCCTTCCTTTAAGTCTATTTTTTCTTTATGGGCCGCATTTCTGATAATATTGTTGAAAGCTTCTGAGGGGAAGTCCCTTAAATTATTGGCTCCTTCTTCAGACATGGGACCAATTAGTAAAGATATTTCTTTTTTTATTGTGAAGGAATTAAATGAAATATCCAGCATAAGATCACCGGGATGGAAATTAGGATTTATTCCTCCCGCTGCATTTGTTATTAGAATCTTACTGCATCCAAGCTTATGGGATAAAAAAGCAGGTAAAACACAAGCTGAGATTGGATATCCCTCATAGAAATGTATACGTCCCTGGAACAAAAGAAGCTTTTTTCCTTCGTATTCCGCAAAATGAATCTTTCCTTCGTGTCCGATAATTGTGGAAGGGGGGTAGCCGGGAAGTTCACTTGTAAAAATTGTCTTAAATAATTTTACTGAAGAAGTAAAATTTCCAAGTCCACTTCCTAATATTAGAGAAAGGTCAGGTTTAAAAGGGGCTGTCTCCTTTAAGAGATCAGCAAGTTCTTTATATTTTAGGTTCAGGTTAAGATTCATATTCACCCCTTATTGTGTTAAAATACCCGCAAGTGTAGCGGTCATCAAAGTTGCAAGGCATCCGCCCAATACTGCTTTAAGCCCGAAAGAGGCTATATCTTTTTTCCTGTCAGGAGCCATTGGCCCTATTCCACCAATCTGAATTGCTATAGATGAAAAATTTGCAAAACCACATAAAGCATATGTTGCCATTATAATTGCTTTTTCACTTAAAACACCGTTCTTAATCATTGTGGTAAGATCAAGATATGCAACAAATTCATTTAATACGGTCTTAGTGCCTATAAGACTTCCAAAATTCAGTGCATCATGTATAGGAACGCCAATACCCATTGCAATATACTGTAGTAATATACCAAAAATAAGCTGCATGGAAAGAGGCTGCCCAAAGTTTTTAACCATCATGACATTCAGGCTCGTCACATTTCCAACCCAAATGAGAGCAGCGTTAAATAGAGCTATAAGGGCAATAAATGCAAGAAGCATTGCAGCTACGTTAAGAGCAAGCCAAAGTCCATCACCGGCGCCTGTAGCTGCAGCGTCTATAACATTCGCATCCTTCTTGGGAATCTTTAATCTAACTGTTCCCTTTGTTACAGGATCACCCGCTTCCGGATATAAAATCTTAGCAATCACCATGGAACCGGGAAATGCCATTGTACTTGCAGCCAATAAAGACACAGCAAATTTTAACTGGGCAGCATCCACAGCTATATGATGGAATTCAGCGTATGCTTGTCCAAGCATCAGACTGTACGTCGCAATAAGAGCCGCGGAAATAGTCGCCATGCCGCCAATCATTATAGTAAGTAATTCAGATTGTGTCATGGTCTGGATATATGGACGAACCAGAAGGGGAGCCTCTGTTTGCCCTAAAAATACATTTGCCGCATTGGATAAAGTCTCAGCTCCACTGGTACCAAGAAGCTTTGCCATAATCCACGCCATTCCTTTTACAACCGCCTGCAATATCCCAAGGTGATAAAGAAGTGCGGCTAATGAAGATACAAAAATGATTGTAGGTAGTACCTGGAAAGCAAAAAAGAACCCCAGACTGTCGGAGCCGGTGCTTGCGCCAAGCTTTCCGAAAACAAACTTGCTTCCCTCAAGTGTAAATCCAAGAAGTGCTACTATCGCAGCACCAAGCCAGTTTACAATATCTTTCAGCCAGCCAAGAGGGAAGAACCACGCCCGCAATGTTTCACTGTGAATAATAAAAACAGCAAATATCAGTTGAATGAGAAGCCCCATACCAACTAATCTCCAGTTAACTGATTTCTTATTTGCAGAAAACAGAAATGCAATGCCGAGTATAAGTATTAACCCAACTGCTCCTCTAATTATCGATATGATATCCATTGTATCGCTACACTCTACTTCTTTAAATCGATATCACTGAATGCATAAGGAAGAAGCTCAGACATTTTAAGAACTTTTATCTCCCCTTTATGATTGATCAAAACAACATCAATATTACCACAGAGATCGAATAGCACCTGTCTGCATGATCCGCAGGGAGGGCAAAAATCAGGGGAATCGCTTGCAATTGCAACAGCTTTAAACTCCCTTTCTCCTTCAGATATCGCCTTGAAAACCGCCGTCCTTTCCGCACATATAGTTAAACTGTAGGAACTTGTTTCAATATTGCCGCCAAGGTAAACCTTCCCGCCCTTTGTTAACAAAGCAGCTCCAACATGAAAATTGGAGTAAGGAGGCAGAGCTATCTTCTTAGCCTCAACCGATAATTTTGCTAATTCTTCGTATGTCATATTACTTATTATTTTGTGTCCAAAAATATGTTATTACACTTCCAAATCAAATAAAAGATTGAATTATTTTCTCTTTAGTATTAAATAAAAAGTAGGGGTGAAGAAATAATTAAGCAAAGAGCCTTTATCGTTTGCCCCTTTTAACATTAGTTTATCAAGACCTGTCCATAATATTATATTAAGAAGTCTTATGTGGAAACCGCTCCAGATCACTCCCTTATTTCCTTTAATCAGTTCTGACACGGCAAATTTAGTATTAAGGATAACCTCATAATCACCGGACATCTGTTTCAATTCCTTTAGTGAAAGGAGTTGTGCAATATCATTTCGTAAGGAATCCTCTTTTCTGATAAGAGGAAGGACATACTTTTTTATTTGCTCTCTTCTCATTACAGATATTAATGGAAGTCCGAAATGGGGATCAGCAATAATATTAAATAAAGAAAACCTGTTAGGAGTACTTATAAATATTATCCCGTCTTTTTTAACAAAGCCTGATAAATAACCAAGTAGTCCAATATTAGAAGGCAAATGCTCAATAACATCCTGCAATATTATTAAATCAAACGTAGAATGTTTAAATGGAAGTCTCTGCGCATCAGCATTTATCCGCACTATAGAATCCGGTTGTCTCTTAAGCCTTAAGAGGCTTAGATCAAGACTTATAAATCTATTGTCCCTTGAAAATACTGAAGCAGTCCCGCCTTCGCCCGAACCCAATTCAAGTATATCTAATTGCTCGCATTTAATGAACTTTGAAATGATCAGCTTAACAAATTTTCCCCTTTCCTCTGATATTTCTCGTGCCCTCTTCCATCTTTCAAAGTTGGGATGCTCTGCATTCAGCCAGGAAGGGGATTCTATTATTTCCATTTATCCTTTCTGAAAAGCGCATTCATGAAATTCACTACAATAAGTATTTCATAAATTACCTGAAGATATATAATCTCAAACCAACCGAATTTGTAACCCGATTTTCCCTCATTAGTTTTAACTATTAAAAGGTCAGCTAAAATTTTAATAATAGTAGGAACGAAAAACCATTTATTATAAAATCCCAAAAACAGTGAGAACAATGCAGCAAGATTTATTAAATGCCATCCCCCAAGGGCTATCTTGTGAATTGGTAAATAATAAATGGATGTTTTGGTATGTCTTGCCTTTTGTGCAAGGTAGTCTTTAATAGTATCCTTACTAACAGAATAAACAGCCGCATCACTATCAGGAATATACCCTATCCTCATTTTGTTTTTAACAGCCTCGCGGATCAGCAGGTCATCATCGCCGCTCATCGTTTCCCTTGTATTCTCATAACCTTTAATCTTATAGAAGGATGATTTCTTAAATCCAAAATTCCTTGCTGCAGCAGAATAGGGGAGATGCAGTTTCCATGCTGCTGTATAAAGAAAGAATGTCCTCAGATTTTCAAAACGGGAAATAGCATTAACCAGCCCGGGTTCATTTATAAACGGAGCATTTCCAAACAGGAAATCATAACCCTCATTAAATTTATCAGAATATCTTTTCATCCACGCAGTACTAACACAGCAATCAGCGTCAGTAATTAATATATAATCATTCATGGCATTGTTTATCCCGACAGCCAACGCCCCCTTCTTGCCTTGATATTCTTTATCTTCAGCTTTTATAATCCTAAGATTTGTCAAATCATTCTGGAAACCCCATGCCTTACAAAAGGTAAGATCAGTCGAATTATCATCAATTAAAATTATCTCAAAGTTATCTTTAGGATAATCAACATTTTTCAATGAATTAAAGAGAGAAGGTATACTATCGGCTTCGTTTTTAGCAGAAATTATAATTGAAATGTTAAGGAGATTCATTGTCAAAATGTGCGATTTGTAATTAACAATAATATAGAAAAATAAGTCAAAGTTAAAAAAGCCCATTCATTTCCCGTCTGCTGTATGATATCAGTACACCGGTAAATAATTCCACCCATGTGTATCATTATTAGACGCCCCTACATGTTATATCCTACACGGCTCAGATGCGAGAGATGAAGCCGAGATGAGCGACTCAGATACGGCTCAGTGCATCTTAAAAATTACCCCAAATAACCCCTCGAAACTACTTTAACTCCATACCGCACTCCCAAACCATCTCCCCAAACCCGTAAATATTACCTCTCGTCCTCCTCTTAAAAACAGTTCACTAAAATCACTATCACGAATCGAAAAATATTTTACGCCCTCTGTTTATTATTCAGGTTTTCTCATTCTACAGTTGAGTGCTTAGTTTTCTAATCGCTACGGGGTAAGT
>PLLW01000098.1 GCA_003141435.1 Ignavibacteriales bacterium
ACCGATTGAAGCTCTGTCACCGATTAAAGCTCTGTCACCGATTGAAGCTCCGTCACCGATTAAAGCTTCGCGACCGATTGAAGCTCTGTCACCGATTGAAGCTTCGCGACCGATTGAAGCTCTGTCACCGATTGAAGCTCCGTCACCGATTGAAGCTCCGTCACCGATTGAGATATTCCTTCGCTTCAATTCTTCGCTGTTGCTGTCAACTTCAAACGCTTTCCAACCTTCCCCGACTACACATAAATGAATATTATATTTCATTTGCTACCTCTAATTTTTTAAGTCCCAATAGTTGGGTGTTAAATTTAAGCTGAGTACCAACTCCCTGAACTTTCTCTCCCGCCTCGACTGCCGCTTTGATTTTTTTATCGTCGAGCATTTCGACCTGATTTGTCCGGTGTGCGTCTAAAAAGGTTTTCAGTACACCTCTCTTATTATTGAGCTTGTTAAATTCATCAATAGTAAGATCGAGCGTGATAACGATTTTCCTGTAAGTGTCCTCTATTAAAGTGTCCTCAAGAACTGCGACATTTTTTGATATGTCTTTTATCCTGACGATTTGTCCGGCTAAAATCCTGACATCATTTTTATCCAGAGTACCGAAAGCTCTGACTGCTTTTGCAAGCCAGATTTTGAAATTTTTAAGTTTTGTCTCGGCTGTTTTTCTCTGTCCGCTCGCTGAGAGCTCAAACTCTTTTAACAGATCAATTTCCTTTTCTTTACTGCGTACATAGTAGCCGATATTATCGACCTTTGAACTGATAAGACTTTCTGCGTGAGCGAGCTTTTCCTCGATCTCTTGCGTAATTTCCCCTTCGTTTGTTTCTATGAGCGTGAGTATATCCTCAAACTCCGCTCCAAGTTGCATTAGATTTGCCATTTGTTTATATTTCCTTTGCCGTTACTCCGTTGTTTCGGCGATTTGTTATAGTGAGCGGAGCTTGTCACTCCGCTCTTTTTATTTATTGCATACCTTTTAATAAGGCTTTCATTTTGAATATTCTATCCTGACAGTCTCTCAATTCATTTAAGCTCGTATATAATAATTGTGATCTTTTATTATATCTGTTTTTATAGTGCCTACGTGTTAACACGAAAACGATTAGAGAGGCTATTACAAGGACGATAAGTAGCATAGTCAGTGCTGTCATTTTATTACTCCGTTTTTTATGTTCATAAAAAGCTCCTTGCCTGTCATTGCCTTATAAGGAGCTGCTGAATGTCTGCGGTTTTGCTGATAAACTTTAATGTCGCTGAATAAGAAGCGGTAAATTTTAATCCCTCCGACTATTTCGGTAAGAGCCTGAATTTCGCCAGCGTCCGCTTTAAGTTTCAAGGTCTCAATTCCCATGTGTAATAGCTGAGCGGTTTTAGTAAGCGAGAATTCTGTTATCTGGCTCTCTGCTTCCTTGCCGAGTGTCTTAAGCAGTAAGCGTTTCACGTCTGTTATCTCGTTTAATATTAACTCATTTGTTAACAACGTTCTCTCCGAGAATAAAAGAGCCAAGTTTTACGAAAGCGTCAAAGGGTTTTCTATCACTTATAGTTTTGCATATTAAAAGAAGTGTCGAGAGTGTCGGATAAACTGGAACGTGTCGATTAGTGTAACTGCGGAGCGTGCTCTCTGCAAGCCCTGTGAGGTCTGAGAGTTCCTCAAATACGTCATATATCTCAGGCATTGCAGACTCAAACCTTCTGAGATCACCGTACGATTGAATTGCTGACATTAGAACTATGGGTAATGATCTCAAGCTCGTCCCTCCATTATTTTCGGTTTCTGATTGGATTATTGTCTGATTATTTTTGACTGTCATTGTTTTCTCATATAAGTTTGGATAAAGAAGGAAAACATTATGCAACTGTCTGCCCTTTCTTATAATAGGCATCCAAGCCAGCACGTACTATTTCTATATTCACGTTCAGAAGTGATCTTCCGGTTTCCCTTTTTATTTTATCAAGACGAATCTTCAAACTTCGAGGAAGGACAATGTGAGTTGTCTTATCTTCCGTTTGTTTGTTTTCTATATTCTTGTTATCTTCCACTTTTTTATGTCCTTAATTTTTGTTAAATATTCTGAACTTTATTTAATTGTTTACACAAATGTAAAATATTGTTTAGTAAATGTCAAGTGTTTTTTTACAAAATAGTAAATTTATTTTTTATATATGGATTTAACGCAAATTTTAACTAAAAGTGGAGTTTCCAAACAGACACTTAGGGCGAAACTAAAGCCGTTATACCCCAGACTTTCACGTCCGACACTTGACGATTGGCTTGTGTTAGAGGAAAAACAGAAGATATTACTTACTACCGCACACGAAATTGCAGAGGAAAGACTCAATAACATAAACCAAGCAATGGAGGGTGTGGGTATGCAGGTAATTGTAAAAGGCAGAGATCAAATAACGGTAAACGGTGGGAGTGACTCAATGGAAGTAACAAACGCATTGGTAAGGCGTTATGAATCGGTTATTACCGATAAGGAGAAAAAAATCGAATCTTTACAAATGGAATTGGTTAATTTGCAGGGGAAATTAGAATTACTCACTAAAAAGAAGGAATAATATGAAAGTTATATTACTAACCTTATTACTCGTTGGCTCAACTATTGCCCAAACGGATTCAAGCAAATTCGACCCATGTAATGATAAGGTTTTATTAAGGCTGCAAGCGAAGGATAGCCTGACTACGGATGAAATGAAGATGTATGTTGAACTAAAAAGACAATGTACTGAAAGCCAGAATTTTGATAAAACAAATAAAAACCAAACCCAAGCGATTGATAATTTGCATAGCGTACAAAAGGGAGTAAACACATATTTAATTGTCTCTCTTGTAATTGGAATAGTCGGAATGATTATCATTCTTGCTCATTAACTTAAGGAGTTTTCCATGTTAAAGTATAAAAAAATTTCTCGCACAAAAGTAAATCAACTAAATACCGAGCTTATAAAGGTTAATAAGGAAATAAATAAAACCTTTGAGACTCCGACTGCTGAATTACCTGAGCTGAATAAATGCTTTAAGCTCGAAGGGCTTGACTTGAAAGAAGATTATATTTTAATGAACCTTGCTTTACAGAAAGGCATTATAAAATTCTCTGCTAACTGATATGTCATTCTTAATATATAAAGAGTTTATTCACTTACGTTATTACGATAAAAGTGAGCCCAATCCTAAAGATCGGCGAAAGCAGTTCTCTACTGAAATACCGAACGATAGGAACGGACGCAGACTCGCAAAGGAGTACCAAAAACGATTTGATACCGGACTGCTCGAAAAGGAAATTTTACACTTGCGGGGTGTTAACACCAAAAGGACTACTTTATATTTTACGGAAGCCTTCGCTGAGTTCATAAGCAAGTCGAAGCGGAAAATAAACAAACCCTTAACGTACAGCTCCGAGCTTGCATACATACAAACTAAAAATCTGTTCCTTGAGTTTGCTGGCGACAAGCCTCTGAGTGAATATACTCAGAGGCACTATATTAAATTTGTGGAGTTCCTTGACAAGCGTACTTTTCAAGTTAATAAGAAAAAAGATTCTGAGCTCATACTCCGCAAACTGTCACCCTCCACAATAGCCAAACATACCCGACAATTAAAAGCTATGTTCAATTATTTTTTCCAACATATCGAAAATCTCGATAGGTTCATAATTGAAACGAGAAAACCTCCGAAAGGCAATCCAATTTCAATACCTCCCGATGCTATAAAGGCAATCTTATTAGAAAGTAAAAATCGCTCTGAATTTCCTCACCAGTATTATTTTATCATGTTCGCATTGCTGACCGGAGCGAGGGCTTCGAGCGTGTTAGCACAGACATGGGATAACGTATTTTTAGATCACGGTTATATAAAAATATATAACGTAAAGACAAAGCAATTTTACCCCTTCCCCCTGTCTGATGAATTGCTTGAACTGCTAAAAACACTACGAGGTTCTTGTAATAAATTAGGTCGGTTATTCCCGCAGTATTCGACACACCGCTCGACTCCTGTGTTTTGGATTAGACTGATTAAGCGACTAGTTAGGGACCATAAGATCGAACACGCTTATACATTTCATCAACTACGCAAAACCTTCGCAACATGGGTAGCTAATAGCGGCGCAGATCGCAGTATAGTAAAGGACCTCTTAGATCACTCAAGCGTACAGATCACTGACGAATTTTACACCGAAAATAATATGCAAATATTCAAAAAAGCTGTCGATAAAGTGCATTTTGGGTGACAAGCATGGGTGACTACAAATAAAAAGAGCCTCCGTTTCCAGAGACTCTTTGTCCTCGTAAGTCGATATATTACAAGTCTTTATCTTTCGTGGGCAGAGAGGGAATTGAACCCCCGACACAAGGATTTTCAGTCCTTTGCTCTACCGACTGAGCTATCTGCCCCTCACAATCGAGAGCGTAAAAATAAATATATTTGACCTTAACTCAAAACAATAATAAGAAAATTAAATCAATCCTTTTTCTTTCAGAATCGCTTCTATGGTAAGACCACCGAGTTCCTGTAATTCATAACGGACGCGGGTGGAAGGTTTATTGATTTTTATAATTCTGCGGAGATCGATTGGCGTACCAATAATGACTGAATCACAATCAGTTTGATTGATTGTTTTTTCAAGGTCTTTTATCTGGTCATCACCATATCCCATGGCTGGGAGCAAAATACCAATCTTAGGATATTTTTTGTATGTCTCTGTAATTGATTTTACAGTATATTTTCTGGGGTCTATGATTTCAGAAGCACCGTATGTCCAGGCAGCAATCATTCCGGCACCATATTCCATTTCGCCATGAGTAAGAGTGGGACCATCTTCAACCACCAGAACTCTTTTACCACGGATCAATTCCGGATCATCAACAAATATGGGGGATGCGGCTTCAATTATTTGTGCATTAGGATTGACGCTTCTAATGTTGTTACGCACCAAATAAACATTCTTAGGTTCAGCAGAACCAACTTTATTTATGATAGCTACGTCAGCAATTCTTAATGCAGTATTACCGGGATAGTAGTTCATTTCGTGTCCAGCACGATGAGGATCTACTACCGTGAAGACAAGATCGGATTTATAGAATGGCAGGTCATTATTACCACCATCCCAAATTATAACATCAGCTTCTTTCTCAGCTTCAGCAAGAATTGCACCATAATCAACACCGGAATAAATAACACTACCCATAGCGATATGAGGTTCATATTCTTCCATTTCTTCTATGGTGCATTTATTTTTTTTGAGATCAGCAATCGATGCAAATCTTTGAACTTTTTGTTTTACAAGATCACCATAAGGCATAGGATGTCTGATGGAAACTACCTTTTTGCCCGCATCTTTCAGAAGTTGAACAATACGGCGGGAGGTTTGGGATTTACCACTCCCCGTTCTTACAGCAATTACTGAAATAAGAGGTTTGCGGCTCCTGATCATTGTTTCATCAGCACCAAGCAGTCGGAATGATACACCGGCTGCATTAACAATGGAAGCTTTAGTCATTACATATTCGAATTTGACATCGGAATAAGCAAAGACTACCTCATCCACTTTAAGTTTTTTAATTAAAACAGTTAAGTCTTTTTCGTCATAGATTTTTATTCCTTTGGGATAAAGTTTTCCTGCAAGCTGAGCAGGATATATTCTACCCTGAATATTCGGAATCTGAGTTGCTGTAAAAGCAACGACATTATATTCCGGATTATCCCTAAATATTACATTAAAATTGTGGAAGTCTCTACCTGCGGCGCCCATGATCAGAACGTTCTTACATGACATAAAAATTCCTAAAAAGTTTATAATATTTACATATTAAACTTAAGAAGAATTCTCCTCTCCCCATAATTTTATTCAACAGTAACGCTTTTAGCTAAGTTCCTTGGTTGATCTACATTTAATCCCTTCTTAACAGCTATGTGATAAGCCAGCAATTGGAGAGGAATAACAGAAAGGATAGGCATCAGCATTCTAATTGTATCAGGAATTTTAATTGAATAGTCGACAAGTTTATCGATATTATCATCATTTTCACTGGCGATAGCTATTATCCGCCCCCGACGAGCCCTAATCTCTTCGATATTGCTAACAATTTTATCATAGGTAGAATCTTTGGGAGCAATAAAAACAACCGGCATATTATCATCAATTAAAGCTATAGGACCGTGTTTCATTTCAGCGGCAGGATAACCTTCAGCATGTATATAGCTAATTTCCTTAAGTTTTAGGGCTCCTTCGAGAGCCACAGGAAAATTATATCCCCTTCCAAGATAAAGAAAATTCCTAGAACTCTTAAATTCGTTTGCGATGAATTCAATTTCATCATTTAGTTTTAATATCTGCCTGATTTTATCAGGGAGTTTTTCCATCTCCACGGCAATATTTTTTCCATCAACCAAACTCATATCTTTTCTTCTTGCTATCATAAGAGTGATTAGGGCAAGGACTATCAATTGCGAGGAAAAGGCTTTAGTAGAAGCAACTCCAATTTCAGGACCTGCATGTGTATAGATACCCGACATGCTTTCTCTGGCAATGGAACTTCCTACAACATTACATATTCCGATGGCAAGAGCACCACGTTGTTTAGCTTCTCTTAAAGCAGCCAAGGTATCAGCAGTTTCACCAGACTGGGAAATAAAAATGATTGCATCATCCTTATTTATGATAGGATTTCTGTATCTGAATTCTGATGCATATTCCACTTCAGTAGGAACGCGAGCCTTTTGTTCAAGCATATATTCGCCGACAAGAGCGGAATGCCAGGAAGTACCGCATGCTGAAATAATAATTCTTTTAGAATCGACAAGTCTATCAGCAACAGTTTCAAGTCCGCCCAATTTAGCTGTTCCTTCATCAAAGAGGAGTCTTCCTCTCATTGAGTTCTGAACGGAATCGGGCTGCTCCATGATTTCTTTAAGCATAAAATGAGCGTACCCACCCTTATCGATTTCATCGAGGGTCATTGTAATTTCGGTAACTTCTTTTTCAATTTCGACATCAGCGATGGTTTTAGCAGTAAAATGATCCTTATAGACCACAGCCATTTCGCCATCCTCGAGATAGACCACTTGTTTAGTATATGCCAAAATTGCAGAAACATCAGAGGCAACAAAATTTTCGTTCTCCCCTATTCCAACAACAAGCGGGGAACCTTTTCTTGCGGCAATAATTTTATCAGGTTCATTCAAATAGATAACAGCAATACCATACGTACCCTGAACTTCATTTAATGCAAACTGAACCGATCTACACAAAGAATGACCTTCGTTGAGAAAACGGTCAATAAGATGAGGAATCACCTCTGAATCAGTTTCTGTAATGAAATTATATCCCAAATTTATAAGGCTGGTACGAATAGTTTGGTAGTTCTCAATAATACCATTGTGAATAACAAAAAGATTTTTCGCCATATTAAAATGAGGATGCGCATTTATTTCATTAGGAACGCCATGCGTAGCCCATCTAGTATGCCCAATTCCCAGATTAGAGACGATATTAAGGTTACGCAATTTATCTTCCAAGGATGAAACTTTCCCCTTATTTTTAACAAAATGGGCTTCCCCATTAGCAATATAAGCGATTCCGGCAGAATCATAACCTCTATATTCTAATCTTTTTAATCCATTTAATAGAATAGGAATACAATTTTTATTTCCGATATATCCAACAATTCCGCACATTTTATACTACTATTTGTTATTAAAAGTTATCATTTATTTGATTTTAGCCAATTTCTCAATAGTTGTTTTAACAACTCCATTATTCTTAGCTATAATTTTGTAAAAATAGACCCCATTTGCAACTACGTCACCATCCTGATCCCTGCCATTCCAAAATATTTTGTTAAACCCAACCTGTAAATCTGACGGAGGAACTGAAATATTCCTAATCATCCGTCCTGCAACAGTAAATACCTTTATTGTTAGTTCCTGTGGAGCATTCTGCCCATGTATTTCAAATGTAAAATAGGTGTTGCTTTTGAATGGATTGGGATAATTAAATACATTCATTAAATCTGGTTGATTATAAACATAAAACTCATACTTATGGGAAACGCTATCAAAGAAATTTCCTGATGGATCTTTGGCTAAAACTTCGAGTACATGTTTACCGTCTGGAATTGTGGGCGTCCATTTTATTGTAGCCTCGGAATTAGGATAAGGAGTATAAGAGAATTTCAGATCGGGACTCGTAAAACTCAATGGCACGTTGTCAAAAATAAGTGTTGTAAATGCAGATGTGTCCATGGGAAGCGGGTTGTTATCATTCATGGTAATTAAAACTACCGGTTTTGCAGAAATTATATCATCATTAACTATTTCTTTTCCATCAAAAGTAATATTAAAAGTGGGTTTGCTTGAATCTCTGACAACATAAAAGCTTTTTTCAACACTATTATTAAAAGAAAAGATATCATCGTAAGGCATTGTTGCAATTACCTTTGTATTATAAAGTGTAGCCGGGGACCATGAAGAAGTATTTATAATATTATTTACAATTGCAAAACTATCCCTCGGAATAGATATCCTATTTGTTAAAAAAGCTGAATCAGCATTGTTTGCATAATAGCTTAGCGTAACGCTATCGGCATTAGATTCTCCAAGGTTAAAGACCTGCAAGTTTGTGGCAGTAGTAAATCCCTGCAGAAGAGTATCGGGTGTAAATGTAAAATTATTCTTATTAATTGATATTTCAGGTAATGAAGCAAAATCAACAGAAATGTTCTGCAATTTCAGGGGTTCCGAGGCTCCATAGGAAGTGTCGATAAAATTTAATCCGAACTTCAGATATTCATACTTTTTAGGATTAATGTCACTTATAGTCATAGATGGAGGAACATTGGTTTTAAGGGTATCATAATTACCGGTACTTTTATTAAGACCTAAAATAAAAGCATTATACTTCCCTTTTGATGCCGTAGAATCGATACTATATTTAGATGAATTCCAATTAAGCGCAGGACCAATATCCTGAGTAAGAGCATTTCCTTTGGTATCCTTATAAGTTCCAATAAATTTATAGAAACTAGGAGTATAAATGGTTGGTGAGGGTCTGAAGGTAGAGCCCAGAACATTATTATTTATCCAATCATAACAAATAGTATACATACCAAATTTTGAAAATGCAATCCATTCCTCCTCAAACACAAAATCCGATAACCTATATTTTCGCATAAATCCAGACTCATAACTTTCATACGTAAAAAGATATCCATCCACGACCATAAATCCCGAGAATCCAATGGCAGAGGAACCTGTAAAGACCATATCATTCCCAACCTTTTTCCAAGAATTATGCGGATCAAATATCCTCATCGTGTATTGATTTCTATAATCTCCACAGCCGGGAGACAAATTATATACATATTTTCCATCACTCGTAACATAATAGCTGCTATCCTTAAGTAATCCATCATAGGATGGAAGCAGGGTATCCCCCAACATTATTCTTAAAGTATCACCATTGGATTTATCGATTCTGAGCAAACTAGATTTATCTCCGGTTGCAGCATAAAGAAACCCGTCCGAGTAATAAAATATTTCGCTTTTTATATTTATGGAAACGCCAGGAATGGCCCCATAGTTATTTCCCTTTATGGTGCCATTAAGTCCATTACCGATTTTATAGATTTTTGCAGGAGTGCCTCCTGTATAATAAGGTATATTAGCAAAGTAGTAATAAGAACCATCTGTTGTAAATGTAGTAATTCCATTATCATCTGCGGGCAGGTTAATGCTTATTGAATCAATGAACTGTGTATTAGAGGGTTTAGGTGGAAGCAGAGCAGTATTGATGACTAAACTTGCACTTGCAACATTATAGTACATATTATATGTATCGAACAGATTTAACTGTTTATTCTTAGCTAAAAAGCCTTTGCCAGCCGAATTATTTACGGAAAATGTTAATAGTTGACTGCTATTAGTATCTACATTATCAAAAATTATAGCTTTCCAGAAATATTCCCCCACCGGGAAATTCATATTCCATTTAACTATTCCATTTACCGGCATTAGTATCTGGGAAAGGATTTTCACAGAAGAATTCAAAGACAAACTTGTATCAACCATAATCCTATAATTGAATTGCCTCCCTATATAACTACCGATATCTACCAGCGTAAAATTTATATTATTTAAAGATGTTGTATAACCGTTCAAAGGTCGCACTATATTCGGTTCACGGAAATCGAAAACAGCAAGACTTGAAGTTGCCATGTTATCGCTATGATCTATCTCTTCAATATGGTTATCGCTATTTACATCCACTATTAAATTATAGAGTCCTGCCTTATCCGGAATCCATCTAAATAAAGCGGAATCCAACTCTCCAAAACCATTTCGTTTAACCATTCCAATTTTATGAGACGAATCAATTTGGGTTTGATATAAATTAACCGTTACCGAATCATTAAACATAACGCCGACATTGTGGATATATACTTTAATCATTAGAGTGTCCCCTTTTACAGGATTAGCAGGGGTAATAGTAAAATCGTTAGAATTAACCTGGAAATCAGCATATTTAGGTATATCCAGTTCAAGAGCAGGATCGCCAAGAAGAGTTAATAATGCTACCTGTGATCCGATATAACCATCAGCTGGAACTTTTATTTTAGCATTAAGAATCGCACTGCCAATCAAATTATTTTTTCTATTAAATATCTCATTAAAGAGACTATCATTAATAACTGTACCTGCCTGCCACCAGGTTAAACCTGTACTGCCGAAGAAAGCTATGCTTCCTTTACCTGGTATTTTATCAAATATTTCCCCAAAACAATCCTGATTATCAAAATGCGCAGTATAACAAGTAACACTGCTAATAAAAGGTAATCTTCCCCCATTGTTTATAAGGGGGATATCATCATTAGTAAATGTTAAATCCCATTGACCGCTCCCTCCATGTCCATAATAATTAGCAACAATGCATCCTTTATTGAATGCATCACGAATTTCGGGTTCACCTCCCTGAAACTGAATATATTCGGGTTTATCAGGATATCTATATACTTTAGAAGTTGTTATACCATTTGGTTTGAGATATGTATTATCTAAAAATTCACTTTGATCATTAAACCCAAAACTGGCTTCATCATTAGCATCAACTCCTCCCGCCATGAGAAGAACATTTTCTTTCCAGTTCTTTCCATTATCAGCAGGATAGTTTATAATCTTATNNATGCATACAATTAAATTATCGCTTGGCGCTTGTCCAAAAGTAATCGCCTGATAAGGAATGGAAGGAATAAAATTAGGCATGTTACCAGAATAAACAGGGCGATAATCATAACTCATATCGCCTAATAATGTAACAAAAGTTGGAGCCGGCCCCTGCCAATTTTCAAATGCATATTTAACAAAATACTGCAGAGCAAATGGATCTAATAAACCATAAGAAAACTCATCATAAATATCAAATATATTAACAATTTTAACACGCGGATTAGTAAATCCGGCTAAATTATTCGATCTGAAATCTGCTAATTTTTGAGCTACGGACATAAAAGCCGGATGAGTAATAATAATATAATCAGCCCCTTGAGAAACATTTCTTAAATTAGAACCGTGGCTTTTCTTTATTGAATCCGGAGACAGAAATGATTCAGTGGAATAGCAAAAATATTCAGTTTTACTACCAATAGAATCTGTAAACTGAACAGCATTGTCTACATCATGTAATATTTTCGGATTTTTAATAACCTCACCTCTTGATGGGATATAAATATTCATGTTGTCGCTGTAATAATTAAACATATAAAAAGGTATTCTGCCTAATCTACCAGGAGGGCTTAAGAAAATGAATTTATTCCCATCTACCCTGTTCATTCTCCAATAATCCAATTCAAACCAGTTCACCCTAACTATGTCGTTCCCTTGCGGATCACATACATCACCATCCAAGCTCAGTTCAAATTTATTTAAATCTGGATAAAGAGGAATTCCTGGGGGCTGATAATTAGGAGAAAAACTAAAAGTATCACCGAAGGTAACAGAATTTTGCCCATTAAACTTTTGTGAAGCAATTATTTGAGTATTAAATTTTATTTTAGCACTATGCCCATATGCACTACAACTAGGGTTAGTAATTCCCTGAATATTTACTCTTAAAGCAGCAGATAAATTATTCCTATCAATAAAATAAGCAATACTATCAGTTAGATAATTTGTAAAAATTTCATATTCAGATCCTGCCCGTGCTTCCGCAGAAGCCCATAACCAAAAATCTCTATGATCATCAGGAGCATACCCTAACCTTTCGTATAAGCTATCTTTTTCAAAGTGCAGAGTAGTAGCTGTTGAGATAACCTCATTATCAAAATTAGTAGGAAAACCATCTATTTTTTTGTAATTATAAACCGAATCAGCCTGATATGAAAACCAATATACATTTGAAAGGTTGTAAATATTTAGATAAGTATATGGGGTGGTTGGCTGAGGAGGCAGCCCAACAAAAGTAAAATAATCACTCGAGTCAAAACTATTATTTTTATTTACATCAACAATTTCAATTGGAATTCTTAAACCATTATTTATCAACTCAAAATTACCCTTATTAATACCATTATTAGGGGGTAGTCCAGCATTTATCAGGTCGGAATATGTTATTTTATAAACTCCTTTAGTACGTACAAATATTTTATAATAATCTTTTAAGGGATTATACCAGAAAGTATCAGCCAAAGAATGGTTAGGACCCTTTACAGTAACAGGTTTTCCAATAAATTCTTTTACCTCTTTAGGATTTATAAATGTTGATGTGACAAAATCTTCAGTAAACTTATCTTTTATATTGATTGCTGATATTTGGTTATGGGAATCAGAATCAAAGTTTATCTGAACAAGAATTCTTTTATTAAATAATAATTCCCTTGTTATGGGATTATATTGGTATGGTGCCACTTCCAGTGAAGCTCCCTTAACATATCGCATAATGAATTGACCAGTGATATTAACAGGCGTGGGGGGGAAAAGGTTATTATTCTTATATATGGAAGGATCAAATTTCAACTTGTCAATTGGTTGGTTTAGTGAATCAGGAAATGGCAAAACAGATATATTGGGTATTCTCTCCTGAGTTATGTTAAGAATCTTATAATTAGCAATTTTACCAAAGGGAATTCCAAAATTATATAACTGAGACGGTAGCCATGGTTCTCCAGGTTTTCTAAAACTTACCCCATTCTTCTCGATATAAATAAATTTCATTCCCTGGTATACTTTTTCCTTTAGCTGGAAATAACCAGAATAAGATAATTCAATTTTTATATGATCCGAATTTGACTCAATAATTTTGATGGTTTGAGCTTGAAGGGGGAAAAGTACAATAGAAATTAGTAATAAAGCACCTGACCAAACCCTCATTTAAATCCTTAATTATTAAAATGTTAACTTAGATGATAAAGAAAAACAGTTCAAGGGCAAAAAATAATATACAATANNACTCCCCATAAATTATTTTCTTTTTTATTATTAAAACCACTTTTATTAAAAGAAATGTAATCGTATTGAAATCCGAGATAAAAACCTAATGTAAATTCATATTCCAAATTGAAAGATATTTTATTTGTTACATCGAGAATTCCATCAAGCATATAGGTTCTTCTTGAATCTCCTAATTTGTAATATTGAAATACATCCCCCCCAACATTTCTGATTAAATTTCCATCAGAATCATAAACATTGCCCCCATGTCTAATATTATCGTATCCCGCAGATAATATCACCTCCGGATTCAAAATATAGCTTAATCTAAGTGAGAAATCTATTGAATTAGGCTGTAAATTAGGTCCTATCATATATCCATTATTCGTATATGTATAAGATTCGCCAATACCAAAATGAGTAAACATATAAGGTCGTATAATCAAATAATCCAAGACTAAAGACAAATTTTCTGGTAATATAGGATTACTCATAATTAAATTAGATTGCCAGGCATAACGAGTCTGAATGCTGCCGAAACCTTCAGTGGTAATTGTTTTAAAATCTATATCATCAAAATTGATTATTGATGATATTTCCAGACCATTTATTATTTTAAACCTTGCATCAAAGGCTAGAAAAGAGTTATCTAGATCATTTAATGATCTTTGGGCAGATTCATAAAAAAGAAANNTCTTATTTTTAACATATGAATTGAGAATTGTGTCCCATGAATATGTCACAGGTTGTACAAGCCAACCATGAAGGAAGTCAAAGCTAAAAATACCGAACTGAGCATTAAATTTTATAAAATCAAAGACTGGGGTATTATTTGAAATAATTAGTTTATTAATTCCTCTACCCCAGAGTATGCGTTCTCTCCCAATCTCCAGTCCTATTTTCCCTTTTTCAATTCTTGCATATCCCTCGGTATTATCAAAATAATTAATCCCGGTATTATTGAATGTAAAACTTTGATTCATTTCCTGGTCCAATTCAGCTACAGACCTATCGCCGGTTTGAGTTCCATTGGATGCAGACACATAAAATCCGAACCAATCTGAATATGATCCATATAATTTCCCGCCGAAATTAAACAGATTTGTATTTGAGTTTTGATCCCGGGAATATATAAACTTATCTTCTAAAATTGGATTCAGATAAAGATTCAAAGAGGAATCTTTGTATGAATAAAAATATTTAGATTTATCTTTGCTAAAGAATAAGTTAAGTCCGGAAGGAAATGCATCTGTAAAAAGAACAGGGGCATTATTCTCTTTTATATCTAATTTTATTTTTATTCTATCCAGAAGAGTTTTTTCATTCTCAGACAATGACATTCTTTTACTCTCTGCCTCTGTCAAAAAGTTTGTAATTATCCTTTTTGATAAAGGAAGCACCATATCATCATAGCCGGTAATTATTCCTTTTACGGATAGAACCTTTAAATAATCATACACATAATTATCAACCGGGACATTTTCTACCTGAGAGAAACTTGAAATTTGTAAAATTATAAATAAGAAAAGAATAGCTATTAATTTCATATATTACCTTTATTGGTAATAACAACCTTAATTGTGTGGAATAATAACGATATATCCCGAAAGAAATTTTCATTTTTGTAATATTCTATTTCCATCCTCACTCTTTCTTCCGGAGAAAGTGTCTGTCGTCCATTTATTTGGCTATAACCCGTTATTCCAGGTTTGAATTGGAATACTTTTTTTAGCTCCGGACTGTATCCAGACGTGATTGAAACTATTTCGGGTCTGGGACCAATAATGCTCATTTCTCCTAATATGACATTAATAAAATTTGGAATTTCATCAATACTTGTTCTTCTTAAAAATTTTCCTACTTTAGTGATACGCGGATCATCGACCTGGGTTAATTCCGGACCAAATGAAAGAGCATTATCTATCATACCACGGAACTTAAACATTTTGAATTTTTCCCCTAAGAATCCCGTTCTTTCCTGAATAAATAATGCCGGACCTTTAGATTCAAATTTAATGGCTAGTGCGGATATTATTAAGATAGGGGATGTTATAAACAGAACAAAGATACTGATTATAATATCAGTTAATCTTTTGATTAAACTGCCTTGTTTGCCCATCGTAGAA
>PLLW01000108.1:0-6458 GCA_003141435.1 Ignavibacteriales bacterium
AAGGGGAACAGCTTCTGTTATAGGAACATCCACAAGTTCTATAGGTACACCTCTTTTCTTTATTTCGCCATATTCAATTTTCTTCCATGCAATTGCAGCAGTAGGTTTGATTTCCTTGGTAATGGGACCTTCCGGAGTTCTTCCCATAAGGAATAAAAGTAATGTATGCGCCCCTGCTATGGAGCTTTTGCTTAATAATACTCTTGAAGGTTTTTCCTCGCTATGCGTATAGGGAATATTTAATCCCATACCTCCGGTACCGCTGGTTCCTATCTTAAGATAAAGCTCCGTGCCTACAAAACTCATACTCGAATAAAGCACCTGGATATGTCTTATTAGTTGGGGAATGTAAAGTGTACAGAGCATTTTCTCGGTTTCCTCAACAATAGAATCATATGTGGCTTTATTCCTGATGGCTTTGGTTACGCTTCTGTAAGTGGTATAAATATCCTGGTAAGCAATGGCAGTTGCGGAATTAATGCAATCAATTATTATTTCCGGTCTGTAAAGCGTAAGTAGGTTATAAATCGCCGAACTTTTTAGAATTTCATCTGACATTTCTTCCATGATATCCTGCATAAGAGTTTTTCTTTTTACAGGGTCAGAAATAATATCAAACCGGTTCATTTCCTTAAACTCGTTCCTGACGAAGATATCTCCGCCCCAGGGGATAAAATAATTCCTCCCCTTTTTCGGGAACTCATGTTCTAGTTTTTTAACTGCCTCTTCGGCTTCGGATAATTTAAGGGATGTTATAACAATATGTTTTGGATTTTCAGCAACAAGCTTCCGGGATAATGCACTTCCAACTAAGCCCCATCCCCCCAAAACAAGGACTGTTTTATTTTGTATGTTCATATTCTTTCCCCGAATATTTAATGTAAAATGTTTATCTAAATTACGAAAACATTTCAATTCGGCAATTCTTCAATTATTAAATAAATAAAAAAAGAAATCAATATTTTCTGTATTTTTTCATTTATAGAATCAAATAATTAAAAATCAAGCATAATAAATGAATATAATTGACAAAATATTGAACCGTCCTGAGTTTGTTAATGCCCCTCCCATTCTTGTTGATATAGGAGCTTCCGGTAAAATACATTCCAAATGGAAAAAAATCGCAAAATATTCCGTATGTATTGCCTTTGATGCCGATGACAGGGAATTCGGTTATGTCGAAAATGCAGCAAGTGGTTTCAGGAAATTATACGTATATAATTGTATAGTGAGTGATAAAGATTCTGGTAAAATTGATTTTTATCTCACAAAATCTCCTTATTGTTCAAGCACTCTAGAACCTGATGCAGCTGCGTTGGCTGAATGGTCATTCGCTGATAAATTTATAATAGAAAAGAATATTAATCTAAATAATATCACTCTTTCTAAAGTATTACGGGATCTTAAAATTACCAAAATCGATTGGTTTAAGACTGATAGCCAGGGAATTGATTTAAGGTTATTCAAATCTCTTAGTAATGAGATTCAGGATAAGGTAATTGTTGCCGAATTTGAACCCGGATTAATCGATGCTTATAAATCTGAGGATAAATTATTTAATATAGTTGGTTATATGTCCTCCGGAAATTTCTGGCTGTCCGACTTTATTACAAAAGGTGCGGAAAGGTTGACTCAGGCTGATTTATCTTCTATTACGCAGAATAATTTGCTTAAGAAACTTATCCAGTTTTCTCATCGAAAGAGTCCTGGATGGGCGGAAATGACATATATAAATTCTTTTAAAAACACCCCCCCACTTAGAGATTACCTACTTGGATGGGTCTTTTCTATTATTCATAAACAGTATGGATTTTCCCTTAAACTCGCCGAAGAAGGCAAAAGTAAATTCAATGATCAAATCTTTAATGAAATGAAACTCTTTTCTTTAAGAAAAATAAAGAACGATCTTTTTAAGTTAAAATTTTATAAAAGTATCATTGAAAAGCTTAGCAAGACATTTTAGATTCAAAATTTAAGATGTGCTATTTTTATCCGCAAAACCATCCATAATTTTTTGAAGCGATTCTTTTGTAAAGGGTTTGGCTAAATAACTATCGCAGCCGGCTTTTAATGCATTTTGTTTATCTTCCTCAAAAACATGTGCCGTAACTGCTATTACAGGTATTTTGGAAAATTCTTTCGATGCTTTTAATTCTTTTGTCAGTTCCAATCCGTTCATGCTTCCCTTAATTGATATATCCATTAATATTATATCTACTTTTTCCTTATTTATTATTTCCCTTGCCTCATCTGAAGAAGCTGTAGTTATGACATTAAACTTTTTTTCTATAAATCTTCTAATGGTTATCTGGTTCATCAAATCATCTTCAACTAACAGCACCATCTTTTTTTGCAATTCTTCCTGTGCAGGAATAATATTCATGGCTTTCCCTGTATCAAATTTATTTTCATGGGATTGTTCCCCTTTCCCGAAATTAATAGAAAATGTTGTCCCTTCACCTTTTTTACTTTCCACACTTATAACACATTTATTCAGATTGATTACTTTTTTAACTATCGCAAGACCAAGTCCAATCCCTTCATATGCTCTTCCATATCCCATTTCTTCCTGTCTGTATGGTTCGAATATATGATCCAAATATTCTTTGTTGATTCCAATTCCGGTATCTTTTATATCAAGGACCAAATCGCCATCTTTTTCTTTATGATAAATAACATTGATAGATCCTTTGTTGGTATATTTAATCGCGTTATCAAGTAAATTGGAAATAGCCATTGTTATTGAATATTCGTCGGCAAATACCCCCGTATCTCCGCAGTTATTCTGGAATGAAAGTTCAAGTGATTTATTGTTAGCAGCAGTATTAAACTCCTTAACAAGATTTGTACAGATATTCGATATATTTATTTTATTCGGTTTGATATTGAATTCCCCTACATGTAGACGGGAATAATTCAAAATCATATCGACTGTTCTTATAAGCCGCTTGCTTGAATAATCAACGCCTTCAAACAGCACCTCATCTTCTTTCCTTATATTATTTTGGTATAATTCTTTGATCAGACTAGTCATCCCTAAAACCCCGTTTAATGGGGTTCTGATTTCGTGGGATATGTTCGCTATAAAAGCATCTTTTAATTTATTGGCTGATTCTGCTTTTTCTTTTGCTTCAACCAATTCCTTCTCGGCACGTTTGCGCTCGGTTATATCATGAGCAACACCTTGAAGCCCTACAACAACTCCATTGACTATTAACGGATTTTCAAATATTTCAAGAAGAACTGGGTGTTTATCAGCATGCTCTATTTCTATTAAAATTGAACCTTCTGTAAATTCGCCTCTTAAGTGAGCATGGGTTCTCTCTTTTGCAAGTTCGTTAATTTCATTATCAGTGATGAACCAGTGCGACTGTTTAAGCCATGACTCAACCGAATGACCGGTAATCTTTTCTATTGAGGGAGAAATGTAGGTCGTTTTTGCGTTCGTGTCTTGTGTGTAAAAGAAGAGATAAGGAGTTCCTTCAACTATTAGACGCATTCTATTTTCACTTTCCCGTAATCTTTCCTCCGCTTCTTTTCTTTGTGTTATATCAGAAACGAGCGATTGGAAAGAGACAAGTTTCCCGTCTTCCCCCAAAAGAACCGAGTTATACCACTCGCATGTAATCACTGAACTGTCTTTTCGGTAATTTTTGTTGATATTAACATTGCTTGTGCTCTCTCCCCGTGCCAAAACACTGCGGATATTTTTAACTCTCTTTACATCGTCCTCATGCACCCAGTGAATTTCATCAAAAGCTTTCCCGATTATTTCTGCCTCTGTCCATCCGAAAATAGCTTCTGCCGTTTTTGACCATTTTACAACCTGAAATTTGTTATCAAACTCAACGACACCCAATGGAGTATTCTCAAAATGGAAATTCAATTTTGCTAAAGTTTCCCGTAATAATTTTTCCTTTTCTTTCAAAACTTCTTGTACCTTCATCCTTTCAATTTCTGTTTTATAAGATTTAATTGCGTTTTTAATTGAAAGGGCAAGCTTTGTAAGATGTTCTTTTATTACATAATCAGTTGCGCCGGCTTTTATGCACTCTACTGCAGTTTCTTCATTCATAGAACCTGTCACAATTATAACCGGGGTAAGTGGAGTTAATTTTTTTGCCAATAACAGTGCCGACATTCCGTCGTAACCTGGCATCATATAATCCGACAATATTATATCCGGTTTGTATTCTTCTATTCCTTTCCGGTAATCAACTTCATTATCTACGTGAAGATGAGTGAATTGCACCTTTTCTTTAATAAGCATGTCAAGAATTAACTCTACATCGGATTTGTTATCTTCCAGTATTATGATTTTTATGATGTCTTCCATTTAGTACTCAATAATTTTATGTAATCTTCATTATAGCGCGATTAATGAAACCTTCGATTCAATTTTGACTTCCTTCAATCTAAATATTCATAAGCACATTTATTAATATTATTTCTCGATTGTTATCTAGATCTCCAGTTTGGTCATTAAATCCCTTTTAACTATAAGAATATATTTATATGCTCTTTAAAAACATTATTAAATATAAACATATTAAAATTTAGGTATTCTCGCTTCGAAAGAATAGCGAAAAATGGAACCACTTGCATCTATTTGCTATTCAAAGTCAATTTTTTACCTATCCTTTTGTACCGGAGTAGCTGTGAACAATATTTTTCTTTCTTAATTGCTTAACAAAGCATGTATTGTTAAATTTAATATCTGTATAAAATATTTTATAAAAGAATCCGGTGTAATTAATGAAAGTATCAGAACTCCTTAAACCAGAATTTGTAATCGCAGAATTGTCCGGGACAAAAAAGGAAGATGTGATTAATGAGCTCATTGACCTTTTTAAAAAAGATCCCAGAGTTACGGACTTGGAAAAAGTTAGAAGTGCTGTACTTGAAAGAGAAAAAATTATGTCCACAGGTGTAGGGAAAGGTTTCGCTATACCCCATGGAAAAACTGGCGCGGTTACAGAAATTCTTGCAGCCTTCGGCAAAACAGCACGTCCTATTGATTATCAATCTCTCGATAGCCAACCGGTCCACCTTGTTTTTCTGCTTGTCGGAAAGGACAATCTTGTTAGCACACATATCAAGCTTCTCAGTAGAATATCCAGGATGATGAACAAAGATGAGTTCCGTAAAAATTTAATTGATGCTCCTTCCACTGAGGAAATTCTTGAACTTTTCAGAACAGAAGAAGCAAATTATTATGACGTTTAACCCACCATTTCTTTTATTATGATTAAAGCCGTAACAGGTACCAAAGATACACTTCCCGATGAAGTTCGAAAATGGAATTATCTCGAAAATATTGTCCGCGATATTTTTTCATGTTTCAATTATAAGGAAATAAGAACCCCGGTCTTTGAGGAAACCGTTCTTTTTGCCCGTGGGATAGGGGAGGAAACAGATATTGTTGGAAAAGAAATGTATTCGTTTCTTGACCGCAGTGAAACAAGCCTGACTCTTAAACCTGAAATGACTGCCGGTGTTGTCAGGGCATATATTGAACACTCCATGGGGAACCAGCAGCCTTTAAATAAACTTTATTATATCTCCCCAATGTTTCGGCAGGAAAAACCACAGGCAGGTAGGCTTAGACAGTTCCATCAGTTTGGTGGCGAGGCTCTCGGAAGTACTTCCCCCTACCTTGATGCTGAAATGATTCAGGTTTCTTTTCATATTCTTAAGCAGCTTGGTCTAAATGATCTCACTGTAAAAATTAATACTCTCGGCGTTCCTTCATCAAGAGAGCTTTACAAAAAGGAACTAAAATCATTCCTTCAGGATAAAAAACATCTCCTTTCTGAAGACAGTAGGAAACGATTTGATAAAAATATATTGAGAATTTTCGACAGCAAGGTGGAAGAAGACCAGCATCTTCTAAAAGGTGCACCCACTCTATTGGAGCATTTAGATGATGAAAGCAGAAATGATTTCGATATTTTAATGAAAGCAATTTCTTCTGCAGGAATTCCTTTCGAGATCGATCACAAACTTGTACGAGGTCTGGATTACTATACCAAAACAACATTTGAAATTATCAGCGGTAAGGTCGGTTCCCAAAGCGCACTATGCGGTGGCGGAAGGTATGACCTCCTTATCGAAGAGCTTGGCGGAAAGCCAACTCCGGGAGTAGGATTCGCAGCCGGTATTGAAAGAATACTCCTTGCCTGTGAAAATGAAAAATCTTTCACTCTGCCTGATGATTCATTGGATCTTTATATAGTTAAACTTGATAAAGAACTGTCCAATGTTATTTTTGATGCTGCCTCCTTTTTCAGAAGAGCAAATTATACTGTCGATTTTGATTATCTCGACCGTAGTGTCAAAGCCCAGATGAGGGAAGCAAATAAATTGAATGCGAGATTCGTTCTGTTCATAGGTGGCGATGAATATAAATCTGGTTATTGCAATCTTAAGAATATGAGCACAGGTGATCAGCTTCAGGT
>PLLW01000108.1:6507-11767 GCA_003141435.1 Ignavibacteriales bacterium
TATTTGTTTGAAAACTGGGATCTTTTCTTAAACAATCCAATCGGGCAGACTTTTTCCCCTGGTGGCTTAACCTTCTATGGCGGGTTAATATTAGCTATCATTGCAATTTGGATTCATGTTAAAAGGAAAAACATACCTTTCCTGGTTATCGCTGATGCTGCTTCCCCTTCTTTAGCTCTTGCCTATGGAATCGGAAGAATAGGCTGCCACCTTGCGGGGGATGGCGATTACGGTATTCCAACTAATTTACCTTGGGGAACAAATTATGAACATGGTACCGTTCCTCCTTCAATAATGTTCAGAGGAACAGAAATCGCTAAACATTATCCCGGTGGCATAGTTCCTGATAATACTCCTCTTCATCCCACACCAATTTATGAATTTTTAATAATGCTCTTTATCTTTTGGATATTATGGAAATTAAGAAAAAAAGACTGGGCTGATGGCAGATTATTCATGCTCTATCTTATCCTTGCAGGTATTGAAAGGTTTTCAGTTGAATTTATTCGCTTGAACGATCGGCTATTATTTAACTTAACTGAAGCTCAGTTGATCTCAGTTTTATTAATAATTATTGGGTCTTTAGGATTTTATTATTTTATTTACAATAAGAATGTTAAAAAATTCGTCCCCGTCCCATTACACTCCGATACTAAAAAGATGAAGCACAATCATCACCAAAAGCATTAATTATGCAGCTAATAATCGGGCGTAAACCGGTTCTTGAAGCAATAAATTCAGGTGATGAAATTGAACAGGTCTATTTATTATTCGGTCAGAAGGGAGATATAATAAATACAATTATTGTCGCGGCTAAAAAGAAGGGGATTAAATTAAGCCAGCTTCCTTACGATAAGTTTATTGCTGTTACAGCAAACGCCAATGCTCAGGGCGTGGCAGCAAGAAAATCATCAGGCAAATTTTATTCTTTTGAAAATATCATTAGCGAATCAAAAAAAAACAAATATCCCCTGATATTAATCCTTGACTCAATTCAGGATCCAAGAAATCTCGGTGCGATTATAAGAACCGCCGAATGTTCCGGTGTTGATGGTATAATTATTACAAAGCATAACAGCGCTTCAATAAATGAAACCGTCATAAAAACATCTGCAGGTGCAGCTGAACATTCTAAGATCTGTATAGTTAATAACCTCGTTAATGTAATCAAGTTTCTAAAGGAAAACGGATTCTGGGTAATTGGAGCATCCTTAGAGGAAAGTAAAGATTATTCATCTTTAGACTATAAACTTCCTGCCGCTTTGATTATTGGTAACGAAGAAAAGGGAATAAGAAGATTAACCGCTGATAATTGTGATTTTCTTATTAAGATTCCAATGAAGGGTAAAATACAATCATTAAATGTGTCCGTAGCATCAGGTATTATTCTTTTTGAAATACTGCGCCAAAGAAGCCTTCCTTAAAATCTTGTTTTGATCTTAGTAAGATAAAATAAGGTACTGTTTTTCCCCCCTATTATTTTCTATATAAATAGACATTATTCCATTTATTAATAATTTTCTTTATGTATGTTTAAACCCGAGTATTCATTTATTAGTCTAATAATTTTATAATTTAATATAGGAATAGAGAACGTGAGAAGAACTTTTACTAAAGCAGCAGTTTCTGTGGTTTTTATTTTGTTATTTGCAGGCTGGGGATCAGTAGGTCATAAAATTATAAATGGCAATATAGCAGTATGTTGTCCCCCGTCAATGAATTTACCTGCTACTTGGAGTCCCTTTCTGATTTCACATGCTTCAGATGCAGATAATAGGAAAGGGACTGATCCTACAGAATCGCCAAGACATTTTATAGATATTGACGCTTATCCGGAGTTTGTTGCTAACGGATATATCAACCAAAGTTATAATGCAAATGTTACTTTACATGGTTCATCGTGGGTAATTAAACAGGGTACTGTGCCATGGGCTATAATCCTCTGGGAAGATTCATTAAAACGTGCATTTCAGCAAGGAAACTGGAACATGGCTATGCAGTTATCAGCAGATCTTGGCCATTATGTCGGCGATGGACATCAACCCCTGCATTGTACTCAAAATTATGATGGCCAAATGACCAACCAAAGCGGTGTGCATTCAAGGTATGAAACTGATTTGGTAAAACAATATCAAAATCTCATAGTATATACAAATGATAAAGCTTCGTATGTCAGTGATATTAGCAATTATGTGTTTGATTTTATATATCTGAGCAATAAAGACCTTGATACAGTTCTATATGCTGATAGTGTTGCTCATGCTGTAGCAGGGGCAACCACCGGGACTGTTTATCTGCAGAAATTTTGGGACCTATGCGGTTATCAAATTATACAATTAATGAAAACTGCATCCAAATCAACTGCAGATCTTATTTATACAGCATGGATTGATGCCGGCAGCCCTGATCCGAATGGTACTAGTCCTGTTGAATTAACCTCTTTCACCACTAATACTTCAATTGGTAAAGTTACGCTTAGCTGGAGAACTGCTACGGAAATCAACAACAGGGGTTTTGAAATTCAGAGAACAACCGATAACAATAACTGGATAGTTATAGCATTTAAAAATGGAAATGGTACAACAACAAACCCTAATAATTATTCCTTTACCGATAATATCTCAGATCTTAATGTCAATAAACTTTCTTATCGTTTAAGACAGGTAGATTTTAACGGTCAGTCTCAATACAGCCCTGTTGTTCTTGTAGACAATATAATTCCGGTTAACTACGGAGTATCACAGAATTTCCCAAATCCATTTAATCCTTCAACTATAATTAAATACCAGATACCTCAGAATTCACTTGTAAGTTTGAAGGTATATAATTCCTTAGGGCAGGAAGTAGCAACCTTGGTAAACGGCATGGTTAACGCCGGGTCTTACGAAGTTCAGCTTAATTCTTCTAATTTATCCTCTGGTGTTTATTATTATGTTATAAAAGCGGGAGAAAATTTTGTTCAGACAAAGAAAATGATCTTAATGAAATAATATTCTCAATACCCGATTTAATTATAATGCCGCCTGATTATTCAAGCGGCTTTTTTTTGTTTACCCCGAATTACTTAATTGAATTTAGGTGCCAAAAAGAATAATTTTGAATAATAACTTTACCGAACCGGAGTAGCAATGAACTCGCTTAAAGAAATAAAACCTGCCGAAAGAACAGAAAATATTACCTATGCAGTTAGAGATATTATTTTAGTTGCTAATGAAGCTGCCAAAGCAGGAAAAGAATTGCTTTATCTTAATATCGGTGATCCAAATCTATTTGACTTTGCTCCACCTAAACATATTGTGGAATATACTTATAAGGCAATGCTGGATAATAAGAACGGATATTCTCCCTCTTCAGGAATCAAAGAAGCTGTCGATGCTATTGAAAAGGAAGCCAATAGGAAAGGAATTGATAACGTTCTCGATATCTTTGTTACCACCGGTGCAAGCGAAGCAATAGATATCTGCCTCACCGCCCTCGTAAACCAGGGTGAAAATGTCCTCACGCCAACTCCGGGCTATCCCCTTTATACCGCAATTCAAAGCAAACTTATGTCAATGGAAAATCCTTATTACCTTGATGAAGGTAATAACTGGCAGCCTAATATTGAGGACATCAAAAGTAAAATAAATGAAAAGACACGTGCTATTGTTTTAATAAACCCAAACAATCCAACCGGTTCCCTTTATTCGCTTGATATTCTTCAGCAGATAATTAACCTGGCGCTTGAACATAATCTTGTAATATTTGCAGATGAGATCTATGATAAACTTCTCTTTGACGGCAATAAACATATCTCCATTGCTTCACTTAATAAGGATGTTTCTGTAATCACCTTTGGCGGATTATCCAAAAACTATTTCGTTCCCGGGTTCAGGATAGGTTGGGGAATAATTAGCGGAAGAAAGCAAATTCTTGCTAAGTATATTGAAGCAGTAAATAAAATTCTGCGCGCACGTTTATCTGCTAATCATCCTGAACAATATGCAATTAAACCCGCATTGGAGGGGGAACATAATCATCTTACTGAAGCAATGGCAAAACTCACTGTCCGCAGAGATATCACCGTGAATATGCTGAATGCTATTCACGGTATTTCTTGTGTTAAACCGCAAGGTGCCTTTTATGCCTTCCCTAAATTGCATATGGAACACAGCGATAGTCAGTTTGTAAATGGACTTATTCGAGAAACCGGTGTCGTTGTCGTCCCCGGAAGCGGATTCGGACAGGTTCCCGGCACTCACCACTTTAGGGTTGTTTTCCTTCCCTCTGAAAATATTCTTACTAAAGCTTATAACAATATTGCAGCTTATTATGAAAAATTCTTAAATAGTTTTATATATTAACACTTCATTAAATTAAGCGATCAATTGAATTCATACAATAAAACAATCCTTCCTAACGGGATCAGAATTATTTCTGAAAATATTCCCTATGTTCAGTCCTTCTCTTTGGGCTTTTGGTTCGATGTCGGCTCTAGGGACGAAAACAGAAAGAATAATGGCATTACTCATTTTATAGAGCATATGCTATTTAAAGGCACTAAAAAACGTTCTTCTCGAAGAATAGCAGAAGAAATCGAGTCCTACGGTGGATACCTTAATGCTTTTACATCTAAAGAAAATACATGTTATTATGGACGGGGTCTGGTTAACAGCCTGCCAAGAACTTTTGATGTTATTTCTGATATGATTCAAAATTCAGTATTTAAATCGGCAGAAATTAAAAAAGAAATTGGTATTGTTATTGACGAATTGGATGATATCAATGACAATCCCGAAGAACTTATTTTCGATAAATTCGAGGAGCTACTTTTTGCCGGAAATTCCTTAAGCATGCCTATTATAGGTACTGAAAAGAATATCCGGGGATTCTCACAAAAAGACCTGTTTGATTTTATTGATGAGAAGTACAGTTTTAGTAATATGCTTATCGCCGCATCGGGAAATGTCGATCATGAAAAGCTTATCAGATTAATTGATAAATACTTTGTTAAAGATTTGGGTCACGGGTCCATTAAGAGAAAATTATTAAATATCGCTCCAGCACCGGATCACACGATAAAGAAATCTGTTCAGCAGGTTCATATGATTCTCGGCAGGGCAACCTATGGTTACAAAGATAAAAAGAGAATTACCGCAAATATTCTTTCCCATATTCTCGGTGAAGGAAGCAGCTCAAGATTGTTTCAGACTATCCGGGAAAAAAACGGTATCGCTTATCAGCTCAATTCATTCCTTAATTCCTTCTATGATGTTTCTTC
>PLLW01000108.1:11775-12308 GCA_003141435.1 Ignavibacteriales bacterium
GCAAATTCGGAACTTTATTACAATCGCCTCGTTACAATTGATGAACTGACTAAGATGATTGATTCCGTTACACCAAAAGAGATAATTGAAATTGCTAATGAAATATTAGAAGAGAATTATTTAACCAAAATTATTATTAGTCCGCCGGATTTAGTCTTAAAATCAGCCGCATAATAAATACGGAAATAATTAATGCCGAAATTTGTTTTAGATGGAAATGAAATAGAATTTACTCAGGGACAGACTATAATTGAAGCTGCCAGGGCAAAAGGTTTTACAATACCGCACTTTTGCTGGCACCCTGAATTATCCGTTTCCGGCAATTGTCGGGTCTGCCTCGTTGAAGTTGAAAAGATGCCTAAGTTGGTTATTGCATGTTCTACCACGGCTTCAGACGGAATGGTTGTTTCTACAATTTCCGATAAAGCTGTCGCTGCAAGAAATGCAGTTATGGAGTTCCTTTTAATAAACCATCCCCTCGACTGCCCGATCTGCGATGAAGCAGGTGAATGTAAACTTCAGGATTATGCCTA
>PLLW01000073.1 GCA_003141435.1 Ignavibacteriales bacterium
TTATCCTATATCAGAATTAAAGGAATGTTATGCAGGAGGGTGATATAGTCCCTTTTTAGATTGTTTAAGAAAGATATATATTAGTGTTAATGATTATATATTCTTTAGAATGAATATAAGCTTAACAAAATGTCTATTAATAATATTAGTAAGTTCCATATTGGGGATACTTTTTAATTTTGTTAACCCCAAGGGTATCACCTTTATATTAAAACAAAAAGGGGTAAGGTGGGCATCCGATTCGTTAGTTTACAATTCGTTAAAGCCCGTTGATACATTACGTACCAAAGTGAAACCATTGGCAGAAGAGAACTCCCCTCTTAATAAGAAAGCTGCGATTATCAATCCTATATTAAGACCTGATTCGATAAGACATAAGATGTCTAAACCACCAAATAAAAGTAATACAGATTGGGAAGAGGGATTTGCGGAACCGATTGGTATTAATCTGGAACAGGCATATAGACTTTACACAATGGGAATTGTATTTATTGATGCCCGGGACGAATCTGAGTATAATTCGGGACATATAAAGAACTCAATAAATCTGTCCGTTTATGAATTTGACAAATATAAAAATGTGCTTTCCGGAATTTCCAAATCGCAGACCATCATATGTTATTGCGGGGGAACTGATTGCGATTTAAGCACACAGCTTGCGAACAAACTTTTTTCACTGGGATATAGAAATAACTATATATTCATCGGCGGGTGGGAACAATGGAAAACTGCAGGATACTCAGTTGAATAAAATGGTTAAGATATTATCAAATAAATATTTTCTTTTACTGTTGAGAATCGTATTAGGGCTTATATTTATTTTTGCTGCAATAGAGAAAATAGCAGTGCCTAAAAGCTTTTCTGTTTCAATTGCCAATTATAAGCTACTACCTGTTGAGTTAATTAATATCCCAGCTATAATATTACCATGGATAGAATTAACATCAGGACTTTTGCTACTTTTGGGAATTGCGGTGAAAGAGAATTCGGCTATTTTAACTTTTTTATTAATTGTTTTTACTATTGCTGTTATAATAAGTCTTTTCAGGGGATTAAATATAGACTGCGGCTGTTTTGGTACTATATATGGAGAACAAATAGGCCTATTAAAGGTCTGTGAGAATATTTTACTTATTATAATCGGATTTATTTTAGCAACATGGGGTTCTAATCTTTTAGCCCTTGTTTCGGATACTCACCCGCAGAAATTATAAATTATTTATAATTTGAAACTCAAAAACATGTAATCTTATTCCCATATTTACTTTACTGATATTTTAATGATGTTTATTTGATATAGGATTACATTTTAAAAAGTACTTAAGAGAAGATATTGAAATAATTCGTTCATTTATATTTTCTTTCTGCGTTGTTTTCTTTCCGATATTATTTCTTCCATATTCTTTCACAAAATATATTCAACTGGTTTCCAAATATAAATTAAATCTGTTTTGAGTTTCAGTAGGCTTAAGCTGCATGAATATTCATATTCAAAACCCCAATACAAGCATTCATTTAAACATCAAATCTACCTGTAATTTTTACTCATAATGTTTATTTTCAGCAAATAATGACTCGCCAATCCCAGGTGATATAAAAAAGACTTGAATCAAACGATATTTTGTCATACTTCCTTATAATATATAGAGTTATGATGATATTGTCTCCATTAAAATACAATTTAAATGTATATGAGATATACTTAGTTATTCTATTTTATAATATGATGTTAGAGTGAATTCTCAAATGTTATTACAGAAATTTATTTTAATTCGGCACGTTTCGTGTATATGCCTATTAAACAAGACCAAATTCAAACTAAGGACACTCCTTAAACCAGTGATGATAAATATAAGAAGGAATAAAATGAAAACGCTTTACAATTATAAAATCTCCCCCTCCTGCATAAGAGATTTTTATAGACATAAAAAGAATGATTTTATCTTAAAAACAACAATGCCTAAAGTGTGGGTAATCATATTTTATTTTATTTTCTCTGCAATAGCTTTTTCACAACCGGTTACTAAAGTTGTAGTATCAGGTACATCTGGAAACACTGCCCATGAAACTGATGTAAAAAATGCTTTTCTTTTAGGATATTCAAGTTACGATGGAACTCAATATACCGGGCAGATAGATCTTCACGTTGATAACAATGCTTATGCTGCCATTATATACGCCGACCAAAATAATTATCAGATAGCGGTAAGGTCTTATACAGGTTTAGCTAACTCTGTTAACGATACGGCTAAACATCATCCAAATGTGTTGCTGTTTATGCCAGCAGGCTCAAATAGTTTCCAATATGTAGTTAATCTTGATATTCCAAATTCTTCTGTTGTATCTACCGGCGCCGGATTGGACACTTTAGTAACCGGCTATAAAGTGGAATTCTTCTCAATTGACCCGATAACAAATTCTAATGAATCAAGTTATTCCAATGGTTATATTGCGGGTCAAATCGCCTTCTTATCAAATAAATTTAATATCTCTACACAGCAGGCAAGAATACTTGCACGGAATAATGCTTTAATAAAGAATCAATCGACTAATTATGTTCAATACGGTGAAATAAATATAGTAAAAGCAGTAAATTCGGCATTACCGGTTGAGCTTACAACTTTTTCCGGCTCCGTTAACGGTAGTGTTGTAACATTAAATTGGGCGACTGCAACTGAAGTAAATAATCATGGTTTTGAAATAGACCGGGTAAGCAGCAATCAGCTTAATGACGGCAATTGGACTAAGATTGGTTTTATTAATGGTAACGGCATGAGCAACTCCACTAAAAATTATACTTTTACAGATAATAATCTAACTCAGAAGGGGATCTATTATTATAGGCTGAAACAAATTGACAACGACGGAAATTACATTTATTCAAATACCGTTTCGTTAAATATTACCTCACAGCCTAATTTTGTACTTGAACAAAATTACCCTAATCCGTTTAATCCAAGCACAGTTATTGCTTTTCAAATTCCCATGGACAGTCACGTAACATTACAAGTATTTGATATACTTGGGAAAAAAGTTGCCACCCTAGTTGATGAAGAAAAAACAGCGGGAAAATACAGTGTTGAGCTGTCTGCAAACAAATTTAATCTTACCAGCGGCATGTATGTATATGCAATAAATGCGGGCGATTATAGTTCAGCCAAAAAATTCATTTTAATGAAATAGGGTATAACTAAAAAAAATGCCCCGCTTTATTGCAGGGCATTTCTTGGTTAGAACTTATGAATTATTTCATTAACAACATCTTCTGGGTTGCAGAAAAACTACCCGCTTCTATTCTATAAATGTATGCTCCGCTTGTAAAACTGCTTGCATTAAAGTTTACTTCGTGCAAACCTTGTTCCATGTTCTGGTTTACAAGTGTTGCCATTTTTTGTCCAAGCATATTATAAATAGTGATGTTTACAAATGAATTTATCGGTAAAGCATAGCGTATTGTTGTTGAAGGATTGAACGGATTTGGATAATTACCTATGCTAAAGCCCGTTGGTTGTGTACCATTATTTACTTCAATAACCGGGGAATATGTAGATGTACCGCTATTATCAACTTGCTGCAGTCTGTATGAATAACTACCTGCTTTTGCGCTGTTATCTACAAAACTGTAATTCTTTACTGAGTTACTATTGCCTGAACCTTGAACAAAACCTATGTTCTGCCAGGTTTTACCAATTAATCTTTCTACATTAAAGCCGTGGTTATCTACTTCAGTTGCAGTTGCCCAATTTAATGTTACAACACTACCGCTAATAGAACCGGTAAAAGAGGTTAGTTCTATAGGCATTGGCGAGTTTGAAGTTGAAGCAAAATAAAATGTATTAGCTAAGGTGGTTTGAGTCAAACCAGTCCGGTTAACCTGCGGATTCGTTGTAGTCCCACCCGGAGCAGCATAAGCCCCACCAGCAACACTATTAGAAAGGGAAATATTTAAATCGCTTATTTGAACAATACCAGGTATTCCACTACCCTGCACTTTCAGTGAACAAGATGAGCAGGCAAAACTATTGGCAGTAGATAATGTCCAGCTCATATTAGCTCTTTGACTGAACACTTGTGAATTTTCATCAAGGTAAGGTGCGAAGTCGGTTGCACCTGATGCATCTTTATGTTGAACCGATACAGTACCACCATGAGAAGGACTGCCGCCGATCCAAACACTTCTATTGTTAGTACCACTTCCCATTGGGAATAGACCAGTTACGTTTCCTAATTTAATAGCACTTGTGCTAAAATATCTAGTGAATGTTCCAGACCCGGTCAAAAAGCCGCCTGCCCCGTTTAGGGTACCAAGATTACAAGATGCAGTACCAAGTGTAATAGTATATCCGCTAAGGTTTATATTACCATTTAACGTGAGCGTCTGACCACCTATGGACCAATCGCCGGTCATCTTCATAGTTTGACCAGCTTGTACTATAAATGTGTTGCAGCCGGAAGTAAAACCAGAAATAGACGGATTACTTCCTGTCCCATTAGTGTTAGTCCACCAATTTGTTCTTACATTTGCCGGGTTGCCATTAGTAGAATAATAAGTGGTTGCCCAACTTAACTGTGCCACTAAAAATATTAATAACAACAGTAAAGATAGTTTTTTCATGATTTCCTTCAAGTTATTTTGTTCAAAATTACATAGTGCAGTTTTTTTACTGCTTTATTACCACGGAACAAGTACTATGCCATCATCAATCGAATAGAATTTTATATCATTTTCAAATGTTTTATGTACTAACCAAGAGGTGATTATCATTTTGAGACTCATCTTTTGGTTTATAACAATAAAACCAATGACTCCAAAGCTAACCGTTAAACAATTCATTAAGACTCCTATACCAATAACTTGTTTAATTGTATCTACGTCGTTTGAGTTAATTTTATATTATAGAAGGGAAAAACGGGTTAAAACGAGAGCATATCTTTTTCTTTGAATTAAATGTATATGCCGTTTCTGCGACTTCCTATTCTGATCTGAGAAAGGAGCTATTTCTCATACTGATAAGTTTACTTTCCAGAGCTATTGGTGTACTGAGCCGCATCTGAGCCGTATCTGAATCGCTCATCTTTCGCTTGAGAGCCGGGGTGATCCCATAATGAGACACGATGGGAAAAGGGGAGGGTAAGTTGGATTTATATAAGGTCATCTTTGACCATTAACTGCATCTGTTTAGTTAATTGTTCAGTTAAGAAATCACGTCTAAATTTAGCCACATAGTCTGCATCGGGAGAAGGCAATTGGTTCTTTTTATACAATTCATAGACTTCGAGGATCGTATCTTTTATTTTTTCAACATCATCGGGTTCTGTGATAAATGAAGCGCCATATTCTTTGGCTGCAATTTTTGCTGCTCCTTCAGGAACACATGCGATAATAGGTTTCAGTGACCCC
The DNA here is from genome assembly GCA_003141435.1 of Ignavibacteriales bacterium. GTDB lineage: Bacteria > Bacteroidota > Ignavibacteria > Ignavibacteriales > Ignavibacteriaceae > Fen-1301. The sequence continues at coordinate 5,402 of PLLW01000073.1, forward strand.
ATGTATTCATATAATTTTCCAGGAAGAATAGCATCAATATTTCTTTTCCTGCCGACCATAATCCAGAGGATATCGCTGGATTTTATTTTAATAATAGCATCGCTATGATTCATATAACCATGATCTTTAACAAACTCTTCGAGCTTTAATTTCTTTATGAGCTTTTTATTTTCCTTTCTAAGGAAGCCGACAAAATGCAATTCAATATCCTTTGCAACATCCGGTCTTTCAACTGAAAGTTCTTTAAATGCTTTAAGGAAATATTTAGGAGAATTATATTCCATGAATATTCCGGAATAAGTAATTATCAGTTTATCATTAGGTTTAGGGATAGGTTTTAGTTTTTCAAAATCCTCGACGTCATAACCATGGGGTAATATTATTATATCTTCAAAAGTAAGGAATGGGAAATAATTAAGTATCTTTTCTTTTATTTTACGGTTTGTTACAAAGATACGGTCAGCGGATTTTAGAGAAAGATATTCATGCCTTTTCTGAAGCAGTTTGTGAAAGGGAGTTAGGTAAAAAGCGAAATAGCTTCCAAACCATAGATCCCTATAATCAAGAAAGAGAGGAATGTTAAATTTCTTCTTAAGCTTGCTTCCCAGGACAAAGGAGGAGAATGGGGGTCCTGTTACAAATATTGCATTAAATTTTTCTGAGGACAATAAATCTTCCGCAGTTTTGTAAGCAGCTCTTGTCCAAGATATTTTATTGTCGGGGATATAGACTGCCTGACTGATGCGGTTAAGTATCTTTCTTATAAATTCCCGTGGTATTGTTACAGTACCAAATTTGGATAGAAGGGAATGAGGACCTTTGCCACCGGCACGGACAACCCATACGCCGGCTTCATCGCTTTCTTTCAGGAGGGAATAATCATGTGCAAAGTATGCGATATTTCCTGTAGTGAGAACAACAGGCTCCCAGTTATATTTTTTCATATACTTGACAAACTTTAGAGTTCTTTGAACTCCAGATAGACCTAAAGGGGGATAATAATATGCTATAACTAATACTTTGAACATCTTGTATAAATATTTATTGTTTTGTTTGGAATAATAATGTTTTTTGTTATTTAATTGAATGCCTGAATACCGGTAATATCATTACCGATAATAAGAGTATGCATTTCATGGGTGCCTTCATAAGTTTTGACCGATTCGAGATTAGCCGAATGCCTCATTACGGGGTATTCATCAAGAATTCCATTTGCGCCTAATATTTCTCTTGCAACACGGACAATATCAAGAGCTTTTTCACAGTTATTCCTTTTAGCCAGGGAAACATGAGTGTGTTTAAGAGTTCCTTTATCTTTCATCCGACCAAGCTGGATATTCAAGAGCTGTGCCTTAGTTATTTCTGTGACCATATAAACCAGTTTTTCCTGAGTTATCTGAAATGCCGCCAGGGTTAGATCCAAAGTCAGGTTCGGTCAATCCAAAGCAGCCGATTTTATCTCCTTTGCACAATAAAGGAAGCCAGTAATCTTTTTGATCTTCAGACCCGAAAGTAAATATAGGATACATAACGAGTGCGCTTTGGACGGAAACAAAACTTCTGATGGCACTATCCCCTCTTTCAAGTTCCTGCATGACCAAACCATAAGCAACATTATTCAGAGCGGCGCAACCATATTTCTGTGGTAAATTGGCACCTAACAATCCAAGTTCAGCCATTTTGTCGACAAGGTCAAGAGGAAATTTACCTTCTCTGTAATGTTGTTCAATAATTGGAATTATTTCTTGGCTAACGAACTCTCTGACGGAGTTTCTAATCATTATTTCTTCTTCAGAGAGCAATGACTCACTGTTGAAATAATCCAATCCATCAAATTTCTGCATATTTTCCCTTAATAAATCGATATAAGGACGGACTAAAATTATCAAATGCCCGGCGCATAAACAAACCCTGACGGAAGATTAAAAAAGGCTATTCTTTATGGAATAGCCTTATGATAATAATATTATGTATTGATATCTAAACGAATAAAGGAGCCAGTACCAATGTTAATGTACTTAATAATTTGATGAGCACATGGAGTGATGGACCGGCAGTATCCTTAAACGGATCGCCGACTGTATCTCCGACCACGGATGCTTTATGGGGTTCTGATTTCTTACCGCCATAGGCACCTGTTTCAATAAACTTTTTTGCATTATCCCAAGCACCACCGCCGTTGTTCAAGAAAAGCGCCATCAGGATACCAGTTATTGTACCAACCATGAGATAACCGCCAACAACTTCGGCACCGCTTGCACCACCAGTATTACCTATTCCAACTCCATACTGATAGATCCATTTAAATATTAAACCAACACCAACTGTCATTCCTACTACAAGCAAACCAGGGACAACCATTTTCCGCAGAGCTGCTTTAGTGGCGATATCGACGCACTGACCATAGTCTGGTTTTGATGTTCCCAGCATAATACCGGGGTTGTTTTTAAACTGTTCACGGACATTATTTATAATAGAATATGCTGCTTTACCGACAGCTTTGATGGCAAGGGAGGAAAAGATGTATACAAGCATTGCCCCACAGATAGCACCAACAAAGACTTCGGGTTTGTTAAGATTTATTTTACCGTCAAAGGAAGGCATGTAGTTTTTTACTTCATCCAAATAAGCACCAAAAAGAAGGAATGCTGCTAGTGCAGCAGATCCAACTGCATATCCTTTGGTTAAAGCTTTGGTTGTATTGCCGACAGCATCGAGCCGGTCAGTTTTAACCCTAACTTCTTCGGGCTGCTGACTCATTTCGACAATTCCGCCTGCATTATCTGTGATTGGACCAAAAGTATCCATTGCTAAAATATAGGCAGCAGATCCAAGCATACCCATTGTGGCAACCGCTGTACCGAATAGTCCAGCATCCTTAAGTCCTGAACTTTGACCGAGGAAGTAAGTGGCGACAATAGCGGTTCCAATAACAAGGACAGGAATTCCGGTTGATTCCATTCCAATTGCAATACCGGTTATAATATTAGTGGCGGGACCTGTTTGGGAAGCCTCGGCAATTGACTGAACCGGTCTATACTTATATTCAGTATAATACTGAGTGACATACACAAAGGCGAGAGAGACCAGGATTCCAATTACTCCACAATAGAAGAAATTCAGATAGACAGGACCCAACAGCCATTTAGACGCAATAAAAAATCCAACCATAGCAAGGAAAGCAGTAACATAAAATCCGCGATTAAGAGCGCTCATAGGATCTTCTTTGTCATTGGTTTTAACTGACATAACTCCTATTATGGAAGCGATAATACCAAAGGCACGGGCGATGAGGGGGAATAAAAGGACACCTAAAAGGGTCATATTATTAGCCATCATAAAATCTTTATTAGCATTGAATAACCCGGCGGCGAGAATCATTGCGCCGATATTTTCAGCGGCAGTAGATTCAAAGAGATCGGCACCACGGCCAGCGCAATCTCCAACATTATCACCAACGAGGTCTGCAATGACAGCTGGGTTTCGAGGATCATCTTCCGGAATTCCGGCTTCAACCTTTCCGACAAGATCAGCACCGACGTCGGCAGCTTTTGTATAAATACCCCCTCCGAGCTGGGCGAAAAGAGCTACGAAACTTGCACCGAAACCATA
>PLLW01000012.1 GCA_003141435.1 Ignavibacteriales bacterium
GAGAACTGGAGCAGATTATTAGTCATTCCATAAAGGTTTTTTGAGGTATCGTATATGACATTCAGGTATTCTTTTATTTCCTCACGTGACAGAGTTTCGTATTCCGTAGCAAGTATTTCAGAAAATCCTAGTAGCGAATTAAACGGACTTCTAAGATCATGGGAGATGAGGGAGAATAAGTTATCCTTTGATTCATTCAGTTTTTTTAATTTACTAATTAAATCTTCTCTTTCGCGTTCGAGTAGTTTTCTTTCAATAGCCCTGGAAATAGGATACGAGATCAATTCAAGAATTTCTTTTTCCTTTTCGCCATAGGTATTTTCGTCTTCATAATCCTGAACTACCAGAACGCCGATAATATGATCCTGAATTGTAAGAGGGACACCGAGCCAGATTTTTGACGGGGCACCTATTAATTCAACTTCCCCTTGTTTTTCAAGTTCATTACTGCAATCATCATTGCATAGCATTGCCTGTCCCTTCCGGATGACATATTCGGTAAGTCCTTTGCCAAATCTTTTAGTAGGAGCCTCCTTATCATATTGATCAACAAAATAAGCGAAACGAATTTCATTATTTTGTTTTTCATAGAGAGCGATATAGAAATTCTCGGCAGGCATCAATTTCTTAATAGAAACATGTATGTATTTAAAGAGTTCATCGATATCGACTTCAGAATTAGAGGCAGAAAGGATTTGGGAGATAGTCATCTGAACCTTCTCCTCCTTTTTTTTCTCAGTTACATCCTCACCTGATTTTAGCACAAATACTATTTTACCATCATTGTCTCTTAAAAAAGCATTACTCCATCTTATGATTCTTACCTGTCCATTTTTAGTAACAAAAGGGAAATCTGCGTAATAATCAGAATTCACATTACCGGTAAATCGTTTTGCTAGCTGAGCATTTAATCTGTCTTTATTATCAGGTGATACAAAATCGGCAAGATATTTTCCCATCATCTCATTCTTTTCATAACCGAGAACAGAGCACGTCTTATCATTTATGAGACGAACAGCATAATTTTCATCTATTACGACAAAAATAGTATCCACCAGATCAAGGATAGAGCTATATTCCTTAATGTGGGAAATGAGTCCATCTATTAAGCTATTATTTTCAACATCCATTATGATATTAAGACTTTTAATATATCTCGAATTAAAGTTCAAATATAATTGAAATATTCAAGTTTTGGTAATAAAATTTTTAATACTTTGAATAGGGGTGTATTGTACTTGACAAACCGTATCAGAACTCTTATTTTTATATAGACTAAATCTTAATAATATTACAGAATAAAGTATACAATGAGAACAGCGGCAGATATGGAATATGGAGAAAGGTGTATTATAAGCGAAGTAGACAGTGCACATCCTTCATCCAGAAGGATATTAGAGATTGGTTTTACACCCGGACAGGAAATAGAATTGATAAACAAATCTATATTTAATGATCCCCTTGCGTTTTCGTTAAGGGGTACACTGATAGCGATCAGGAGAAATGAAGCGGGATGTATTAAACTTGCATGAACGAACAAGTAATAGAAAAAACATCTCTCATAACTTTAGTAGGACCTCCTAACTCGGGGAAAACGACTTTATTTAATTATCTAAGCGGTCAGAATTTTAAGACAGTAAATTATCCCGGCGCTACAGTTGAGTATTCAATATGCAAGCTGCTGGGGAAGTTCAATCTTAATGCGAATATATTAGACTCCCCCGGAATAATAAGTCTTATTCCCAATTCCCCCGATGAAAAAGTAGCTGTAGAATCACTTTACTGCCATCCGCAATTAGGAATACCCGATATAATTATAGTAACGGTAGATGCAAGCCAGATATCGCGTCATCTCTTTTTAGTTAAACAATTAATAGAAGCTAATTTCAGAGTTTTAATTGCACTGACGATGACAGACATGCTTCAGAAGAAGGGACTGCATATATCGGAAAAAGAATTAGGAAGGGAACTTGGGTGTCCCGTTGTTAAGATAGACGGCAGAACGGGATTTGGGGTGAATGAGTTAATCGTCCAGGCAGAGCAATCAATAGAGAAATCGCAACGTGAAATAATCAAACAGCCTATTATATTTAATGAGAATATTGATAAGCAGAGATTGATAAAGATATATAATGAAATTGCTGAGATTGAGAAGAAAGTAATACATGAAACAATTACTCCGCGAAAGATAGAGGCAGCGAATAAGAAGCTTAAGATATTTAATGAACCGATTGGGAAGCAGAACCGTAACAGTATAGATTACACCACTTTAAGGATTGACAGATTCCTACTTCATAAAGTATGGGGGCTGGTATTCTTTTTTATTATAATGGCAGTCACTTTCACTTCCATATTCTGGCTTGCGCAGCCGATAATGCATTTTATTGATGAGTCGTTTGGATACCTTGCAAAGGCTGTTCATGATTCAATCGGAGTGCCTTGGATAGGCGACCTTTTGTCAAGCGGGATAATAAGCGGCATGGGTTCTGTGCTGGTATTTATTCCCCAGATTACAATATTATTTTTGATATTGGGGATACTTGAGGATACTGGTTATTTAGCACGGGGAGCGATGCTGATTGACAAACCATTATCGAAGATAGGATTAAACGGTAAATCATTCGTGCCCATGTTATCGGGATTTGCCTGCGCAATACCTGCGATGCTGGCAGCAAGAACTATTACAAATAAAAAGGAACGCTACCTTACAATATTTATTATCCCACTAATGAGCTGCAGCGCTAGAATTCCTGTTTATGCTTTACTGATGGCATTTTTATTTCCTCCTGAAAAGGCATGGATAGGAGGATTAATGCTTGCGGGGGTATATATTTTCAGCATTGTAAGTTCTGTTATAATAGCGGGTATTATAAATAAATTCAGCGCACGAATAATAAAAGCACAAGACAATTCATCTTTTATTCTTGAACTTCCATCATACAGGGTTCCAAAGCTAAGGGTAGTATTGACCAATACATATTATAGTGTAAAGGTCTACCTAAAGAAAGCGGGTCCTATAATATTCTTTTTATCAATAATAATATGGGGAATAACATATTTTCCCAATTCATCTCCAAAGGTAGATACGAACAACCTGAACAAGGAAGAAATAGGTCAATTAGAGAGAGCAGAGAGATTATCAGGCTCATATGCGTCGCACCTTGGGAAAATAATACAACCTGTAATGTCCCCTATCGGCATGGACTGGAGAGTCGGGGTATCTTTAATATCAGCATTCGCAGCACGAGAGGTTTTTGTAAGTTCGCTAGCTTTAATATTCAAGGTTACGGGAAATAACGCCAGTATTCAGAGTTCGATAGTAGAGGCGATGAGAAAGGCAGAGATAGGCAATACAGGCAGGAAGCTGTTCACACCCGCAACGATTTGCGGTCTGATAATTTTCTTTATGTTCTCACTTCAATGCATATCGACGATAGCGGTTTCAAGAAAAGAGACGGGTTCCTGGCGGATACCCATTTTACAGGTTATAATATTCACATCATTCGGATACTTTATGACCTTTATAACAGTAAATGGTTTAAGAGCGGTGGGTATAAATTGAAAAATCATCAAGCAGCAGAGATATTGAGGGAATTCCTTAAGAGAGGAAAGAACAGGATTACTCCTGAAAGATTTGACGTTCTTGACGCAGTACTTGAATATAAAGGTCATTTCGGTGCGGATGATTTATATATACTGATGAAGAATCAGAATTTCCAGGTTTCGAGAGCAACTGTTTATAACACGTTGGAGCTACTTGTACAATGTGATTTAATCAGGAAGCGTAATTTCGGAGATAACATTACGAAGTATGAGAACAACTTCAAGAAACAGCATGATCATCTTATTTGTCTGGACTGCGGTAGGATAGTAGAATTTAACAGCAGCAAAATAAAAGAATTCCCAAGCCAGATATGCCAGGAATTAGGATTTGAAGCAGAGAATTATTCCCTTAACATCTATGCAAAATGCAAGAACATAAAGGGGTGCAAGTACTACATGCAGAGGAAGAAAAATCTTACTCCCTGACAGAGTACGTTAGTAATATTTATAAACATACTGAACGATTCCCACGGCTTTATTCTTGCTGTTAAACTCAGCCTCCTCAACTATATTTCCTTTGTCATCATACCTGTAGGAATATCTGGAAAGAAGTTTTCCATCTTCACCATAGCTGATTGATCCTATCTTTTTCCCACCGCTATCATATTGATTGACAATTTTATATTCAAGTTTCCCTGATGCATCATACCATTTATCCTCAACAAGATTTCCATCGTTATCATATTTATATAAATAATATTCTTCCATTTTATTATTCAAATCATATCTAACAGACTTTATCTTATTTCCATGCTTATCATAATCATAAGTAAACTTATTAAGGAGTACACCATAGGGATCTGACCTATCGGTTTCTATCCTTGTCCCATCCGAATCAAATTTATAGGAATAGGAATCACGGATAGTTTCATTTTTCCCATAGATCATAGTAGTGATTAAGAAACCATTCTTATCATAGTTTGTCGTAGAGACCTTCCCTATTAAAACCAATTTATCATTTTTATCGTAATCAAATCTTATTTTATCGATTACCATAATCCGATTATTGCGGACAAATTCCCTTTCTTTCATATCGAAGTTTAATCCTTTCTTAGGAGGGACTACTTCCCTTTCAACCTTTTTTTTGACTTCCTTCTCCTTTACAGCTTCCTTTGAAGAACAACCTGCAAGTAAAAAAGAGAATACAAGGAACGGTAACAGATAATATTTCAGATACATAGTGCTCCGGTATGCAATTAACATATTAAAAATACAAAATTAAGGGAATAGAAGATATTCTAAATCAGGGTACGGTATGCTTCAATAAGCTTTTCTTTAGTTACGAGAAGATCCTGGGATATGATCTTTACTTCCCCAAGCACAGGCATAAAGTTAGTATCACCATTCCATCTTGGCACAATATGGAAATGGATATGTTCATCAATACCGGCGCCGCTTACTTTACCAAGATTTGCGCCGATATTAAATCCTTCCGGACTGTAGACAAGTTTCAGGGCTTTAAGAGCCAGCTGCAGCTTTTCCATAATTTCAATATTTTCCGGACGGGACAAGGCTTCCAATTCACTAGTATGTTTATAAGGGACTATCATCAAATGTCCATTATTATAAGGGAAAAGGTTTAAGACAGTAAAAGTATTGATACCTTTGTCAATGATAAGAGCTTTCGGATTGTCGATAGTATCTTTGGATATATTGCAGAAGACACATCCACCATCTTTTACATGAATAGATTCGATATATTTGGAACGCCAAGGAGACCAAAGTTTATCCATAATATTAAAATAAAAAGGCGGAATTAAATTCCGCCATTTTTTTAATGTCCTTCTTCTTTCTGTTTTTTGTATTCATCAATGATTTTATTTTCAACATCTTTAGGAACTTCCTCATAGTGATCGAAAGTAAGCTTATGAGTTCCGCGACCCTGGGTTAAACTTCTTAACTGAGAGGAGTACTTATACATTTCAGCCAGAGGAACAAAGGCTTTTATAAGCTGGTAGTTTCCATTAGAATCCATACCAGAGATTTTTCCTCTCCGGCTGGANNACATCTCCCATATATTCTTCAGGAATTTTTATTTCAATCATATACATAGGCTCAAGGAGGACCGGTTTAGATTCCGCGAATCCTTTCCTGAAACACATTGATCCTGCTATCTTAAAGGACATTTCATCAGAATCGACATCATGATAGGAACCGAAGTGTAAAGTTACACGTACATCCACAACTTTATTTCCGGATATTACACCTTTTTCCATAGTGTCAATGACACCCTTTTCAACAGCCGGAATAAATCTTCCGGGAACAACACCACCTACAATAGCATTGACGAATTCAAAGCCTTTACCTCTGGATAAGGGTTCCATTTTGAAATGAACGTGTCCATATTGTCCTCTCCCGCCTGATTGTTTTTTGTGTTTATATTCAACATCATCAACACGTCCTTTTATAGTTTCGCGGAAAGGAACCTTTGGTTCAACGAGATCTACATCAACGCCATAGCGTTCTTTCAATCTTTTAACAGAGAGAGCCAGCTGGAGTTCGCCCTGCCCAGATATAATAGTCTGTGATAATTCAGGATCAAACTTAACATTGAAAGAAGGGTCCTCTTCATGCATAGTATGCAAACCTGATGCAATTTTATCCTCATCTCCCTTTGCCCTTGGCTGAATAGCTGCCCTGATGACAGGTTCGGGAAATACCATAGGTTTAATAACAACGGGATAACTTTTCGTAGTAAGAGTATTATTTGTATGGGTATCTTTTAATTTAACGACTGCACCAAGATCACCCGCATACAATTTCTGAACTTCTTTTCTATTATGACCGTTTAATATAGACAGCTGGCTTAGTCTTTCAGTTTTGCCATTATTTTCATTTAATAAATCGAGTCCGGAAGCGACAGTACCGGAATACACTTTAAATAAAGACATTTCGCCAACGTGCTGTTCGGAGATGACTTTGAAAATAAACATAACAGGCTCACCTGATTTATCAGGCTTTACCAGAACTTTTTTATCTGAATCTTTAAATGCTGCTTCTTCACCCCCTCTATCCAATGGGGATGGGAAATATTTAGAAGTAAAATCGAGGAAGTTATTCAATCCAACTCCCCTAGAAGCTGACATGCAAAATACAGGGGTAAGAGTTCTCTTTATCATTGCGAGTTTAATACCATTATCAAGGTCCTCGGGAGATAAGTTACCATCTTCGAAGTATTTATTAATCAATTCTTCAGTAGTTTCAGCCACTTTCTCCACAAGTTCTGTATGGTAAGCTTCGGCTTCAGGCAAAACATCTGCCGGAATATCAGTTTCAGTAACCTTCTTACTTCCAGGCTCACCATACTTGAAGGCTTTCATTTTAACTACATCAATAATAGTATCGCAATTGAGTCCCTCTTTAACAGGAAAAGACACAATAGCAACTGCCGGGGTTAATCTTTCTTTAGCCTGTTGAAAGGTTTTCTTAAAGTTAGAATGCTCGTTATCAATTTTGTTAATAATCATTGCAGAAGGAAGCTCGAATTCTTTTACAAATTCGCCAGTTGTTTCCGAACCTACTTCAACTCCTTCGAATGATTTTAGAACCGTAACTGCGGTATCACAAACACGCATAGAAGTTTTAACCTCACCGATAAAATCGGAATATCCGGGAGTATCGATAATGTTTAATTTTGTATTATTCCATTCAAGGTGAACAAGAGAGGTTTGAATTGATATTTGTTTTTCTATTTCGTTAGGAGTGTAATCTGAAATTGTAGAACCTTCTGTTACAGATCCTATTCTATTTGTCTCTCCGGCCGTAAAGAGAAGAATTTCGGAAATAGTAGTTTTACCGCTACCTCCGTGGCCGATAAACGCAATGTTGCGTATCGATCCAGAGTCATATTCTTTCAAAGGAAATCCTCCTTAAGTTGAGGTATGATTAAGTAATTATATTAATTAGAATCGTCTTTTGTAACTATCCCAAAAAGCGTTTATGCCATTGCTAATTCCAGAAATAGAGTTGAGGAGCTTTGTTAAAGGACCCTCAACGCCCTTTCTCAATTTATCTTCAAATTCAAGAATTACATCTATTCTGTCTTTAATATCTTCAATCACTTCTTTAACTATAATGATAGGCTGCGTTGCTTCATCCGAGAGAAAGTTGAGTTTTTCACTAAGGTTAGTAGTAGAAGCTATTAAGGGTTTAATTTGATTTGTAAGGTCTCTAATATCAATTTCAATTTTACCTATAGAACGGGTTATCCTGTACAGAGCAAATATTAAAGCGATACAAAGACCCGAAGCTGAAGCAAGAAGAATGATATAGATTATGTTAACAAGTTCCATATATTTAATCAAACAGGTTCATTGTGCTGATTTTTAGTTTCCTTATATGCATCAACGCCGGCTTTAAAAGCAGTCTTTAGTTTTGAGGTCTCACCATCGACAACTTCCTTACCTGAAGAAACTATTGAACCAGTTTTGCTTTTAGCTTCCGTAAAGATGCGTTCAGCATTTTTCAGAAGTTCTTCTGATTTAGATTTAGCGTTTGCAATAATTTGTTCTGATCTTTTCTTTCCATCATTCATAAGATCCTTAGCTTTCACTTTTGCATCGGCTATAAATTTTTCAGTTTCATCGTAATATTCATCTGTTTTGATTTTAATATCTTGTCTCAACTCTTTTCCACTTTTAGGCGCATAAAGCAAAGCAACGACAGCTCCAATCGCACCTCCAGTCAGGAGACCGATAAAAAGACCTTTTACATAGCCATTTTCCTGTGACATATTCTTTCTCCTTCTATTTAAAGATAAATATAGTAGTAGAATATAACGAGCCCTTTAATGAAAATCAAGAAAACGGTCTCATTATGTGACATCTACTTCATATTTTTAATGATCTCATCGGCGAAACGGGAAGTTTTAACCTCCATGGCACCATCCATCTGCCTGGCAAAATCATAAGTTATAATTTTTGATTTTATAGTTTTCTTTAGAGCATTTTCAATTATTTGACCAACTTTATTCCAACCCATATATTCAAACATCATAACACCAGACAGGATTAATGATCCGGGATTTATTTTATCAAGGTTGGCATATTTAGGAGCAGTTCCATGTGTAGCTTCAAAGATTGCGGTAGAGTAGCTTATGTTAGCACCAGGAGCGATTCCAAGTCCGCCTACCTGAGCAGCAGCTGCATCAGAAATATAATCTCCATTAAGATTAGGAGTAGCAAGAATATCATACTCAGAAGGGCGAAGCAGGAGCTGCTGGAACATGCTGTCAGCGATCCTGTCCTTAATTATTATTTTCCCTTCAGGGAGGCGAGAATTATATTTAGAGGTTAATTCATCTTCGGTAATAAGGATATCTTCATACTCTTCCCTTGCAACCGAATATCCCCATTCTTTAAAGGACCCCTCGGTAAATTTCATAATGTTACCCTTATGAACAAGGGTTATGTTCTTTTTATTATTTGCGATGGCATAATCAATAGCTTTTTTAACCAGTCTCCGGGAGCCGAATTCACTCATTGGCTTTATGCCTATTGAGGAATTCTTTCTAATCAATTTGCCTGATTTTTTCTCAATATATTTTCTAACATCTTCAGCTTCTTTAGTACCCGACTTGAATTCGATGCCGGCATAAACATCTTCAGTATTCTCCCTGAAAATAACTATATCAACTTCCTGAGGTCTTTTCATAGGGCTAGGCACGCCGGGATAATACTTTACAGGTCTGACACAGGCAAATAGGTCAAGCAGCTGGCGTAATGCCACGTTGAGGCTTCTTATACCTCCACCTACAGGGGTAGTAAGCGGACCTTTGATTGCAACCTGAAATTCCTGAATTGCGTCGACTGTTTCATCAGGAAGCCATTCATCCTTGCCATAGAGAGATAAAGCCTTCTCGCCAGCATAAATCTCCATCCAAGCTATTTTTTTATTTCCCTTATAGGCTTTCTCCACAGCACAATCAAATACTCTTTTGGAAGCCCGCCAAATATCAGGACCTGTGCCATCCCCCTCAATAAAGGCAAGGATAGGATTATCCGGAATAATCAACTTCCCTTTTTCAACTTTAATTTTATTTCCATTGGATGGGACATTGATCTTTTTATACTGTGCCATTTAAACTCCTAACTTTTTCGGGCTCAATAATTATTTTACCAAATCTTTTCTGATAAATAGAAATACTTATTACACCAATAAGGACCGCGAACCACAAAGTAACAGCTCTAATAATAAAAGTAGACGCGACAGCATACTGGTTGGGAACTCCTTTTTGAACAAGCATAAAGGTCAAAGATCCCTCAGTTACTCCCAGCCCTCCCGGCAGCATTGAAATTGCCCCGACTATTGTAGCAAAACAATAGCTGAATGCTGACCATAATAATAAATTAGGGATATTTATAGGAAAATTACGTAGAATTAAATAATATCCCAAACACTCAAAGAACCATGAAAACAAGCTCACAACGGTCATTTTTAATAATGGAAAAGGACGAAGCATCAGATATGAGCTCTCATACGCATTATGAATCTTTGATAAATGTTTATTAAGAAAATCATTCTTCTCCATGAGCTTTAATATGGGAAGCGCTATTTTCCTATTACTTAAGAACACAATTACAACAAAGAAAAAGACCGCAACGATGATCACTATTGTTCTTCCATAATTATAATAATAGGCGCCAGCTAAAGCAATAAGCATGAGTGAGACAAAATCGGTTATTCTTTCAACAAAAATAATAGGGGCTGTTTTACTTATTGAAGTACCTTTTAGTTGCTTTACCAGATATGCTTTTAAGAGTTCTCCCATCTTGCCGGGAGTTACGCTCATAACCAGACCGGACATGAAAACTGACAGCGAATCTATTTTGGACATCTTTACGTTTATTATCCTGAGATAGTAATCCCACTTAGAGAACCGAACCATATAATTGCAAACAGAGCACAATAAAAGGATGGGGAGAAAGAGCCAATTAAAATTCCTGAATGCTTCAGCAACATGCCCAAAGTCTGCGTAGATAGTGAATCCGAGATACAGCAATCCTGCCAAAGCAATGGATATTAAAAGTTTTTTCTTTAATTTTTGAAGCACTTATACAATCCTAAGGAGAGTTTGAAATACTTTATTTAATGGTAAGCCAACTACATTATAATAGCAGCCATTAATTTTCTTTATAAAAACCGCACCGTAATCATCCTGAATACCGTAAGCACCAGCTCTATCAAGAGGGCTGCCTGTTTCCGCATAAGCCTTTATTTCATTAGAATTCAATTTTCGGAAGGTAACATAAGTCTTTTCATAATCAGTAATTGTTTTTTGATTATGCGAGTTATGAACTGAAAAGCCAGTGTATACGATATGTGTATTTCCACTAAGTTTTTTTAACATTCTTACTGCATCATGTTTATCTAATGGTTTGCCGATAATCTTTCCATTAATAACTACAATTGTATCAGCAGTTATAATAATCCCCTCTTTAATAATTTCTTTAGCGGCATTAAGCTTTTCGAGGGCGATCCTGCGGACTACGTTAACAGGCCTTTCTCCCTTCCTGAATATTTCAGGTGTTTCAACAGGTAGAACCTTAAATGTTAGGTTCACCTGTTCCAGGAGTTTCTTCCTACGCGGGGATTTAGACGCAAGATATATGGTAAGGTTGGTCTTAATCATAAAATCTCAAAATCTTTGTTCCCGGGTAATAATGAGAAAGAATATAGGTGAAACCTTTTCCTTGTCTTGATAAATTTATTGCGCCCCACTGGCATAGCCCCACACCATGTCCATAACCCTTACCAGAAATTACAACATTATTCTTATCATCAATCATAATGTCAAAGAAGTTACTGTTTAATATGGATGAATTATCTGATGACCTGATTATTTTTCTAATATCATTTCCATAAATTTTAACCACCTTATCTTTTTTCCCATCACCTATCAGGTTGATCTGGAGTTCATTAACTCTACCTGATTTGAACCTACTATTAACATTTAATCTATCCAATTTCCATTCGGGACCAGAGACTAAACCAGCAGTCCTCAATCTATTTACAAATTCATAATCCGGATATGTTTCGACCCATTGGAACTTAGGAGAAATATTACATAATGGCTCATCACCATCCCTGATGCTTTGAAGATATGGAGCATTTTTTACCTGGAAAACATTGGTGCCTTCTTCTGTAAAGCCACCACATGTAGAATGATAATATGTAGCAGCAGGGTTATTATCGTACGTGAGTATCAAGCCCCGAGTTTCCAGAATTGCTTTATTTGATAAAATACGTTCAGAACTTTCTCCACCATACACCTGGTCTCTTGTATCATTATAAATATCATAAGTACTATTCGAGTTGAGCTTCTTAATTGCATAAGT
Organism: Ignavibacteriales bacterium; assembly: GCA_003141435.1. Lineage (GTDB taxonomy): Bacteria > Bacteroidota > Ignavibacteria > Ignavibacteriales > Ignavibacteriaceae > Fen-1301. The sequence goes on from PLLW01000012.1 coordinate 11,940, forward strand.
TCTTACACAGATAGCAAATGCTTTTAAGGCTTCGAAATTCTCAGTCCCTTTCCCAACGGGCATTTCCATTGGCACCACACCCTTAATGTATTCCTCAAGGGTAAGGGTATTAATGATTTGAATCTTATTATTTTTGGAAGCGATACGGAAAGCGCCTTTATAGGATTTATCATTCACCTTAAGAGTTCTTGCATTTTCAGGAATAACCTGAAAGAACTTTGAAGAATAGGTTTTATTATCCAATACGAGTTTAACATTATTTCCATCTGCGAAGAACTGCAAGGTATTACCCTTATCGAGATTGGATATGGTTTTCTGGTCTTTTTTAAGAATGACAGTATTATCAACAGTATAACTAAATGAATTCAGTTTTTCATCAAGCAAGACACGGATGAGACTGCTGTTATCCTTATAAATTTCATCTTCATACTTTTCATCACGGGTAAATTTTTTCGATGCGCCACATCCTATGATCATAAAGGAAAGTAACACGCATATTGAGTAACCGAATGGTTTCAATAAGAAAGTAAATTGGGATAAATTATTTTTAAGTGATAGACGAAGAGAAAGAGGCATTAAATTAACGAAACATGGCTTTAATACTACCCCATGTTCTTTTAATACCAGATATATTGGGGGAAGCTGACCTTTCAATTGAATAAGTAGTCACCATATCATTATCTACAATTTTAAGCTGATAGATAAATATAACATCATTAGTTTTATAAATAGACTGGTCTACATAGCTATATAGAGAATTACTGCCTTTAGGTTGAACAGTGGCAATTTCAACATATGATGTCTGTGGTGTTTTTCTTTGAATAGAGAAGTGATTAATATTAGATTCGTCCCCAGTTTTCCATTCCACCTGAACATTATCTCCCTGAGAATTCACCTCAAAATAATTAAGTATTGCGCCGGCAAAAGCAACTGAAACGAACAGCAATATCAATAATATTTTAAGAGATAAATATTTCATACCTTGAATATATTTGAGTCAGACAAAAATGTCAAGTTAAATCTCATTTAAGTTTTCCAATTCCCATATTTAAATTTAATGAAAATAACTGAAGAATACAGAATAATATACACAGGAAGCGCGAGCCATGCGCCGATTAAGCCTCCTTTTAAGTATATTCCAAAGAAATAAGCCAAGGGAACAAAAATAAGCAGGTTGGTAATGCTTTCTGAAAGCATAACATATAATGTTTTACCTGCGGCTTGCAGACCATTAGCAAGAACAACCCCAGTAGCATAAAAAATCTGAGCAAACCCTGCAATCCTAAGGGCAGGTTTTGCAACATCAATTATAGACTGATTAGTAGTAATAATTGTAAGGACATATTGTGGAATCAGAATAAAAATAATTCCCAATAAAATAGTGTAGTATGAGGCAATTTTTGCTGTTTCCAGTCCATAGATCTTAGCAATATTGAATTTTTTAGAACCGATATAGTTCCCGACGAGAGTTTGCACTGCAATACCAAACCCAAAGCATGGTAAAAATGAAATAAACAGAGTGCTAATAACTGCCTGAGTAGCGGCTTGTTCTTTTATTCCAATAAAACCAGTAATAGTAATAAAGGATAAGAAACCCAGAAGTATAAATACATTTTGGAAAGAGACAGGAAGAGATATTTTGTAAATCTTTCTAATTACACTAAAATCAATCTTGAAATTCTTTAAAAGTCTATATCTATGCCTATAACTAGGTAATTGAGAGACAGAGAAATAAAAGAGGAAATCAAATGTAGTAGCAAGAGTTGAACCCAGGCCTGCTCCTGCCAAACCCATTTTAGGAACCACCCCAAAAGATCCATATATCAGGAAAAAATTGAAGACAATGTTTAAGACATTTGTTATTACACCAGAGAACATGAATATTTTTGTTTTTTTTATACCGAAGAAAAATCCCCTATAAGAAACTGAAACCAGGAATGCAGGGATACCCAGAAACCGATAGAATATAAACTTAGCAGCATAATCCCCGACAACCGGATCAGCGGCCAATAGATGAGCAAAGTGTTTGGCGGCAAAGACTGCAGCAAACATAACCATTACACCAATTGTAAGAGCTATCATAATGGAATTATTGAGAGCCACTGAACAGGCATCATAATCCTTTTCCCCGTATTTTCTTGCTACAATTATTTGTGTGCCAGTTGCAAGACTGGAAAAGAAACTGACCAAAGCCCAAGTAGCAAGCACACCAATCCCCATTGCGGCAAGAACATATTTAGTGTTTTCAAGACGTCCGACCATAGCTGTATCGACAAGAGATACAACCATTTGAGTAGAGAGACCAGCAATTGCCGGGAGAGCAAGCCTAAATATATCATTAGAGTATTTTTTTTCAGGGAAAATATTCATATAAGAATAAGATATGAAATGTTTTGGGGATAAAATTTTGTTCTAACAGTCATATTAGGGTTGTGTAATTGATGAGTGGAGCTAGGGAGAATCGAACTCCCAACCTGTTGATTGCGAACCAACCGCTCTGCCAATTGAGCTATAGCCCCGATTGTATTGTTAATTATTTTTCCAATCCATCATACATTTCTTCAATCAAGGGTCCGTATCTTTCTTCAACAAACTTCCGCTTAATTTTAAAGCTTGGTGTAATCTCTCCAGATTCAATAGAAAAAGTATGATCCAGCAATGTAAACTTTCTAACTCTCTCATAGTTTGCGAGTTTCTTCTGGAACTGCATCATGTCCTTATCAAACAGTTCATGAATCTCTTTTTTGTTGACAAGATTATGGTTATTGACATAATCAATTTTGTGCGAGTCGGCGTATTCTCTTATTGCTTCAAAATCAGGGACTATCAAGGCACTTAAGAACTTTCTTCTATCGCCAATCAGAACAAACTGTTCGATATACTTACTTGCCAGAAATAAATTTTCAATATGAGAGGGAGCAATGTATTTGCCAGAGGATGTTTTGAACAAATGTTTCTTTCTATCGGTAATAACGAGAAAGCCCTCGCTGTCAAAATATCCAATATCCCCAGTATGGAGCC
>PLLW01000031.1 GCA_003141435.1 Ignavibacteriales bacterium
GGCTTAAAATATTTTACTAAAATTTCAGTTCCATTCCATTGCTCGGGAAGAACTCGCTACGCTCAAACAGCTTCCCTCACTGCCATTCCATTCCACTGAAATTTATTAACGTAAAATATTTAAGGCCGTTTAAATACGAGCCAAATAAGGACAAAAGGACATTCAAAAAAAACTCCCGCAGGATATGCGGGAGCAGATATAAGTTCTTAGAACAGGAGTGTATTATTTAACATCTTTTTTAGGTGATGTTGTGCTTTTGCCTTTGGATTTGTCGGTGCAGCATTTGCCTTTAGTTGAACATTTTTTATTGTTCACACAACATGAGTCCTTTCCTGAACATTTCATTTTGGACTTGGTAATTTTTTTGGTGGTTGTAGTTGTTGTGGTGGTAGTTGTTTTTGTTTTACCTTGGTCCTGAGCAAGTGCATTTGTGCTAAGGGTGAATGCGAATACAAGAATAAGAGCAGCGATGAATGTTTTCATTGGGTTCCTTTTAGTTTTTAGATTTTGAAGTTTGTTTTTCGTATTTAAGAATATATTTATCAGGGTTTTTGGTAAACTTTTTTAAGCAGGTCTTGCAGCAGAAGGCATAGGTTTTACCTTTATAGTCTGCGGTAATTTTGGGATCAACTTTTTCACCGGAAACGAGACAGAGGGAGTTAACAGGTTTATGGGTGCCTTTGGTAACGGATTCACGATTTATAGCTTGCAATGTTTTGGCATCAAGTGGAACTGAATTATCCTGCGGGTTGGTGACATCTATCTTGTTTTTATTTATTGATTTTGTGACTTCGGGTGTTTTTACATCCTTGGAATTTGTTTCATCCTGCGCCCAGGTTTGGGTTATGCTGAGTGCGAATATGAAGGCAAAGAGTACAAGTGCTGTTTTTTTCATTTTAGTATCCTTTTGTTTTTAAACCTCCGAGGTTAAAGAAAACCCCGGAGGTTGGGGAAAACCTGAGGGTCTATTGCTGATTTAATTATGCAATTTAGGAAAACACCGGTTATTTACAAATCCATTAAATTGTGCGCAAATCTTTTTCAGGGAGCCAGCCGATTTTTCCATCTTTGAGGCGAATACGGACCCAATCGTTGACTTTATCTTCTAAACGAACTTTTATACCTTCGTGGAGCACGAATGCATCGGTGCTTTTATCGTCGGGTGAAAGTTTAACGGTGACAGCCTGTTCTATTACAACTCCGTTTTTGTAATTAAGTTCCCTATTCATGCGAATAGCGAGAAGAGTTGATGTTATTATGAGCAAAAGGATGAATCCCGCTGCAGAATAGAGGGATAGTTTTTGCCGGAAGGGGCTTTTGGTAAAGAAAAAGAGTCCGATTGAGAGGAGCACGAGGATATAAAATAAATAGGCGGTGTACGTCCAGCCCGATATTGTGAAGAACGCGAGGAGACTTTCCCACCATTTGAAAAGGAAGAACGGAGGGATGTTATCAATTTTATCGACGATGCGTGAGTTTGCCAGGGCAAGGTTGTGGGCGATATCTTCATCGCCGGGAGCAAGCTTTTGGGCACGTTCATAATTTAGGATTGCGTAGCCGATTTTGCCAAGCCGGTAATATGAATTGCCGAGGTTATAATAGAGAACAGGGCTTTCGTAACCTGCGGTAACGACCTGCTGGTAGAGTTCGGCGGCTTGTGCAAAGTTACCGGACTGATAAAAGCTATTGCCCTTTGCGATGAGATCATCCTGCGGTGAGGCAAAGGAAATATTTATGCAGAGAAGCAGGAACGAGAAGATAAATATTTTACGCATGCGGCCTCCCGGAGAATGTGGAAGAGCAAATATTATTAAGGACAGTCGCGGTATTTATGTTACGCATGTTCGCTGGCGTGATATTGGTGGCGGAAATGTTATGCGATATAGCGGGGGTATTTATGTTATGCATGTTTTTTCACCGCGATTGATCTTTCAACATCGATAATTAATTTTTCTGTATCCTGATACATATTTTTCATTTCAGTTGTTCCATCTTCAACGGGGGCGAAGCGGATGTACTCACATTTTTCGGCACAGTTAACAATACCGGCGACAAGGGATTCATCGACTTTAAAGTTTCTTAATTCGGCAGAGGCACGATCGAGAGTGAATTCAGATTTAGGGATATGGAGTTTATCCTCGAGGTAGCCGAACAGAGCGAGGGAAATTTCTGTGTAGAAGTCAGTTTGTTTATTAGCGAGCATCAATATTTTTGCAGTTTTAAGACGCTTAGCAGAGATACGCTGAGCTTTCTGGTAGCGCATCAAACTGATATTTCCAGAGAGGCGGTCTTCCCTTCTCTTCCACATGACTGCGCCGATTAGAGCCAGCAACGGGAGAAGAGCGGAAGTCCAGAATCCAAACTGGTAGAGGAGGATTTCTCCTTTCTGCTGCAACGAGGCAGGAGAAGTTTTTATATATCTAATATCGTCACCGAGGAGTTTAACATCTTCTTTTGACATGCCCGCATAGCTTTGGTCGCCAGTTCCCTGCTCAACATTTATATTGTACGGCGGAGTGCTAAGGGTGACGTAGGTTTTTTTAATCGGATCGAAGTACGAGAACTTAACCGAAGGAATTTCTTTTTTACCAGCGTTGCGGGGAACGATAAGATACTCGATAGATTTTTTACCGGAAATTTTATTCTGCCGTGTAACCTGTTCGGTTGATTTAGGATCGTACTTTTCCATTCCAGGCGGAAGATTTAATTCGGGCACACTAAGGAGAGTAACGTTGCCAGTGCCGGTGATATTAAGAGTAAGAGACAGAGGTTCATTTGTCTTAGTAGAATTTTTATTCAGCTCAGAAGAAAGAGTGAACTGTCCCACAGCTCCTTTGAAGGACTCGGGTTTATTTTCGGGCAGGGGCATGACGTTAACTTTTACGGTATTTGATTTAGCGTTGTACTCAACAGTCTGGGCATTGCCAAAGAAGGGATCGTTGAAGAAATCGTCGAATACACTATTGCCGGGTTTTCTTTTTTTCTGAATCTGGACGGGAACTTTTAGTTCCATCGGGGAGACGGTAAGCTCGCCGCTCTGCGAAGGAAAGAGTGCGGCTTTTTTAAGAATGCCAACCCTGAATTGTTTACCATCAACATTTTCTACGGTAAAGTTTATATTGTTTGAAGTTTCAAGTTCCTCTGCCCAGAAGCCCTGGTATTGGGGAAGCTTGGAGAGCTGCATCTGGGCTGCGATGTTCAAGCGAGTATAAAGTTTATAGGTTACGGTGACCTGTTCGCCCTGATAGACTTTCTGTTTATCGGCAAAGACACAGATGAAAAGGTTTTTTGCTATCTCAGCATTTTGGACATCGGGGTTTACAGCCTGCTGTTTACCTGCTACAGGCGGAGGAGCCGAACCTTTGACTACTTCAATTTTAATGGGCTGGGATTTATAGGTTGTGCCTTTATAAGAAACGGAGGCGCTGCCGATAGAAAATGTGCCGATTGATTTGGGCTGTATGTAATAAGAATAAGTAATAGCACCGGAGACGGCGCCGTTCATAATCTGCATGCTAGTGGATTGGTTTGGACCGGACAAGATCATGAAGTTAGCAAAGTCAGGCGAGGTGAAGCTTTTAACATTGTTTACATCGGGACCGTTGAAGGCGAAGGAGACCTCGAACTGATCGCCCAATCCTACTTTGGGACTGGCGACTGAAGCAGTAAGGGTCTGCGGGAACAGCCTTCCGCATGCGGTGATAAGCAATAGAAATACAAATATGAATTTAAGTTTTTTCATATATTTTTTTATTACCAATCCTTATCAGTTTTAACGGGGACGCCTACTTTCTTTCTTAATTTTTTCTGGAGATCTTTTTCATCATTTTTTAGTGCCTGAAGAATCTGCTCAGCCTGTTCTTTGGAGATTTTATTCTGCTGTGGCTGCTGCTGTTTTTGATCCTGCTTGTCCTGGTCTTTCTTATCCTGATCCTGTTTGTTTTGATCTTTGTTTTGATCCTTTTTATCCTGGTCTTTGTTTTGGTCTTTATTCTGATCCTTGTTCTGATCTTTATTTTTATCGTTCTTATTTTTATCCTTCTGATCCTGCTTTTGATTCAGCATGTTGAGCGCGTAGGAAAGATTGTACTTTGTATCGTTATCAGTAGGATTAAGCTTAAGGGAATTTTTATAAGCATCGATGCTTTCCTTATACTTTTTAGATTCAAGGAGAGAGTTGCCGATATTATGATAAGCCTTTGATTTGAGATTATCATTATTAGTTTTGGAGAGCGAGGACTGATACTGTTTTAGGGCTTCATCGTAGCGCTTTTGTTTATAGTATGCATCGCCGAGATTGAAGTTGCCCTGGAAGCTATCGGGAGTTTTTTCGAGTCCCTTCTTAAAATTAACTTCAGCGTCAGAATATTTTTTCTGATGATACTGATCGACACCATCGTTTATCAGACCTCTTGTGCTCTGGGCAAAGAGAGAAGTGCCGAGAGTTACAAGGAAGAAGGATAATATTATAAATACGTTTTTCATCTTATTCAAATCCGAGTCTTTTATTTAACCTTGTGAACAGGGGCGACTTCCTTTCGCTTAAGAAGAACTCAATCAACAAAAGAATAATAGCCGGTGCCAGAAAATAATAAAATCTATCCTCGAATTGAGTAATTTTTTTAATCCCGAATTCGGCTTTCTGGAGAGAAGAGAGGTCGCTGTAAATTTTATCGAGGTTATCCTCATAATTAGAACCGCGGAAATATTTGCCGTTACCCTCTGAGGCGATATGCTGGAGGATAGGTTCATCGAGTTTAGTGATAACGGGATTGCCCTCGTTATCTTTTTTGAAATCGACCGCCTGGCCCTGGGCGTTGTTAACGGGGATGGGCGATCCCTGCAGAGAGCCAAGACCGATGCAGTAGACTTTAATATTCTTAGAGACGGCATCAGCGACAGATTTATCGATATCGCCCTCATGATCTTCGCCATCGGTTATTAAGACAATAACTTTTTGAGTTGATGTTCTGTAATCAAAAGATTTAACGGCAAGATCGATAACGGAGGCTATTGCGGTGCCGGGCTGAGGCACTGAGTTAAAATCCACAGCGTCAAGGAAAAGTCCTGCGGCGGAATAGTCAGTTGTTAAGGGGAACTGCACGTAAGCCTCACCGGCAAAGATAGCAAGACCGATCCTATCACCCTTTAATTTTCTGATGAGAGTGGAAATCTGGTATTTGGCTTTTTCGAGACGATTGGGTTTTATATCATCGGCTTTCATGGAAAGGGAGACATCGAGGCAGATGTAGACATCGATGCCGGTTTGTTTAACTTCCTGCATGCTTGTTCCGATCTGCGGATCAGCGGCAGATATAATTAACAGAGCGATTGCGAGAAGGAGAATTGCATACTTAAGGATTGTTTTAGGTCGGCTGAAATTGGGCATTATAATACTCTGCAATTTCTTCTGCGCGAACCCACCGAGCAGTTTATTGCCCCTGATAATTAAATACCAGAAGAGTGCTGCCAGTGCAGGGACTGCATAGAGGGCGTATAAATAACCGGGGTTGGCGAATCTAAACATTACGGCAACCTCTTAAATATTGTTTTTGACAAACCGACTTCCAAGAATATGAGCAATAATCCTATGCTGAGCCACGGGAGGAAAAGTTCCTTGGCGTTGCGGTATGAGGTGACTTCTATTTTAGTTTTTTCGAGGCGGTCAATTTCTTTGTAGATCTCTTCAAGCTTGTTGTTATTAGTGGCGCGATAAAATTTGCCATTAGTGATTGAGGCTATTTGATTGAGCATGGCTTCATCAATTTCAGCAGGAATCATCTGATAGCGAATGCCAAAGGGAGTCTGCACAGGATAAGGGGCTTCGCCTTTTGAACCGACACCGATTGTGTAAATTCTTATGTTATAAACTTTAGCGATACGGGCTGCGGATATAGGGTCAATTTCACCTGCGTTATTCATACCATCGGTAAGGAGGATAATGATTTTGGATTTTGAATCGCTATCCTTTAACCTGTTGACACCGTTGGCTATTGCATTGCCGATGGCGGTACCGTCTTCGATCATGCCGGGTTTAACTTCGCTTAGGAGATTACGCAGAACGGAGTAGTCGATAGTTAATGGACATTGTGTAAAGGCTTCGCGGGAGAAAATGACTAAGCCGATTCTATCGGAAGTCCTGCCTTCGATAAAATTATCAATTACTTTTTTAGCTTCACCAACGCGGTTAGGTTTTAAATCTTCGGCAAGCATACTGCCTGAGATATCGAGAAGCATGGCAATATCGATACCCTGCGCGAACATGTTTTCGCCGGAGTTGAATGTCTGCGGACGCGCAAGGGCAATGATAAGGAGTCCCACACCAAGCGCTCTGAAGAGAACGGGGATATCGCGAAACTTTTCTTTCCATGTTTTGGGAACTTTGTTCATTACCGTTAAGGAAGAATAAGTAATAGCGGGCTGTTTTTTCTTGCCCTGATACCAATACCAAACGAGCATGATAGGGACGATGGCAAGGAACCAGAACATCCAGGGGTATGCGAAGGTTATATCCTTAAACACTTGGAACCTCCTGCTCAATTTCACCTGCGGTGCGGTTTACAATTTCGAGAGCCTGCTTCATCATCTCTGCATTAACCGAGTTTTCCGGTTTGAACTTTGCGAACTTAACAAGGTCGGCATTGTTGAGGAAATCATTAGTAATATCAATAATATTTGCTGCGCTGCTTTTTTGTTTTAGCTGAAGGTTGACTTCAGTAGTTGTTAATTCAAGTGCACGGAGATCAAACTTACGTTCAAAGTAAGCGCGGATAATTTCAGTAATTTCCGAATGGTATTCCTTTACCATGCCTTTCTGCCAAAGCTGTTTTTGCTCCAACTCCTTAAGTGCATTAAGGGCTTCGATATTAGCGGGAAGAATTATCTTAGGAGGTGCCACAATTTTATTTGTTTTATTCTTTTTATACCTAAGCCAGAGGAAAATAGCAGCGCCTAAAACAACTGCCGCAATAGCAACCCAAAGGAGGATCAACAGCCAAGGGAGAGGAACTTTTACAGGATCCTTTACATCTCTAATTTCAGCCTGGGGATTTACCTGAAGGGTATGGACCAGGACAGTAACCGGATAAGAGAGGATAGTTTTTAAGGTTGTATCAGCCACAGATAATTTTTCGCCGGGACTTTTAAGCGTGCGATATTTAATTGCGATTGGAGGAATGTTGACAACCGCGGAATCATATTTAGAAAGAATGGCTTTGATGGTGGTAACCATTCTGCCATTTTCTTCTGTGGTGACAGCGGTATCTAATTTAATAATATCAGCAACTTTGAGACTATCCTTAATCAGAGGGGGGATGATGCCAATGGTTTTATCATACTCAATGCGGAGAGTATAATTTATATAATCCCCNNTCTCACGCATTCTGAAAAATTGAACTAAGGGAGTGATATAATTTTGTCCCGTGGTAATGTCTACACTATCGAGGCGGCTGGAGACGAATATATTTTTCCTTATCTGTTTATTTTCTTCCTGAACTTTGCGGTACAACCTTTGGAATTTATTATCGGAAGTATCTATATATCTTTCCGCGCCTGTTTCTGCGTCAATAAACTTGACGAGACCAAGCTTAGGAATGTTATTTTCCTTTTCATCTTTAAGCACGATTCCGATAAGGTCGTGTTTTCTGCCGACGATCCTTAATATCTTTTCAAAACCCTCATCGATAAAATCGGAGATAAGGAATACGATGCTTCTTTTCTTGATAGCGTTGTTCATGTATTCGAGCGCCTGCTTGAGTCCGGTGGTTTTTCCTTCAGGCTCAAAGGACAGCACTTCGCTGATAATACGGAGGACGTGGGTTCTTCCTTTTCTTGGGGGAACGAATCTTTCAATCTTATCAGTGAACAAGAGCAAGCCGACCTTATCGTTATTTTTCATTGCGGAGAAAGCCAGTATAGCACTTAGCTCAGCTGCCACCTGCTGTTTGGTTTTATCGACAGTACCGAAAAGGAGGGAGCCGCTCATATCAACAAGGAGCATGACGGTAAGCTCGCGTTCCTCTTCAAATATTTTGATATAGGGGTGACCGAAGCGCGCGGTAACGTTCCAATCGATATTACGGATATCATCGCCGAACTGGTATTCGCGGACTTCGGAGAATTCCATACCCCTGCCTTTGAAGACGGAGTGGTATTCACCGGAGAAGACCTGATTAACCAGTCCCCGCGTTCTAATTTCAATTTGGCGGACCTGCTTAAGAAGTTCTTTAGTCAGCATCAGGGTACTTCAAGCTTGTTTAGTATTTCCTGAATAATATTTTCGGAAGTTATTTCCTCAGCTTCGGCTTCATAGGTAACGGCGATACGGTGACGGAGCACGTCGGGGCAAATAGCGCGGACATCTTCCGGGATTACGTAGCCTCTTCTTTTAATGAACGCCATTGCCTTGGCACCGAGGGCAAGATTTATTGTTGCTCTTGGGGAGGCGCCGTAGCTAATCATATCGGCTAATTTAGGGAGACCGAAATCGCCGGGTGCTCTTGTAGCAAATACTATATCAAGAATATATTTTTCTATTTTTTCATCGATGTAAATATCCTGGATGAGTTTTCTTGCTTTAAGAATATCCGCGGGAGTAATTACAGCATTAACTTTTAATTGCGTGTTAAGGACATTCTGGCGCATGATCTTCATTTCTTCTTCGCGCGAAGGGTAGGTTATTTTAATCTTAAGCATAAACCTATCGACCTGTGCTTCAGGGAGAGGATATGTGCCTTCCTGCTCAATCGGATTTTGTGTGGCAAGCACAAGGAATGGTTCCTCGAGCTTAAAGGTTTCGTCGCCGATGGTAATTTGCCTTTCCTGCATTGCTTCCAGCAGCGCGCTCTGGACTTTGGCGGGAGCACGGTTTATTTCATCTGCAAGAATGAAGTTAGAGAAGATAGGTCCTTTCCTTATAAAGAAGTTCCCATCCTTTTGATTATAGATCATTGTACCGATAAGATCGGCTGGGAGCAGGTCAGGGGTGAACTGAATCCTCTGGAACTTTGCTTTCATTGCAGAGGCAAGAGTATTTATGGCAAGAGTTTTTGCAAGACCCGGTACGCCTTCAAGCAAAATATGACCATTGCCAAGAAGTCCTACCAGCAGTCTTTCCACCATAGCTTTCTGACCAATGATAACTTTATTGATCTCATTCAGAAGAAGATCAACAAAAGCACTTTCCTGTTTAATACGTTCGTTTAATTCGGTAATATCCAATTTAGATCCTCATTTATGATTTAGTTGATTTACTTTTTGAACAGTAATAGGATTAGACGAATGCAAACTTAAAAAGGTTGCATAATTTATGCAAGATATTATGATTTTTTAATATACCATTTATTATTAAGCCATATTATTGCCTTAATTTGGCAAAACAGGCAGAATATTTTAATCAAAACTTATTTACACGGAACACACCGAACTTAAGATAGGAGGTTTCGGGCATTGAAGGAAGTTTTGGATGATCCATTGCGGCACTATTAAAGTAAATAAGCTGAACGGAACATCCGGCTTTTGCAGAAGCATTATTTACAGCGGAAATAAAATCATCCCTCGTGATATGGTATGAACAAGAAGAAGTAACGAGGTAGCCGCCATTTGACACGCACTGCAAGGCAAGTCTGTTCAGCCGTTCATATCCTTTTTTGGCAGTCGGGATATTCTTCCTGCTTTTGGCAAATGCGGGAGGGTCAACCATTACAATATCAAATTTAATCCCCGATGCGACTGACTTCTCCAGGTAATTAAATAGATCTTCTTCAACGAATTCTTTTTCGGTAGAAAAGTTATTTCGCTTGAAATTCTCTTTGGCAGCATCAATTTCATGAGCAGAAGAATCGACAAAAGTAACTTTAGAGGCACCTGCTTTGGCGGCATGAAGTCCGAATCCACCTGAATTGCAGAAAGCATCAAGGACGGTTTTACCGCTGGCAAGCCGTTCAACAAAGAAGCGGTTATCGCGCTGATCGAAATAGAAGCCTGTCTTATGTCCCTTTTCAAAATTGATAAGGTAATTAACTGCGCCGTCGCTGATAAGTTCGTTTTTAATTTCACCGAGATACACATTATCCTCTGTGGGAAGCCCTTCCAGAGTTCTGAAATAATTCTCATTCTTAGAGAATATGTTTTCGGCGTTGAATTCTTCCTTTAGAATATCCGTAATAAGGGAGATATTCTTTTCCATTCCGTAAGAATAAACCTGCAGGACATAAGTATTATTGTACTTATCAATTATAAGTCCAGGCAGATAGTCGCTTTCGCTGAAGGAGAGGCGGAATGAATTTCCTGATGGATAAAGTTCCTTCCGCAACTGGTAAGCGTTCAATAATTTCTTTCTGAAATCCTCTTTAAGATTCTCAATTTTGCCGGCGCTTAGAATTCTGACAGCTATAAGAGAATTCTTATTATAGAAGCCTGTTCCAATCAATCCATCTTTCGAATCAAATAACAAAATTAAATCGCCGTTAGCTATTCCCTCTTCAATTTTATCTATTTCATTGCTGAACACCCACAGATGTCCGTTCCTTATTCTTTTATCCTCATTCCGTTTTAATGTAATTTTCTTCATATATATATCATGCTTAATTTTATAAAAGCCCCTTAATTGTTAACTTTACATCCTAAAAATACCCAAGTATGAAATTTAAACTATTAATTCTATATATCATCATTTGTACCGGCTTATTTTATCCGCAGGAATATCAATACGCGGTGATATCGGACATTAAGTTTGGCTCTCCTAATTCTGAGGCACAGCTTAAACGAATTGTAGATAACATAAACTCGCGTGAGGAAATAAAGTTTGTTGTTGTTATAGGAGATGCAACTCTGAAGGGCAGAGACAATGAATTCACTGAAGTCAGCAAAATTCTTCATAAACTAAAAGTTGACTACTACCCTGTTCTGGGATATACTGATATGAAGTATAGCTCAAGCGGCGGGAGCATGGCAAAGGATTTATGGGAGGATGATAAATTTGTTCTGGAGGTAGGCACTACTTCAAAGCATATAGGCATGAATGACTTCTCCCCCTGGAGAAACAAGGGACATTTTTCCGTTGAATCTCTTAAATGGCTGGATACGGTTGTAACATCTACCAATAAGGTTGAGGAGGTGTATTATTATTCTTCCGTTCCGCTTAACGAAAAGAACATAGGCAACTGGTACGAAGTCCCCAACCGGCTAATCACCAAAAACTGGCGCGCAATATTTTATCCCGCGTTGCAGAATAATATTATTCCGCAAACATCACCTCCTACAATTGAGATTAAACCGTCCCTGAACAAAGAAAGCAACTGGAACTATACCTTAGTTGACAACAGGAGGGATTCATTATTCTTATATAATATTTCAAATGATACTCTGCAGGAATTATGGGGAGCCTTGAGCAAAGCTGATACCTTAAGTAATATTGCCGCCATTGATTCATCCGGCTTTATAAATTATTCCGCCGATATACTGTGGCAGAAGGACCTGCAGAAAGAAATGCATGCACCAATTCTGGTTACCGAAGATAAAATATATACCGCTTCATTCAACGGCGAGATTAACTGTTATAATCTTGATGGAGGTCTCATTTGGAAACGCCAGCTTGGCAGAACAGTCCTTAGCGGCTTTGTCAGGGAAAAGGACCTTATATTTATAGGTACTAATAACGGCGACCTCTTCTCCCTAAACGCCAACAACGGAAATGTAGTTCAGGTAATTGGAGTAGGCGAACCGATAACTTCCCAGTTAGTTACCGCCGATGTGCATTATAATGATATCGACACCAAAGGGGTAGTTGCCGCAACATCAAAAGGCGCCGTTTACTTTTATGAGATTTATTCTTTCGAACTTATCTGGATGAATAATTCATCCAAAGAAATGATTGAAACAAAACCGCTTGCATTAAAGGAGAAGATCCTTTTTACTGCGCGTGACAGCTATCTTTATAATATTGATCTGAACTCAGGCGTGCTTAACTGGAAATGGTCTACAAGAAATTCCGGCAATCTATCTTCTCCAGTAACAAACAGTAAATTTGTATTTGTTTCATCACCAGATAAAAATATTACCGCAATTGATCTTTTGCAGGGTACCCAGGTATGGAGAAAAAATGAGCATAAAGGTTATGAATCACTCAACATCACTAATGATAAACAGAAGCTACTTATTAAATCCCTAAATGATTATTTTATTATAGCTAATGCCACTACAGGCAGGGGGGATAAGAGAATTAAATGCTCATTCGGAAATGATCCCGATCCATCTCCCATACTGGAAACTGATAAGGAATATCTTTTTGGTGCAGGGAATGGAGTAATTTACCGCATAGATAAAAGCTTTAAGTGCACGCCGGTTCTATATCTGGGGAATGCAAGAATAACAACTCTAAAGAGCATTGGGGATAATATTATTGCTGCGGCAAACTGCGACGGCAAAATTGTACTATTTAAACTGAAACAGGACTAATGGAAAAATTTACAGGTATAATATTCGACATAGACGGAACGCTTACTTCTACTAACGAGCTAATCTTTGCTTCATTCAATCACATTGCGGAGAAATACCTTCAAAAACAGTTTACCAATAAAGAGATTGCGGCAATGTTCGGTCCCACTGAAGACGTTATTCTAAAACAATGGTGCCCCGATAATTATGACGCGGCACGCAAGGACTATTATGACTTTTATGAACAGAACCACAGTATGGCAGATCTCTATCCCGGTATTATTGAGATACTCGACATCCTAAAGAAAAGAAAAGTTCTCCTATCTATCTACACCGGAAAAGGGAGGGGTGCTTCAATCATTACACTAAAGAAGCTGAAGATTTACGATTATTTTGATCTGATAATTACAGGTGATGAGGTAAAAGAGCACAAGCCTTCCCCCGAGGGAATAACGCTCTTCCTTGAGAAGTTCAGTTTACCAAAGGATAACGTACTTATGGTTGGTGATTCTCCGGCTGATATTAAAGCCTCGCGCGCCGCAGGTGTTAAGGTTGCGTCTGTAATCTGGGACGCCTACGCAAAGAAAGATGTAATAAAACTCAACCCTGATTATCTTTTCAATTCAGTAGCTGAGCTTAAAGAATTTCTTAAGCAAGTGGTGTAATAAACTCCCCTTCCCTCTTTTAACTATCTTCAATTCTGTCTATTTTGTTATATTATTTAGATACATTTTAATAATATATTCGTTCAAGTATAACACCGAATAGATTTTCTGTTTATCCTACAAAATCTTATTGAAAAAATTATTCTACATAATTCTCTTATTAGCACCGGCACTTTCCTTTGCCCAGAAATTAACTGACAGTCTTGATTTCTACATAGATACAAATCAAAAGAATGATCTTAGCACAAGACTCGAAAAACAGCTTAATACATTTTACCTTACATCTTTTTTCAACCTGACCGGACTCTCTGACAGTTTCCTTTATAACATAAATGAGAATTACAGTTCCACCCTTGTAAATAGTACTGATAAAAGTACCCGGGATGAGCATTACCTCAATATAAAAAGTGAATATATCATTAGCAGTCCTCTGCGCCTCGGTTTCCTTGCTTCCAATAATATTTTATCCGATAGCAGGCAAATTGAAATAAACTCTGCTTCTATTTCCAATGCCGCCCTTTTTACTACCTACACCCCGGCAGAAAAGATCTATGTCTCCCCCTTTATCGGGTACACCAATAACAGGCAGATCGGTGAAAATGATTCGGGATTACTCCTCGGGTTCGAAAGTCTTGTTGATAATCTGGATATTTCCAACTGGAATATAAATGCCGATGTCAGATTAAGAGATGAGGATATTTCTCCTCGCAAAAATACGATAAGAAACCTTGCCCTTGTTGCAACAAGTCTTTTTGAAGAAAGTGTTTCGAACACTATAGGCATTAAGCTCTTCCAGACAAGAAAAGATTTCTATTATCTTTCTGATCCTGCTACCCTTGCTTATTCCGGTGTTACTGATAACATTCAAAGCAGAACTGAATCAGGCTATGTTATAGAAGACCGTCTTAATTATAACCATGTTCTTCCATTCCTCTCCCTTAACCTAATCGGCAGAATAAATTACAGGAGCATCGATAGGGATACCCGGTACAAGCTCCCGCAGGTTACTTCCTCTTCCCAATTCGACGCTAAAGTAGATGAGCTCAAAATTGAGTTCGAGTCAAATGCTTCTATCGTTACCGATAATTTCAACGGCTCCATCCGTCTCGATTATTCTGAAAGAGATGAAAACAATATTGCTAAAAATTATCTGGGTGTGTCTAATCCCTTCTTTGATGAAAGATCGGATCTGGAGAGTATGAAGAACAATAGTACTATAAGAGGTACTTTATCCTTCACCGGCAATTATGATTTTTCAAAAGATGACCGCCTCTTTATCAGCTTATACCAGAATAAACTTCGGTACGATACACCCAGCCTCGAAAATTTTGACGACAGGGATGAAGTCCTTTCAATGGTCCGGCTTAAATACTCCCGGGTGCTTACCCCTTTCTTTACAGCATTCGTAAATTTAGAAGGTACTTATAATCACGTTGTATATATCTTCTCTGAAAACAGTTCAAACAATAATGTAAATAGGGTCATTCGCCTTTCCTCAGGTGGTGAATATAGAGGATATAATCTTTCCTCACTAAATATTTTCGAGGTGTCTGCAAATTACACTGTTTATGATTTCGAAGATTTAGTCCCCAATTACCGCAGCTTTTCATTTAGACAACTTAACATCGTTGATTCCACTACACTTAAACTATCCAGGAATGTTTTTATAAATCATTATGGGTACGTTAAATTATCCGAACAGGGGGATCTGAAGTGGGCTTCCTTTTCAACGCGACCTATACGCTAC
Source organism: Ignavibacteriales bacterium (assembly GCA_003141435.1). Classification (GTDB taxonomy): domain Bacteria; phylum Bacteroidota; class Ignavibacteria; order Ignavibacteriales; family Ignavibacteriaceae; genus Fen-1301. The sequence continues at coordinate 14,848 of PLLW01000031.1, forward strand.
CTTGAGGAAATCTATTCGGAGCCAAAGTTAAATTTCATAATATCTAAACTGATCCTTTCCGGGGGTCTGAGGTTCTTCACACTAAATACCTTTACCTATCAGGTCACAGAAAAAATTCCCGAGTCCGAATTCCTAAGTATAGCACCGGTAGCTGAAATATCCCTTAATCTCAACGCCTCTCTCTTCTTCAGGCTTTATGGATATTACGAGTTCATTACAACAAATAATACATCAAAAAGAACTCAAATCAGCTTTACTATGCAAACCACATGGAATTTTTAGTTGAAAAGTATCTAATTATTATTATTTTTCACTATTAAATTAAGGAGTCCTGTGCCTGAGGAAAATTACCATCTTGAGATCGAAAGTAATGCTAAGCATTTGATAACAGTTGAAGAGTTTGTGAATTATTTTGCAGTTGATCTGAATATTAAAGCAGAGAAAATCCCGGGAATTATGCTGGCAGTTACCGAGGCATCTACTAATGCTATCATCCATGGAAATAAAAGCGATGAAACCAAATTTGTTTCTATCGATGTAACCAAAGAGGATAACCAGTTGATTATTCGCGTCAAGGATCAGGGAAAAGGTTTTGACCCCGCTAAAATCCCCGATCCAACCGAAATCGATAACCTTCTTAAAGACTCCGGTCGTGGCATTTACCTTATGCGCGTCTATATGGATGATCTTAAATTTAACGTCACCCCAGAAGGTACGGAGACTATCCTAATACTGAACCTTTAAGTACTTCAGCCTGTTTAATATCTCATCACACCACCTTTGCAAATTGTAATATTCATATTTAACTTATACCAGTTTTAATTATACATAATTAATAATAGGAGTAATAATATTATGAGTAGAAAAAAAATTGCCGTTATTGGTGGAGGACAGATTGGTGGAGTTCTCGCTCAGCTCGCCGCTATCAGGCAGCTTGGCGATGTTGTCCTCTTTGATATTGTTGAAGATATGCCGCAGGGAAAAATCCTCGATATAGTTGAAGCCTCAAGAGTTGATGGTTTCGATGTTAAAATCAAAGGTACAAATACCTATAAAGATATCGCAGGTTCTGATGTCGTTATAATTACCGCCGGACTCCCGCGTAAACCCGGTATGAGTCGCGATGACCTCCTCGTTACAAATGCTAAAATTATGAGAACCGTTGCAGAAGGCGTCCGTGATAATGCCCCCAACTCAATCGTAATAATTATCTCCAATCCACTCGATGCTATGGTAACTCTTTTCAAAAAAGTATCTGGCTTCCCTGCTAAAAGAGTGATGGGACAAGCAGGCATCCTCGATTCCTCACGCTTCGCTACTTTTATATCATGGGAACTCGGCGTCTCTGTTAAAGATGTTAACGCTCTCGTACTCGGTGGTCATGGTGATACAATGGTTCCTCTTACCCGTTACGCTAATGTAAACGGTATCCCGGTCCCCGAACTCCTCGAAAGGAAATATAAGGATAAAGAAAAAGCTGCTCAGGTAATGAAAGCTATGGTCGAACGTACCAAGGCTGCTGGCGGCGAAGTGGTAAAACTTCTTAAGACAGGTTCAGCCTTCTATTCTCCGGCAGCATCGGCAATATCAATGGCAGAA
>PLLW01000003.1:0-1776 GCA_003141435.1 Ignavibacteriales bacterium
TTCCGGTAAAGGCGAAATTCTGTGTAGTTTGTGAGAATTACATTGGGGAAAGTGGAGAGATATCTTTTAAGCTGTTCGGAATCTTCAATTCTGTCTAAATCAACACCAAGGTCTTTAGCTTCGATATAGCCGATGATTTTCTGTTTACCATCCCAGATTCTGAAATCGGGGTTTCCTGCTTCGGTTTTCTTGGGAAGTATGGTAATATCAATTACTTTCTTTCTTGTTGTTTTGGAAAATTCAATAAGAAAATCCTTAAGATGGGAGTAATAAGATTCTTCCCGAGCATCCCCCTTTTGATAAGTCTTAAAAAGATTGGATATGTATTTTTTTAGCATAATTGAAGGTAATATTACAAACCATAATTATAAACTCATTTCAACTTAAAATATTTAAGGGAAAGGGGCAAATATTTCAATTGATAGAGTAAATCATTATTTCTCACTTTTGAAAAAGGTGTGAGAGGCCGAAATTCTTAGATATGGCAAAATAAAGGGAGGGCTTTATACTGAAATAGTTCGATATTTAATGGCATAGGAATTGTTGACTACCAATTGATTTAAGTCTTTAGAATTGCATCTTAAAAGAGAAAGATTTTTGCACTAAAATAGCTCAAATTTTATGCGGCCAAAAACGAAAAAGTGGAGTATATATTAATAGAGGGGTACTTTTTTTTAGAGACAGAGGGGTAATAATTACTGATGGAGAATGGGGATGGAAGAAGTAAATAGTGTTAATCGACATACCAAAAGATAAATTACAGTCATTTCATGTTGCTCTCAGGTTGCTCTCACGTTGCTCATATGTTGCTCTTTGCTGGGAGACAAGCAGAGTGGGGGCTCTTAGTGTAAGGGAAGTCGGATATCTCGAAGTAAATTGGATGTAGAGATAAGATGGAAACGAAAATCTATCTTATTATGAGACGAATGAAATGAGAATGACCTGATCTGAATTTATTTAGTAGTCAATTATTTTATGTACTGTATTTTTTAGTAATAAATTATATATTCGCATTCCGATTCATATTTTATATAGGAGAATATAAAATGGGCAGATTAACTAACGAAATATTAGGCTTAGTAACAGGCAAGGTGGGGAACATTATTTTCCGGATAAAGGATAATACATCTTATACTTACGCAATGCCAAAAAGAATCCCTATCTCTCCGCAAGTTGTGCGATATAAACCACCTGTCCCATAGGTACCTGTGCATAGTCAAAACCTCGTCTGACATAATAATGAGTTCTTAAATCATCCGTTTCCGCCTTGATCCAGTTTATCCTTTCCTATTTAAACAATTCCGCCAACCAAAATTCATAATAAATTGAACAAATAATTACATCAAGGATATAGTGACCCCTTTGCCAAATTCGGCCAATTATAAAAAAGTTAAGTAGTTCTAAGCGGCTTTCCGGAAGTAATAATGTTATATCCGTTCACTAAGGGAATTTTATCTATCTTACCTGCAGTCTGAATTGGCCTGCCTTCAGGAGAATCCTTGTTGAGACCTAGATGAGTTCGGTATTTGTTGTAGTAAGAAATATAATTATCAAGAATACTTCTAAGATGATTTTCATTCAATACAATCACATGATCGAGACATTCTCGTTTTATACTTCCAATTACTCTTTCAACATAACCGTTCTGCCAGGGTGATCGGTATGCCGTTACGATCTCATCTATTCCGAAGGAATTCTTTTTACCGCCTAGCAATGTTCCATATTTCATGCTCGATCTCTAATTAAATATTTCGGCACCTTGTAATCAAATAATAA
>PLLW01000003.1:1790-3359 GCA_003141435.1 Ignavibacteriales bacterium
AGAAAAGTCTTCCAATTCTGACCGGTCGTTCTTCTTCCTTTCTTAGGCATATATCTTTGTACGGTTGATTCTGAAATATCGAATCCAAGCTTTTGTAGTTCCCCATGAATTCTTGGGGCTCCCCATTCTGCATTTTCATTCGCCATCCTTTTTATAAGAGTTATTAATTCCCTGCTTACCTTTGGTCTCCCTCCTTTGGGTCTACTTTTCAATCGCCAATAAAACTTGAATGCTGTTCTATGCCATTTAATTACAGTCTCCAGATTTACAATAAACATTCTCGCCTTCCAATTTGAAAACAAATCCATAATAAGGCTGAAAAACATTCTATCTGACCTTTTTATTTTAAGTTTGGGATCAGTTCGCTGATATATTTCTAATTGCTTAGTAAGAAATAGGTTTTCTAAAATCAATTGTGCTTTAGTTGTAAATAATGTTCTGAAGAATAATAGTGAGGATTTAAGCATCAGATCAGTTTAATTGTTGAATTTGCCAAGTAAAAATAAGGAAAGATTTTTTTTGATTTCAAAGGATTTTAGCTGTTTTTGACGCGGACGAGGTTTAGAAGAGGCACAACTATCAGTCAGTCCGACTTCCCTTTTGGTCTTTAAATCATCCTTGCTTTTGTCGGCTTGTTTGATTTTATCAGCTTCCTTGCTGAAACCAAAGGGATCTCCCGTGTTCCTGTGAAATCCATTGAGTACATGCTGTAGGTACGAATCCCGGAGACATCAATTTATCCTTGCCTATAACGGATATTTTGTTTCTGCCTTCCCAATACTATAAAAAAGGTCGGCTGTCTCGTATAAGTTTGATATCGGGACTAATTATCCTCTTCACTTTATTCCGGCCTGCACTCTTTCTGTCTACGCTTCGCAGTGTATGTTACCACACCCCACGCAAGACTCGATATATAGCTGCTGGCTAAGCTTTACTATTATGGTTGTTTCAAACCACTTGTATCTCACAAACTTTGCACGGCGCAATATAGTCAAAACCCAATCTGCTATAAAATTTAGTTTGTTAATCCGAACCTTCCTTGAAACTTAATGTTTATCTTCCAACTTTTACAAACTTTCCATATCGAGTTCTAGATATTTTTGCTCAATTATTTCAAAAAGATCATAGTTATTCCCGAAAATACTTTTATATATTTTCAATAAATGAAAAAGGAAACTAGGCTGCTTGCCGGAAATAGTAATGGTGCAGCCCGTTCACAAACGGGATTTTATCAATCGTTCCTATAGCCTAAACTGGTCAGCCTTCAGGAGAATCTTTGTTGATTCCGAGATGAGTTCGATATTTGTTATAGTACGACACAAGAAGACAGTAAAAAATAGTTGCACTAATGGGCTACTTTTTATATCTTTATTCCGTGGATAAAAAGCAGAAATACAGAACAATTGTTTTTTACAAGAATTACTTTCAAAAGTTCTTTGTATCCCAACAGGATAAAGTAAAAGACAAAATTATCTGGACATTTGAATTGATAGAAGAATTTCAGAAAGTTCCCGAGACTTATCTCAAACATATTGAGAACACAGATGGACTATTTGAGATCAGAGTACA
>PLLW01000106.1:0-32176 GCA_003141435.1 Ignavibacteriales bacterium
CTGCTCGTATTCCAACGGGAGCACGAACAGGAAATACGTATATTCGGACTCGCTATTTCTATAATCACATTCATTCTCTCCCTGATGATCTTTGCAAAATTTGAGAGCTTGAATCCGGGCTTTCAGTTTGTGCTTAAAATACCATGGATCACTAATCTCAACATAAGTTATCATGTCGGTGTGGATGGTCTAAGTATGCTTCTCTTGCTCCTCACGACTTTTATTACTCCGTTAACTCTGCTGTCCAGCTGGAAAAGCATAAATAAAAAAGTTAAAGAATTTACTTTCTTCATGCTTCTCCTCGAAGTAGGCATGATAGGCGTGTTCGTTTCCCTCGACCTCTTCCTCTTCTACGTGTTCTGGGAAGCAATGCTTATCCCAATGTATTTTATTATCGGTATCTGGGGAGGAGAGAGGAGAATATATGCTTCGGTCAAGTTCTTTCTGTTCACCATGTTTGGCAGCCTGCTGATGCTTGTTGCTATTATCTGGCTTGCAGTTAGTGCGGGAGGAGTGGTTGGACATTTTACTACTGACCTTATTGAATTATATAGCGTCGGTCCGGCTGCTGCTAAGAACTTTCAAAACTGGATGTTCCTTGCGTTTACTCTGAGCTTCGCAATTAAGATTCCTTTATTCCCTTTACATACCTGGCTCCCAGATGCGCACGTCGAAGCCCCTACTGCGGGAAGTATTATACTGGCAGCTGTCCTTTTGAAAATGGGGACGTATGGACTACTAAGATTTTGCCTCCCCTTATTCCCTGATGCTGCAATTACATTCGCTCCTTATATATCTGTCCTTGCTGTTATTGGAATTATCTATGGAGCCCTCGTGGCTATGGTTCAGAAGGATATGAAGAAACTTGTGGCTTATTCTTCTGTCTCCCATCTTGGTTTTATTGTCCTTGGTATATTTGCGATGACTCAGGAATCTATACAGGGAGCAGTTATTCAAATGGTGAACCATGGACTCTCTACTGGGGCTCTCTTCTTTCTGGTCGGTGTAATTTATGAAAGGACTCATACAAGAGAAATTTCCGAATATGGCGGTCTTGCTAAAATAGTTCCCGTCTTTTCTGCAGCTCTTTTAATTGCTTCCTTATCATCAATTGGACTTCCTGGATTAAATGGTTTTATAGGTGAGTTTTTAATCCTATTAGGTTCATTTAAGTCCCCCGTACTGAATTCATGGGGCTTTACTGTGTTCGCAGCTTCTGGTGTAATTTTCTCCGCTGTTTACTTATTATGGATGTATCAACGGGTGATATTCGGTGTTGTAAAGAATCCTAAGATGGAAAAAATAACAGATATGAATGCCAGGGAAGTTGTTGTGTTTGCATCTCTTTTAATTTTTATTGTGTGGATAGGAGTTTATCCGTCAACATTCTTAAAGGTTTCCGATAGGTCAATTGCTCGGGTTATCCTTCAGGTAAATACTCCTCACCCGCAGGTGGACTTAAAATGATGATACATAGATTAAAATAATATGCTAAACGATATTCAGGAATTTTATAGTATTCTCCCGTTTATAATCCTCGGCACTGGGATATTAATCTCGGTGCTTATCGAAATGTATTCCTCAAATAGCGAGCGTATACTTCCTTGGTTCTCTATTATAATATTTGGTGTCGTAGGATTTTATTCGCTGTTCAATGTAAACTCTGTCTCTGTTATTATGCAGAATATGCTTCAGACAGGGGGTATTCCGAATATCTTTATTTTTATCTTTAGCTTCGGTGCCGCTATTACATGCTTGCTATCAATAGATTATATAAAGAAGTATGGCGTTTATTTCGGAGAATATTATATTCTCATTCAGATATCGGTTCTTGGTATGATGTGTATGGCTGGTGCAAAGGATCTCTTAATGATCTTTTTGGGGCTTGAGATCATGTCTGTCAGTTTTTATGCTCTCGCAGGGTTGAATAGGAGAAGATTGAATGCAAATGAAGCTTCACTGAAATATTTCCTGCTCGGTGCTTTCGCTACTGGATTTACTGTATATGGAATTGCTCTTATTTACGGTGCCGCTCATTCTACTTCAATCGATATAATTACCGCTCAATTTCCTGTAATGTCTGGTAATATACTATTTCTTGCTGGTGTGCTTTTATTCTTTATTGGCTTCTCTTTTAAGATTGCCGCTTTTCCCTTCCATATGTGGGTTCCGGATGTATATCAGGGCTCAGCAACTACTATAGCAGGTCTTTTTTCTACTGGTGGTAAAGCCGCTGCCTTTAGTGCTATTATTGCATCCCTTTCTGCATTGTTCGGAGGTTCTTTGCATATATTCTTGCCGTACCTCGCAGTTATATCTCTTCTGTCTATGTTGTTTGGTAGTATTGTGGCTATCGCACAGGATAATATTAAAAGAATGCTTGCCTATTCCTCTATTGCTCATGCTGGCTATTTGATAATAGGTCTTGCGTCTGGTAATCATATTGGGATTACAGGTGTTGTGTTTTATATTACTGCTTATACTTTCATGAACCTTGGTGCTTTCGGAATTGTCTCTATGATTGAAGGAAATGATGAAACTAATTTGGATATAAATTCTTATGCGGGATTATCTGAAAAAAGTCCCATGCTTGCGCTTCTTCTATCAGTCTTCATGTTTGCTCTTGCAGGCATTCCTCCTTTTGCCGGTTTCTTTGGTAAATATTATGTTTTTATATCAGCCATTAAAGCTAATATTACATGGCTGGCTGTTATTGGTGTAATCTCAAGCGCTATCAGTGTTTATTTTTATATACGAATAGTTGTTCTGATGTATTTTAAAGAATCGAAGTCTGAATTTACTGTTCAATATAGCAATACAGGTTTACTTGCAGTATTTATATGTTTTTTAATTGTTATTCTGCTTGGAATTGTGCCAGGATCAATTATAAATTTAATTTCTTCCTTTTTGTAAAAATGGTTAATATAATTTCATTATTTTGAGTTATAATAAAAGTAAAATATTATGATACCATTATATTCTACATCTCAGATTAAAGATCTGGATAATTACGCAATAAATATAGCAGGTCTTCCTGGTATCCTGCTGATGGAGAATGCTGCCATAAATATTGCCGGTGCTGTTTTTGAAAAATTATCATCCCTGAACCTGGGTAATAGCATAGGAATTTTATGCGGCAAAGGAAATAATGGGGGAGATGGCTTCGCTGTTGCACGGCATCTCGCCAATGAAGGATGCGGAGTTACTATAATGTCCTTAGGCAAACCGGATGAATTATCTCCCGATAGCAGGATGAATTATAATATTCTGAAGAATCTTAATCATCCCAATATTACCATCATCACATATAGCTCCATTAAGGATATTAAGTATTTTAATAAATGCGATGCAATCATAGATGCAATCCTAGGTAGCGGGGCAAAAGGTCCTTTGAAAGAACCTTATTCCTCAATTGTTAAAGAAATAAATAAGTTAAATTTATTTAAGATTGCAATTGACATTCCTACTGGTCTCGATGCCGATAAAGGATATGGTGAATTGATCTTTAAATCCCATCTGACCATTACTCTCGCAGGTTATAAAAAAGGACTCTTCTTTAATGATGGTTATGCTTTCGCAGGCGAAATCCTTAAGAAGGGGATAGGTGTTGATGAATCACCCCTTGAAGCTTATCATACTGATGATTATTTGATTGAACCTGAAGATGCCTTTGTCCTTTTGCCTCATAAGGGAAAAGGTATCCATAAATACTCCGCTGGTAAGGTGCTTGCTATCGCTGGTTCTGTTCAACTACCGGGCGCTTCTCTTCTTACTTCAAAAACTGTACTGAATATCGGCGCTGGTGCTTCTGTACTTGCCTTTCCCAAAGCAGGCAGAGTACTCATTGCTCCTTCATTGTCTGAAGTTATTATGGAAACTTATGGCGAATCAGAAGAATATTTGGTTTCTAAAAACATCTCTTCTTTGCAGAAAAGAATTGATTGGGCAGATGTAATTGCTATCGGTCCCGGACTGGGAAGAAATGAAGAAACCCAGAAGGCGGTAATTAAAGTTCTTAAAGATAATCCATCCAAAAGATTTGTGGTGGATGCGGATGCAATCTTTGCCTTAAGAAATGGAAATTATAAAAAGGTTAAACTGAATAACTCTATTCTTACTCCCCATCATGCCGAATTTTCCGATCTAATAGGAATTGATATAAATGAATTAAAGAAAGATTTGTTAAATTTCGGGAAACAATTTTCCCGGGAAACAGGTGCGGTTCTTGTTCTTAAGGGAGCCCCAAGCATTATTTTTAATTCAGACGGCGAAACGTTTATAAATAGTACTGGGAATCCTGGACTCGCTAAATTTGGTACGGGAGATGTTCTGACCGGCGTGATCGCAGGATTATATGCACAGATTAAAAATGCAGAGGATGCAGCTGTTTGTGGTGTTTATCTACATAGCCTTACTGCCGATCTGTTGGAGGATAAGATGACCGAATATAGCTATACAGCTGGAGATATTATAAATTATTTATTTGAATCTATTAACTTCCTGAGGAAATCATTTGCTTAAATACTTTGAACAACATAAAAAATATCTGGTCTATCTGCCGCTGATTCTATATTGGCTGTTAATTCTGACACTGACTTCCTTGCCTGGAATAGATGTACCCAATATTCATATAAATGATAAAATCGAACACTTGCTAGCTTATGGTGGTCTCGGTTTTTTACTCAATCTTTCTCTCCGGATTCAGAATAAATTTACTCTTGTTAAGAAATATTCAGCCTTGTTCACTGTGCTTATTGTCTCGGCTTATGGTGCTTTGGACGAGTTACATCAATTATTTATCCCGGGGCGTTCTTGTGATATTTTGGATTGGACTGCTGATACTGCAGGTGTTATTATTGGTGTTATTATCATGACCCTGCTAATCTTGGCAGTTGAAAACAAACAATCCTGACATATACCGTATGTTTTTTTAATCCTTTCTGGAATAATTACATTTAATTAACATGAAAAAGATTAAAAGAAATAATAACTTCCTTAGCATTGTGTCTGCCCTGATTATTTTTATCCACCTGCTTATAATCCTTTTTGTAAAATATAAAATTCAAAATCTCCCCCTTGATAATTTTAGACTGTGCTATATAGGAAATTTATTAAATCTTTCTTTTAGTCTGATTATAATTGTTGGTCTTGTCGTTAATATGTTCTTGAGATCCAGAGTTTCTGACCGGGCTATAATATCATATATTATTATTATGACCATCTTTCTTTTGGCTGGAATTATAAATTCCTTTATCAAATTTCCTATGCCGAAGATTTACATGTTTGAACATCAATTCCGGGATGTATTAACTGGATTTCTTTTTATGGCTTATCAGTTTGTGAATTTTGTACTTCTTTTTACTATATGGCTGAATATTACCGGAAGGAAGGCATTATTATTCCTTAATGCATCCGTGGATGCAGCCATAATAATTATTCTCTTCCTAATTGTTGCATTTGTTTATGTCAATCAGAGTAAAACAGTCGGTGAATTAAATAAAACCGGAGATAATATTGCCGTCGTTCTTGGTGCCGCTGTGTGGTCCAATAATGTACCTAGTCCTATGCTTGCATCTAGAGCTGAAAAAGCTTATGAGCTGTACAAACAAGGATATGTCAAAAAGATTCAGGTAACAGGTGGGAATGCGCCTGGTGAATTAAGCGAAGCCGAAGTTACCTTTTTGTATCTAAAACAAAAAGGTGTCAATATGCATGATGTCTGGTTTGAGAAAAAAACTACAAATACTGCCGAACAGGTCAGATATGTTAAAGAAGAACTGATCAATAAAAAAAGATTATCTGATATTATCTTTGTCTCTAATTCATATCACCTGGCTAGGATAAATGAGATATGCAGATTTTATAATATTAAAGCAGGTATTCAACCTTCTGGTCTCAATCTGAGTTTTGATAGCAATATATATTATAAGGTTAGAGAAAGCATCGCACTCCTGGTTTTCTGGTTTTTTGCCCTATGATATTTAAAATAAATTAGGATAAATATTTGTTAAATTACCACTATATGTTCAGGAAAGTATTATTTCATTATTTACTCGTGCAAATATATGTCCCAGGTTTTCAAAAGAAGGATAGTCAGAGAAAAAGTACTTCAGATTCTATATGCTTATGAATTGAATAGGGAATCGTTACAAGCTCTGGTAGATGGCATTCTCTCCGATGTTGATGATAAAACTGATAAGGAATTTGCTGATACCCTCGTGAACAGGGTGCTTATACATCAGAATGAATTGGATGTCAAAATCAAGGAAAGGGTCGATAACTGGGAGCTTGGAAGGATTGCTTTGATCGACTTGATTCTACTTAGGATCGGATTATGTGAGCTATATTATTTCCCGGAAATTCCTCCCAAAGTTTCTATCAATGAAGTAATCGAAATTGCTAAAGAATATAGTACCGCTGGAAGTGGTAAATTTATTAATGGAATACTCGATGCTGTCCTTTCGGAATTGAAAGATTCGGGAAATTTGAATAAAACAGGTCGCGGGTTACTCCAGGAAACTATTACCAAAACTCCCCCTAAAAAATAGGTTCCATGAAAAATAAAGGGAAGATATTTGCATGGACCCTCTTCGATTTTGCTGATAGAGCTTTCTCCGTTATTATCGTCACCGTCGTCTTTTCTAAATACTTCAGTACTTATGTAACTGGTGGTCGTAATTGGCTATGGGGACTGGCAGTTAGTATCTCCATGATATTTGCCGCTATCCTAAGCCCCCCAATGGGAGCTATCGCTGATGCCTCACGTAATAGGAAAAGATTTTTATTATTCCTTACTCTGCTTTCTATTATCTGTACTGCTTTGATGTTTTTCGTTTATAAAGGGGATATACTGCTGGGTATGGTTCTATTTATCCTTGCTAATATTGGCTTTGAAGCTGGACTTGTATTCTATGATGCTTTCCTTCCTGATATCACTGAAAAGAAAAACTTTGGCAGAGTATCGGGATATGGATACGCGATGGGATATGTAGGGGCATGCGCTGTGCTTTTAATTGTAATGTTCCTATTACCATCAGCCTCTTCTCCACAATATTATTTCTATATCAGATTATCTTTTGTTGTCGCTGCTCTTTTCTTCTTGATATTCTCTCTTCCTATATTTCTTTTCTTGGAAGAACCCAAAAGAGATATTGTCAATAAAACTAATCTTGTTAAGAATGGTATAAAAGAAAGCTTTGATACTTTAAAGGCAATATTTGTGCAGCATAAATATCCCTCTATGGCAAGATTCCTGTTTGCTTTTTTCCTCTATAATGATGCTATCATTACAATCATTGCCTTTGCTTCAATATTTGCTTCTAATGTACTTAAGATGACCGATGCTCAGGTGATTTATTTCTTTGTAATTGTTCAAAGCACTGCATTTGCCGGCTCTGTTATATTCGGCATAATCTCAGATCATATCGGTCCTAAAAAGACAATTACTATTACACTAATCATATGGATTGGCGTTGTTATCGGAGCCTTTCTTGTTCAGACTGTATTTCAATTCTATATCGTTGGACTGTTAGCTGGAATATCTATTGGGTCATCCCAGTCATGCAGTAGGAGCCTTATGGCTTTAATTACACCTAAAGAAAAGGAAGCAGAGTTCTTCGGCTTCTTTGACGGTCTGTTTGGTAAATCTTCCGCAATAGTTGGACCATTATTTTATGGTATAGTAGCCGATCTCTCCAACAATAGGATTGCAGCTCTTGCAATAGGAATATTCTTCCTTGCAGGAATGCTTATAATTCAGAAGGTTCAGGTACCTCAGTTCAAAATGGTAAAAAATTGACTTAACATAATGAAAATTGAAAAGAATAAATCGCTTAAGAATAATAATACATTTGGGATTGATGTTCGCGCTCGGGAATACGTTGAAATATATGATGAAGAGGACTTAAAGCAGTTACTCTCTCTCAGTGAATTAAAAGATGAGCCTAAATTAGTTCTTGGGGGTGGAAGTAATATTTTATTCACCCAAGATTATAACGGAATCGTGATTAAGAATTCAATCCCTGGTATTAAGATAATCTTTGAAAATGAAAAGCATTGTCTCGTTAAGACTGGCGCTGGTGTTATCTGGAATGACCTTGTCCTCTTCGCTGTAGAAAAAAACTTAGGGGGAATTGAAAACTTAATAGCTATCCCTGGTACTGTAGGCGCTGCTCCTGTTCAAAACATAGGCGCTTATGGAGAGGAGTTGCAGAATACATTCCATAGTCTTAAAGGGATCTTCTTGGATTCAGGTAAAGAAATTGTATTTGAGAAAGAAGAGTGTAAGTTCGGTTACCGTGAAAGCATTTTCAAAAATGAGCTTAAGGAAAAATTCATTATCACATATGTCATCCTTGAATTATATAAAAACCCACAGCCTGTTTTTAATTATGGTCCTATTAAGAATGAACTGGATAAACTGAATAAAGAGATTTTTTCAATAAAAGACATTAGTGATATTATAGCTAAAATTAGAAATGAAAAACTCCCTGATCCAACAGCCATAGGTAATGCTGGCAGTTTCTTCCAAAACCCCGAAATAGATAAAGAACAGTTTCTTGAACTGAAAAAAGAACATCCTGAAATCCCTTGTTTTACTACTCCTCACGACAAAGTTAAAATACCCGCAGGATGGCTTATTGAAAAATGCGGATGGAAAGGCAAAAGAATTCAAAACGTTGGGGTTCATGAAGAACAGGCTCTTGTTCTCGTAAATTATGGAAATGCTACCGGTGCGAATATTTTATCCCTGGCTCAGGAAATAAAAATATCGGTAATTAAAACATTTGGTATTGAGTTAACTGAAGAAGTTAATATTTACTAGTAACAATTGTGACCTCCTTCACGTTTCGATCTAACATTCAGTCTGAACCTCTAACCATTTGAATAAGCATTCATATTTAAGTAATTTAATCATGCTTGGTAATTAGAATTCAAGAATGATTAGATTAAATAAATAACTGGGACATAAGATTTTAGAAGGAGATTACACTATGTTGGAAATTGGAAAAAAAGCCCCCTCGTTCAAATTAAAAAATCAGGATGGTAAAATCATATCATTAAATGATCTGAAAGGGAAAAAAGTTGTTCTTTATTTCTATCCGAAAGACGATACTCCCGGCTGTACTAAAGAAGCCTGCAGTTTCAGGGATGAATTCCCTAAGTTCGGTGACTTGAATGCTGGAATTCTTGGTGTTAGCCCTGATTCGGCTGAATCACATAAGAAATTTATCGCAAAGTATAAACTCCCATTCGACCTTTTAAGCGATGAAAATAAAGAGGTCGTTGAAAAATATGAGGTCTGGAAAGAAAAGAATAATTATGGCAAGAAATATATGGGTGTCGAAAGAACTACTTATATTATCGACGAAATTGGATTGATAAAAAAAATATTTAACCATGTAAAGGTCGATGGACATAGCGCTGAAATTCAGGAAGCCTTGGAAAGTTGATTATGTTGTATATAACACGCCGTGAAAGATTCAGTGCAGCACATAGGATGTTTAATCCAAAATTTACTGATGAGGAAAACTTGCGTGTGTTCGGACCATGCAGTAATCCTAACTGGCATGGGCATAATTACGTTGTCGAAGTCGTAGTCGCCGGTGAGCCTGATTCCGAAACTGGATTTGTCATAGATATCCATTTACTGAAAAAGATTATCCGTGAAAATATTATCTATAAGGTGGATCATAAAAATCTGAATCTCGATACGGATTTTATGAAAGGAATTTTGCCTTCTGCTGAAAATATTGCTGTTGCTATATGGAAAGAGCTTGCCGATAAAATTCCTTCGGGCAAACTCTATTCGGTTAAGCTTTACGAGACAGAAAATAATTATTTTGAATATAAAGGAGAATAAATTTTGGATCAGGTTAAGGTTCAGGGTATAATTACTGATCTTCTTTCAGAAATAGGAGAGGATCCTAATCGTGAGGGTCTGTTAAGTACCCCGAAAAGAGTTTCAAAAGCCTATGAATTCCTCACCGCAGGATATCATGTGGACATTGATAAGGTAATGAATAAAGCTATTTTCATTGAAAAATATGATGAAATGGTTATAGTGAAAAACATAGACTTCTATAGTCTATGCGAGCACCATATGCTTCCATTTTATGGTAAAGTTCATGTTGCATATTTACCGGATGGTAAAATTGTTGGTCTCAGTAAAATACCTAGGATTGTTGAAGCATTTTCAAGAAGACTGCAGGTCCAGGAAAGAATGACTCAACAAATAGCAGATACTCTTAAAGAATATTTGAATCCTAAAGGTGTGGGCGTAGTTTCTGAAGCTTTTCATATGTGTATGATGATGCGTGGAGTCGAAAAACAGAATTCCTCTGCTACCGCAAGTGCTATGCACGGCATCTTTAAAACTGATGCAAGAACAAGAGCTGAATTCTTAAACTTAATTAGGACTAAAAATCTTTGATGTCTAAAAAATTATCAGGTGTTTGGATTACCGGTGGAAGCTCCGGTATTGGAAAAGCTGCAGCTAAAGAGTTTGCGCGTACTGGCTCTAAGGTGTTTGTCTCTGCAAGACGTACTAGGGAGTTAGAAAAACTAAATGAGGAACTGGAAAAAGAAAAATTATCTGCGGTAATTTTCCCTTGCAATGTTGCTTCCTCTGCAAATGTGGATCAAACAGTAAAAAAAATAATTGCTTTGCACCAGATTGACTGTCTTATTAACAATGCAGGTATTACTTCTTTTAAAGCCGCAGAGAATAATTCTATTCATGAAATAAACGATATTATTAATACAAATCTTTTGGGTTCTATCTATACTATCAGGTTACTTTTACCTCATTTTATCCGGCAGGGGAAGGGGACTATCATAAACATATTATCTTCTGCCGCTAAAAAAATATTCACAAACAGCTCTGTATATACTGCTTCCAAAGTGGGTCTGCTTGGATATACCAATGTTCTCCGGGAAGAGGTTAGGAAGTATAATATTAGGGTTATAAATATATTACCTGGGGCTACTGAAACTCCAATGTGGCCCTCTGAAATAAGGAAAACTAATTCTATAAGAATGATGACTGCCGAAGAGATTGCACGTCTTCTTGTCTGGGTATATCTTCAGGAGGGCAGCATGGTTCCGGAGGAAATTACAATAAAGCCTGTCGAAGGCGATCTGTAAAAAAAACCGTCTCACATTAGAATGAGACGGTTTTGGACTACTTACTCCCCCTTATTTATTATCATTATCTTTTTTATCCATCATAGGTTTCTTGCCGTCGGGCCCTTTATGCATCACGGGATGCTTCTTGCCATCGAATCTTTTATGCATCATCGGATGTCTGCCTTCCATTAACCATTGTGGATTATCCTTCACTATTTTCTTTTGATCTGGTGTTAGAGTCTCCCAAAGGTCCATTCTATGATTCGCATTTGCAAGAGCTATCTCATTTTTAATCTTATTGGTTTTTTCAACGTTGGCAATTATATCTTCTCTTGTAAAGTTTTCTTTACTTCTGATACTCTTTTGGTCTATCATGCTCTTCTTTAGCTCGCCTTTCAGGTCTATCATCTTTTTCATGTGTTCCGACCTTAAAGATTCTATCTTAGAAACCTGTTGATCTGTAAGATGCAGTTTCTCGCGCAAGAATCTCTTATGTCCCTCCATGCCTTGGTGCATTTCTTTCTTAAATTGATGGGGTTTGTTTACATTTTCCTGCTTATTGCCAGCTCCTTTCTTATCAACTGTCTGGGCATTTATGAAAGATGTGGCAATAACAATAAAAAGAACTGAAAGAACTATTTTTATTGATGTCATTTTATATTACTCCTTAAGTAAAAATTTGTAAATTTGACAGTAGAAAGATAGATTAGGTTTAAAGAAAATTATTTAAACCCAAAATGCGATATTCTTGTCGAATAATTGAAGAAATAATAATGTATGCCCGATAATAATGATTTTGAGCTGGTAAAGAGATTTCTTGAAGGGGACGAGAGTTCTTTTAACAGGTTAATCAATAAATACCAGCAAAAAATATATTGGCATGCTAGAAGAATGACTGGCTCTCATCTCGATGCCGATGAGGTTGTCCAGGAAGTTCTTCTTGTTCTTTATAATAAGCTGAAAGATTTTCAATTTAAGTCTTCTTTATATACCTGGATATATAGAATTACTTCTACTAGAAGTATAAATTATCTAAATAAACGCAAGCTTAGGAAAATTTTATATTTTGATGATATAAATACTGCAGAAACCGGGACCAAAGAGGATATTATTAACGATATTGACATTAAGGATAAAATAAAAAAATTGGATCAGTTTTTACAAATACTTCCTGCTAAACAGCGTGAGATATTTATTCTAAGGAATGTTGATGGTTTGTCTTATGAAGAGATATCTGAAATTACTGGTAAAAGTATAGGTGGACTTAAGTCAAATTATTTTCATGCAATAAATAAAATTTCGGAGAAGATGAAAAATGAATTCGATGAATGACCTCATAATAAAATATATTGAGGGCAGTTTAGATGATAAAGAAAGAACTATGTTTGAAAAAGAATTGAGTAATTCTCCTTCTTTACAGAAAGAATTGTCAAAATACAAAACTGTCTTTAATGAATTTTCCGATTATAAAGAAATATCTGTCGATGATGATTATTTCATGAACATGGTGCCAAGATTCAGATCAAAGCTTCCCGGTAAATTAAAAAGGTTCCCGCTCTATAAAATAGCCTTTGCTTCAGCAGCGTCTTTAATAGTTGTGATGTTTCTGTTCCTTCTTTGGAACAGGACGGATCAAACCCCTAATATTACAAATAATCTTAATGAGCATGAATTATCTGAACTATGGGATAGATTTTCAACGGATGTTTTACCTATAGAATATTTAGCTGATGTTACTATAGATTCTACAATAAATGCATTATATTTAAATGAATTGAATATTACTCCGGAAACAGAATCTTACTATTTTGCCGATAGGAAATCCGATGTGCGTACTATCGTTAAAGATATAAATGATGATGAGGCAGACAATATTTATAACGAAATTATCAATAAAAAATATTTCTGAGATATAAAAATGAAACAATTATTACTTGTAGTTACTCTGTTCTTTGTTTTTGCCGTTACAGCTGTAGCGCAGGATTTAGGAAAGGAAGAGAAAACTCATAAAAGAAGAGCACCTATGAAAAAAATCGAAGAGCTTGAAAAGATTAAACTTCTGGATGTGCTTAGTCTTGATGAAGCTACTTCTATTAAGTTATTTACCCGCAGGAATCAGGATAGAACCAAAATTTGGGATTATGAGGATAAAATAAATAATGTCCTCCAGAATATTGAGTCTGAGGTAAAGAAAGGGAATGATAAGGACGTTAACAAAATTCAGAAACTGAACGAAGATTATTGCAATCTGAGTATGGAAGTTGAAAAAGAGAAGTTGAATTTTCTGAAGTCATTATCAGATATTCTGACACCTGAACAGGTTGGTAAGTATATTGTATTTGAAAGAAAGTTTAGAGATGAAATAAGGGATTTGCTGATGAAAGAAAGAATTAAACGTAACAAAGGAAAATAAAATAGCAGATTTTACTTTTAATTTAGAAATAAAGTTGATTTTATTGTATACCATGTCTATTTTTCAACTTCATTTTTGCGGAAGTGGTGAAATTGGTATACACGCTACTTTGAGGGGGTAGTGCCGTAACTGGCATAGGGGTTCAAGTCCCCTCTTCCGCACGAGATTTGAAAGGCTGTCTTTGGACAGCCTTTCTTTATTTATCCAAAGATCTAAAATATAACCATAAGGTCAACATTTAATACACTTATTGAACCTTCCCCTTGTTTTCCAAAAAGATTCAGCATATTATATTTTGCGCTGACGTCAAAAGTAATTAAAAAAGGAATACTTATATCTACTCCTGCACCTATATCAAGTCCCGTCCTGGAAATTGATGAAGATGAAGGCAGGTTTGCATTTGAAGGCTGGTAGGTAACTTCTCCGATATTATTAAATCCCAGATCTAACGCTAAATAAGGACTAATTGGACCGGGTATTAAAGAATATTCAGCGCCTATTCCGGCTGAAAATATTTTCTGCGTAGTACTTCCGGTTAAATTGGCAAATGAATAACTGCCCCCCAGTATATAATATTGGATGAAAACAACAGGTGTCAAAGGAAAAAGTGGGATATCTAATTTTGCTTTGGCCGCTATGTTATATCCGGCATTATAGCTAAGCCCGGAAGTACTGTTGGAAATTGTGGAAAGCCCTCCTCCTATCCCGAATTTTATTCCCTGTGCAAATGATACAGTAGTAAGCATAATAAGGATAATCATTAAATTAGCAAAATATTTTATCTTCATAACTTTCCTCATGGTTATTAAAATTCATGTTTATAAAATATAAGAAATATTTCCTTTATTTCCTTGAAAGAAGTATCAATATCTGAAATGACATATATTTTTATTAGTTTTATATTTGTAAACCATGATTTATCATTAATCTATACGGTAAATAGGGTTATCTTTTTTCTCAAAATAGGTGAAAATGAAAAAAACTCTTATTCTGCTTCTATGCTACATAACATATTCAGCCGGACAGTCTTTATCTGAAAAATTTGACTTAGCTATGAATTCATATAATTCATCTCAATATGTGGAGGCTAACCGCTTGTTCGATGAATTTATCAAGGAGCATAATGAATATGATGAGCTTTATTCAACCGCTGAATTTTATTCCGCAATGGCCTTGCTCAAAACAGGGAACATAGATGCCTCTGCTATAAGATTTGAATACTTAGTTAAAAATTTTGTATGGTCTGGTTTTAGGGATAAATCATTATATGAATTGGGTCTGATTTATTATGATCGGAAGAATTATGTAACTAGTAGATTGAACCTTAAAAAACTTATTGATGAATATCCTGAAAGTGATTACTCTGGTTCAGCATTATACTGGGTGGGGGAATCCTATTCTAAAGAGAATAAGTTAGAGGATGCTGTAAATTTATTACTTCAGGCAATTCAGGATAAAAAGGATAATAAGTTTTTCGATTTTACAATATATTCGCTTGCTTCTGTCTACGAAAAATTAGGGGATTATGAGAGTGCTGTGCAATACTACGATCAGTTGATATCTTACCATAAGGATAGTCAGCTCGTTAATTCTGCAAGGATAAGAATTGGAATGTGCTATTTTAAGTTGAAAGACTATCAGTCCTCAATAATTGAATTGAATAATCCCATATTATCTGGACTTCCTGCTGACCTTTATTCCGAAAGCCTCTATCTCCTGGCAAATTCATATTATCGGGCGCAGGAATATGCTAAAGCTGAAATAACTTATAAAGAGATTATTCAAACCTATCCCTCAGCATCAATTGTAAGGGAAGTTAGATATGGTCTTGCTTGGACATACTTTCAGCAGAAAAAATATAATGATGCTTTTAAAGTATTTAATTCTTTCTCCGGCGACACAGATTCTCTCGGAGTTAAATCTTTCTATTGGAAAGGGGAATCTAAAAGATATGCCGGGCAGGAATCGGATGCCCTTGATATATATATAGAATTTCTGAAAAGGTTCCCCAAAAACAAATTGTCTGAATGCGTACAATACCAGCTGGGTGCTCTATATTTCAATTCAAGGAAATATGATCTGGCTGAAAAATATTTGAATTCTGCTGTAAACTCATATGATAATTCGGTTAAAGCCAGAGCATTTACTATCCTTGGCGAAATTTCCCTGCAGAAAAAAGATTATCCTTCAGCAAAAGGATTTTTTGATAATGCTATGAATATAACCGACATTAATATCGAACTTCATAACAGATCGTTACTTGGACTCGGCGTAGCTTGCTATTATTTAAATCAATATCAGAACGCGGTTACTGGCCTTACAGAGATCGATAGTAGAGATCCTAATTTTGAAAAAGATAAACTCAATTTCTATATTGCTGAAAATCTCTTTGCTTTGGGAAATTATGAACAGGCGGTTTTAAGATATAATAATGTAGATCAGGGGAGTAATCAGTTCAGCGGTCAGGCTTTATACGGTAAAGCTTATTGTTTGTTTCATCTTAAGAAATATGAACCTGCAGCAGAATTATTCTCGGAGTTCATTAAGAAGTTTTCTTTTGATGAAAAAATAAAGGATGCCAAATTGCGCCTTGCCGATTGTTACTACGGCAGTAAAAATTATTCCGCAGCTTCTCTTATATATAAAGATTTGTTCAATTCTGGGAAAACCGGACTTGATAATCCCCTTACATATTACCAATATGCCCAGTCGCTTTTTAAGGGAGGAGATGCTAACCAGGCAATAGTTGAACTCAGAAATCTGCAGCAGAAGTTTCCCGGATCACCATATGCAGATAAATCTCTTTATTTGATAGGTTGGATAAACTCCCGGCAAAATAATTACAATGGAGCTATTGCCGAATACTCAAATGTGCTGGTAGTATATCCCTTGTCCTCATTAAGACCTGTCATTTATTATTCTATCGGTGATACATATTATAACATGGGGGAATACGATTCTGCAATTGTTAATTACCAGCGGGTTCTATATGAATTTCCTTCATCAAATTATGTATTTGATGTCGTTAACGGAATTCAGGTTGCCTATATTGCCCAGGGAAAACCTGAAAAAGCCGTTGCTTTTATAAATGATTTCGTTGCAAAATATCCTAAATCGAATTTTGCTGACAAACTGTTCTTCAAAAAAGGAGATATATACTATAGTCGGAAACAGTATGATAAGGCAAAAATAAGTTATAATGAATTTATCACTGCTTTTCCGCAAAGCAGCCTTATTCCTGATGCTTATTATTGGATGGGGAAGAGTTCTCGGAATCTGGGAAAGGATGATGAGGCTATACAGTATTTTTATAAAGTGTTTGAAGATTTTCCTGACAGAGAATCTGCTGTCTCTTCTGTGATTGAAATGATAACTATTTATGATAATCGGAAAGATTATAATTCCGCCCTCCTTATATTAAATAAATCTCTGGATAAGCTTTCTAAGTCTCCGCGGTTGCCTGAACTGAAGTTTATGAAAGCTGAAACACTCATAAATAAAAGCGATATTGAAGGTGCATATGAAATTTTAGCGGATATTGTTCAGAATTATAGCGATAATATTTTTGCTGAGAAATCTAAGATAGAATTGGGATTAATAGACCTGGCAGCCAGAAGATACGACAACGCCGCCATCTATTTTAAAAACCTTTCCGAATCAAGAAATGATGAACTTGGAGCCGAAGCGCAGTTTTATCTTGGCGAGTTATATGCTGATCAGAATCAATATCCGGAAGCCGTTACAGCATTTGTCCGCGTAAAAGCAGTGTTTTCCGCATATAATGAATGGCTTACAAGATCTTTTCTGAAACTGGGCGACGTATATATAAAAATGAGAGATTACAATAAAGCACAAGAGATGTTTAAAGTTGTCCTTTCTAAACATAAAGGAGATGCATATGGCAAGGAAGCCCAAATAAAACTGAGGACTCTAAAATGATGAAAAAGATATTCTTATTCCTAATTGTACTCCCCTTTATTTGTTTTGCGCAGGGTGAAAAGAAACAGGATCAGAATGTTGAACTGCCTGATTTTGTTATTACTAGCACAGAAACTGTATCTGTGGAAAAAGCTAAAAAGATAGAGCCTGATTTTGGCTCAACAATATCTGAGGAATTCCTAAAACCGGTATTCTCGGCTGAACAACTGGAGCTTAGGAACTTTGTTAACCCCATCAAAGATAACATCAGCCTGAAAGATTCAGTTCAGTATAAGAATGGCAGATTTAATGTCGGTATAGGTTCGCTATACATTCCTAAAGCTGATATACTTGTTACCACTCCTTTTAATGGGGGAATATTTGAATGGTTCGCAATGACCGATAACAGAATGGCATATGTAAGCAACAGCGACCGGTATAATCTGGGTGGGGGATTAAACCTTTCCCTATTTACTAAGAATGATAGCTCCTTTCTTCCTGGCACTGAAATTAAATTCCATGGTAATTATGATTTAAGCTCATACAAATTTTATGGATCGGCTGTAAACTCTGCCCTTAGAAGAACCCTCAACGGCGGCGATGTCTCTCTTAATATTAATAATTACCTCAATGATTATTTTGTCTTCGCTGCTTCTGTAGAAAATGAATTTAATTCACTTAAGAATGAAAATTTTTCTGAGAACTTTCTGCAGGTCAAAGGTTATGGTAAACTTATTCTTTCGGCATTCAACCTTAGTTGCGATATTATATTCAAAGAACAATTTCTTACAAACAATACTGTTACTGCCTCCCGAAATGGCTTTGTGGGCATTGCACCTAAAATTGGGCTTGATATATCCGAGACATTTAAAATTGATTTCGGTATGAATTATTCACAGTCAGTAGGAAATATATTCTTTACTCCCTTCATTTCAGCTGCTCTGAAATTTAATAATTATATTTCCTTCTTCGGAGAATATTCACCGCATGCTGATCTTATTGGCGCTTTCTCGTTTCTGCATCAAAATCCGTATATCAATTCACTTACTCTTTGTAATGCTTATGTACGTTACGACAATTCAATTAAATTGGCAGTCAAATACGAATATGAAAAATACTTTCAGATAAATGGCGGATTCAAAATCCTTTCTTCCACTGAAATGCCCTATTATAAAAGTTCGAATGTAAATGGTCAAAATGTAAGTGGTAAATTTGATGTTGCTTTTGATGATGCCAGCATCTATTCAGCATTCTGTGATATGCTTTTCCATATAGGTCCACTAGGTTATTTCTATAGTAATGTTGAATTTAGCAGTACTAATGATACGAAAGGATACAGTTTGCCATATGTGCCGGTAACATCTGCTTCCCTTATTTATGGGTATAATTTTAGTAAGATAAAACTTAATTCGGAAATAAAGCTTAATTATGCTTCCGGTGTTTACACAGATATTCCTAATTTAATTAAATTAAAAAACAATGTTGATTTGGGGCTTAAATTTGCATATCGGTATAAACCAATGTTTATCTTTACGTTGGAATTTTCTAATTTACTGTTTCAGGATAATTATAAATGGGCAGCTTATAAGGAAATACTCTTTAATGTTGCTGCCGGTGTAAGTTTTATATGGTAATATTTATTTGATCTATTTTGTATCATGACAAAAGCAGAAATTATAAGAAAACTTGCTAAGAAAGTTGGCGTCCCGGATCTTGATGCTAAAATATTTTTCGAAATATTTCTGCGGAAGATGTCCCTTCATTTAAACCCGGGCGAAACTATTAAGATAAATAATTTTGGATATTTTCAAATACGCACTGGTAAAATAAATAATACATCTGTAGGTAATCCTGCCCCGCTATTGGCTGATCTTATTGTATTTTATCCGCCCTTGAACGAAAAGGATGAATCTGATGAAATCCTCATTTTTAATATTCCCGACAAAAAAGAAGAAGAGTTCAATGTTATTGATTCTTACTTCAGCTTAAGTTTTGGTAAACCGGTTATTCCACTTGAAGATGCAAATAAATCTGAATATTTTATCCCCCCGACCGGCAATGAACTAAGAAGACTTTTTGATTCCAAAGCTGAAAAGCTTTTGCGGGAAGGAAAGGTTGTGGAGAATTTTTCAAACGGGGATGAATTATTGTTAATGGATTCTGAATTTATTGATCCCAATCAGATGGAGATAAATTGGGACGGAATAAATCCTAACTCTGATTCTTCCCAAAAGATTATCGTGGGCAAGGAACAAAGTAAAATAAAAGAATCAGATGCATTTACTTGGGAATTTGGTGATGAGCTTGAAAAACAAATTGAAGAAGAAGCACTCCTTGATACAGGAAATGAAGATAATTTGTTTGTTGATCATGATGATATGAAAAATATAAGGTGGGATTTTGGTGAAAATCTAAGCACCAGTGAAGAATACTCCCAACAACTCCCGGCTAAAGATGAAACCCAAAAGGAACCGGATAAATTTCAGAGAGTTAAGTCAAGTATCTCTGATTTTAATATAGATCATAAAAACACACTGCCAGTTGATCATGTTTCTACCGAAGATTCGGATCTTGTTAAAAGCATAAATGAAGAATTAAATGAAGAGGGCTTTGCCGAAATAAAACACTATTCAAGAAATTATAAGTTTGAACCAGGAGCATTTGAGAAATTAGATAATGATGTCACCATTCCTGAAGCTAAAATTGAAAAGAATGAATATGATTATGAAGAAGTTCTAAATTCCGAACAACTGCCCCCCCTCCCCAGAGTTCCTATAAAAACTGATAGAACCCTTGGTTATTCCAAACGAAAAGGATTGGGAATTTATGTGATATTTGCCCTCATTATAGTAATATGTGTAGCTGTGTTTGTCTACCTAAAGTTTATAAGTCCATATTATTATGGTAGTAAAAAAGAAACTAAGGCTAAAACATCTGCATATAATATTCCCCCTGTCATTCTTGAAAGAGATTACGAAATTCCTGTTACATATCCCTATCCAAAGGAGAGTAATATAGCAGCTCTTTTCGATCCTATTGATAAAAGCGTCTTCGATCAACCAGAAAATAAGAAAAACAATGATTCAATTACCACTAATCTGAACCATCAGGAGAATACAACTATTCCGGTAAAACAACTTGCTAAAACTAATAAAGATAATAATGTTCAAGCTCCGCTTGTTAAGGTGAAAGATTTTATATATAAATCCGGTGATAAATTTCTGGTACAGATATCATCGTGGTCCTCAGAAAAAAGTGCCTTTAAACATGCTTCTTATTTTAAAGGAAAGGGATATCAAACTGAGATCGAAAAAGCTAACCTCGATAGCGGAATCTGGTACAGGGTCAGGGTAATGAACTTTCATTCAGAGAAGGAAGCGGAAAAATTTTACAATAGGTATAAATAGGTATTAGTTTATATTTGAACATATCCCCCTAAAAAATCTGGAACAGGTTGTTGTTATTGTTTTTCCTTACCAGCTTTGGTAAAAATATCCATGTAATACATTCTATAGAAAAAATATTCTCCAATAGTAAGGATTACAAGTGAAAATGCATCCCTGTCAAAATAAATACCGAATCCTTTTGGCTCCATTATTGCCTTTGCCGCCATCCCTGATATTGACCAACCGACTGCAAATAAAATCCCTATAAGCGCTAAATTCATGAAACCTGCCGAAAGAATTTCGTCTTGCCATTTCTTTGTAAAGACTATTAATGAAAAGACTAAATGACCGAAGAAAATAAGGGCTACTATCATTGCTGAGGTTTATTCCTTTTATTCAGGTAGTTCATTCCGATAAACCCGCCGATTATTCCGAATATAATATCAACAACAATATTAGTAGCAAGAATTGCAAAAGAATATAAAGCGGAAAATCCTGTTGTCCTTATCTCTGTTGCCATATGTCTGTAGATAAGTATTGCCTGTTCCATAAGCTGTTTAAAGGTTGCCGGTGCCTGGTTCCTTAACATGTTTTCTATTCCCGGAAGTTCAGTGACAAAATCATTGCTATGTGTAAACAAGGTAATGATAGTCTCAAAAAGTGCGGAAAAGACGGCTGCCCAAAGTCCAGTTAATATTCCAAATAACAACGCCTCCTTACCCTTAATGGGTAATTCCGCTTTATTCAGTTTAACATCCAGTATTAAAGCATATACCGCTGCAAATGGAACTATTACACAGCAGCCCACATGTTTTACAAGTGGAATGGACATTAAAACCGCGGCAACAAATCC
This sequence comes from Ignavibacteriales bacterium, assembly GCA_003141435.1. Classification (GTDB taxonomy): domain Bacteria; phylum Bacteroidota; class Ignavibacteria; order Ignavibacteriales; family Ignavibacteriaceae; genus Fen-1301. Next base: position 21,698 of record PLLW01000106.1, read on the forward strand.
TGTAACTAGGGAAGGTAGATATTTATTTTTCATCAGGTAATATTAAAGTCAATAAATAGTTTTCAAATTCATTTAAAATATATATAAATGTAACCGAACCTGAAAATAAACCTGTTCCAAAAGCAATAAATTTTGAATATCCGTATAAACCTGTTGTATAAAATATTATATCCGCAAACATTAAAACAAATGATATTATTATAAACTTAATTATATGCTTTGGTACGATCCTTATAAAAATTGAAATAAATGAAAATATCAGCACTCCCGTATAAATACCTAAACATCTTGCGCATACAAGAAATTGATGTCCACCGATTGCAATAAGCTTATAACTTTCCTGGTGACATACATTGGAATATGCCTTCTTTATAAACGGTGTCAGAATAATAAATCGGCTGGACGAGAAAATGATGGGAAAAGAAAGACCAATGTACCAGGCAGAAACAGATATAAATAAAATTACTCTTAACAGTGTGGTTTTTCTTGCAAGCTTGTATAAAATATTTCTCAGGGTCTTTGCAATATTTGTATCTCTTTCGATGTTAATACATAAAGCTTTTTATCAAAAATTAATGAACTTTTAATCTCTTCATTTGTGTTATCTAAATCTATCTTGATATTTTCCAGTTGGCCCGTTCTTTGCGAAAGATCATAATAATATATCTTGTTCTTTGAGCTAATAGTCATATTATTAAAAATAATATTGATAGAAGTAAAATCCTCTACCCCCTCAATCTCACCGACACCATTCCCAAACTGATCGTAAATCAAAATGGTCTTACCGTCAACAACATATATATAATTATTATCATCAACAGCCATCGCCACCGGATTACTTAATGCATACTTGCCATAATCATACCCGCCGAAATTCTGAATAAAATTACCAAACAGGTCGAACTTTAATACTCTCTTATTTTCGGAATCCAGTATGAACAAATCTCCCTGGGGAGCAATGACACAACTAACTGGGTATCCGAACCTGCTGTTTGGATCATCATTATCCCTGGTATAAAGTGATGAAATTGGATTTAGATCCTTATCAAACCTCTTAATACTATGATTATTTTTATCGGCGATATAAATACTTAGTGGAGTGGCAAAAATAGCTACTGGGTTGTCAAATGTTGCTTCCCCCCATCCATGCCCTCCGGTAGTCTTCATGACTTTCCCTAAAGTATCCATCTTATAAATTTCATCATTCCCCGAATCTGTAATAAATAAAAACCCTGCCGAAGTTATATGAAAAGATGAAGCATTATTAAACGCGCCTATCGAACCTTGGTAAATATAAGTTTGTGGGAAAGCCCATGACTGTAACAAAATAAATAATATGGCTAAAAAAATCATTTGAATAAAATGTTGTTAGATTTTCATAACTAAAATGTAAAAACTACATGAGCTGCATGTTTTTATATCGTTATATATACTACCTGTCAATATAAACTAGAATGCTTATCTATCACACATTATTCGCTAATATTTCTTAAATATTACAGAAGTATTATGTCCACCAAAGCCAAACGCATTACTTAGGGCTATATTTACTTTTCTTTCTTGTGCTTTGTTGAAAGTGTAATTCAGGTCACATTCNNAATACTTTTTTAATTGCATTAGTTTCTGCGATATCACCAAGAGGTGTGGAAGTACCGTGCATATTTATATAGTCTATTTCTTCTTTCTTGATACCTGCCTGATTTATTGCCATTTCCATAGCGAGAATTGCTCCTGTTCCTTCAGGATGTGGAGCTGTTATATGATGCGCATCGGCTGACAGACCAAAGCCAATAACTTCCGCATAGATATTAGCACCTCTGGAAAGGGCGTGTTCAAGTTCCTCAAGAATCAGGGCACCGCCTCCTTCACCCATTACGAAACCGTCTCTGGTGATGTCAAAAGGACGGCTTGCTGTTTCAGGAGTATCATTTCTTGTAGATAATGCCTTGGATGCATTAAATCCTGCCATTCCAATTTCATTGATAGGAGCTTCGCTTCCACCGGTTACAATAATGTCTGAAATACCGTTTTTAATCAACATATAACTGTCAATCATATTATTATTTGCGGTTGCACAAGCTGAAACGATGCAATAATTAGGCCCCTGGAATCCATAATGGATAGAGATAAATCCGGATGCAATGTTTGGAATCATCATCGGGATGAAGAATGGGGAAACTCTATCCGGTCCCTGCGTATGGTTTAGTATGGATTGGTTATAGAAGGTTTGAATTCCCCCAATTCCACTGCCGAAAATGACGCCTATTCTTGCTTTTTCTTCATTAGTCAGGGAATCAGTTTTTATTCCGCTGTCATTTATAGCCTGAACAGTAGCAGCCATAGCATACTGGGCATATGGGTCAAGTCTTTTTGCAGTTTTGCGGTCCATAAAATTACCTGCATCAAAGCCTTTAAGTTCACAGGCAAATTTTGTTTTAATTCTTGATGTATCAAAAGCTTTAATTAAAGCACAACCGCTCTTTCCTTCTACCATACTTTTCCAAAACTCTTCCACAGATAATCCCACAGGTGTAACTGCACCTATTCCAGTAACTACAACTCTTTTGTTCTGTTGTTCAGACATTTTCTTCCTTTTTAATCGTTTTTCTTGATAGACGTTAATAATTTAGGGTCTAAAGATAAGTAAAAATGATATATTATTTAAACAATTTGGGAACTGTTTATCTTTTTGATTTTATCCCTTGTAAGGCGGAATATTTTCCATGAATCCATACACTCGGCACCCAATTTATTATAGAAATCGATAGCTGATTGATTCCAGTCGAGCACAGCCCATTCAACTCTGCCGTATTTCCTTTTACCAGCAATTTTAATTAACTGAAGCAGAAGAGACTTGCCGATACCTTTTCCTCTGAACGCCGGTTTTACATAAAGGTCTTCAAGATAGATACCCGGCTTTCCTTCAAATGTGGAATAATTATTGAAAAAAAGAGCCATTCCTGCGGGTTCATTTTCATAATATGCTAATAGGGCCTCGGCAAATTTCTTTGGACCAAACAAGTTACTTCTAAGATCTTTTTCATTTGCCACTACTAGGTGAGTCAGCTTTTCAAATTCAGCTAGTTCTTTTATGAGGGATAGAATTAAGGGAACATCCTTGATCTTGGCTTTTTTTATTTTCAGACTAATGTCTTTTTTTTTGATTCATGTTTTAACCTTTGATCAATCCATTTTACCAACGATGCAAAGAGATAACCGGAAATGATACCGAAGATTGCTCCTCCCAAAACATCAGTAGGGTAATGTAGTCCAAGATATATCCTTGAAACTGCAATCAGAACTGCAGTTATGAATAATGCCCACTTCATTTTAGGAAAAAACCTGGAAATGAAAGTGGCTGCTGCAAAATTATTGAATGCGTGATTCGAAGGAAATGAATAAGTCCCTGTGCATCCAATCGGGGTTATTGCATCTGGTAAAACCATGCATGGTCTTACCCTATGCACCAGATCTTTGAGAATGTTGGAACTTACTTGGTCTGTAATAGCTATTAATATCAGAACCCCGATGGCCGTAATCCTTCCGGTCCTGCCCCCTTTTATGAATGCAATTAAAAGTAAAATAATATAAGCTATGTACCAATTGTTAACACTAGTAATTAATGAAAAGAATTTATCAAGGACAGGTATTGAAAGGTTGTGATTAAAAAAATAAAATATATTAAGATCAATTCTGTACAGGTAATCAGTCATAATTTTGTTAAAATAATTATCTAATAACAATTTAATCTACATATCTTTTTGATCAAAATCTTCTCAAGGAAGAAAATCCAGGCCCCATTTTATTAAATATAATTTTCAAAAGGAATTTTATTATCTTAATTATAATAAATTTTAGGATTACAATTAAATGTCAAACATTGAAGACAAAACGGTTCTTGATTTTATTTATAACAACCATCTTCCCTTTAAGGGGGAGCGGTATGAATATCTAAAAAAGGTAACGGTCGATGTTTTAGTTACTCCTCTTAAGGTTATGGCATTGCTGATTGCCGTTTCCGGAATTTTCGCCATGATATTTGAAGTAAGGTATTTTGCCCAATATTCTGTCCAAATATATATTACGCGACTTATTGCAACAATTGCCTCTTTCGTGATCCTTGTATTTCTTAATAGAAAGAAGGGAATTGAAAATCCGGTTTTGATGGTACATCTTCTGCTGCTAGTTATTATTATTTCATCCGGGTACATGATATATCTTATCCCTAAAACAATTATTGTCAATTCACATATTGTGGGATTGATGATATTTACCAGTGCATTATTTTTAAGCTGGGAAGTCAAGAACCAGATAATTGTATCAATTTATTATAATATTGTTTTTGCTGCTGCTATTCTTTTTAATGATGGGAGTATTTATTTCCTCCCGAATATGTATGAGTCTGTGATATTTGTTCTTTTTTTAAGTCTGATATCAGTGATAGGAAGTGCTGTTAATTATAGGCTTCGTATGCAGCTTGCAGAAAATAGCTTCCGGATCGAGCTGTCAGAAAACAAGTACAGGTCGATATTCGATAATTCAATAGAGGGAATATTTCAATCAAGTCCCGATGGACGATTCCTTACTGTCAACACTGCATTATCAGAAATTTTGGGTTATTCAAAAGAAGAATTAATAAAACTTAATATAGGAAAGGATATTTATAAAAATTCAGCCGATAGAGAAGTCCTCATTAAAGAGCTCGAGGGGAAAAAAGAGTTAAAGGATTATCAGTTATCCTTAAAGAAAAAAGATGGAAGCGAAGTAATTGTAAGATTAAATGACCGCCTTGTCTCTGACCCTGAAAGTAGCAGCTTCTATTTTGAGGGAAATATGCAGGATATAACCGCACAGGTTATTTCCGAAATAAATAAGCAGAAAGCTGAGCAGGCGTTTAGGAATGAGAAATTAAGGTCGGATATGCTTGCTAAGGAAGCTTTGCAATCAAGTCTTGTTAAAAGCCAGTTCCTTGCAAATATGAGTCATGAGATTAGAACCCCGATGAATGGAGTAATCGGATTTCTTACATTGATTGAAAAAGAAGCATATAAGAGTAAGGAAGAATTAAAACAATTTGCTTTAAGCGCAAAGAAATCTGCCGAAGCTCTATTAGATATTATTAACGATATTCTGGATGTTTCTAAAATCGAATCTGGGAAAATGGAGCTCGTTAATAGTGACTTTAACCTTAACGATGTTATTGATGAGTCAGTCTCTATTTTATCTACAAAAATCAAAGAGAAAAATTTAGCAATCTCCAAAGAAATAGAAGAAAATACCCATCTTCTCCTTTATGGTGATTCTACTCGCATTCGGCAGATTTTTATTAACCTGATAAGTAATGCGGTTAAGTTTACGGAAAAGGGGAGAATAAAGATTTTTGTAAAAACTCTTGAATCTGATGGCAAATCCATTACTCTTTCTTGCGCTGTTGAAGATACAGGCATAGGAATTCCTAATGATAAATTAGATGCATTATTTAAACCTTTCTCCCAGATTGACTCATCCCAAACAAGAAATTACGGCGGCACTGGGTTGGGATTGGTTATATGTAAAGAGTTTATCTCTATGATGAATGGTGAAATCGGAGTACAAAGCGAAGTAAATAAAGGAAGCCGGTTTTTCTTTACAATTAAATTAGCCTTGCAAACTGCTGCCTCAGCCGGTTCTTCTACCAATAATCTTTCAAAAACATATGATCTTAAGGAAGAGAACATAGGAAGTGTTTCCGAAATAGCAGATATCAAATCTAAAAGGGAAAAGCATAAAATACTCTTGGCAGAAGATAACATTATAAACCAAAAAGTCTGCTTGCGTATATTGAATGAAGCTGGTTTTAAAGCCGATGCAGTTGTTAATGGATTGAAAGCAATCGATGCAGTGAAAAAATATCCCTATAACCTTATCCTGATGGACGTGCAGATGCCGGAATGTGATGGATATACTGCTACAAAAGAGATAAGGAAACTTGGTGCTGCATATGAAAAGCTTCCAATAATTGCAATTACTGCCCATGCATTAAAAGGGGATAAGGAAAAATGCCTTGAAGAAGGAATGAATGATTATCTTTCCAAACCAATCATTTCCGATATTCTTATAAAAATGATGGATAAATGGCTTAATATAAATTCGAAATCTAATAACCTATCAATCAAAAAAAGTAATTACGTAATGGAAGACATTTTCGATTTTAACCATCTTGAAAAGATGAGTATTGGGGATGTGGAATTTCAGAAAGATCTTATTACGACCTATATCGAAGACGTACATAACCGTTTCAATATACTCGAATCTCATTATAATTCAGGCAATCTGGATAAGCTCGTTAATGAGGCTCATACTATTAAAGGTTCCAGTCTGTCCGTAGGCGCAAACCTAGTCGGCAGGGAGGCACTTGAAGTAGAAATGACTGGTAAGCAGAAAGACCTTTCCGCTATACCCGGCAAGTTATCAAACCTTAAAGAATCTATTGCAAAGACTAAAGATATTCTCGCACAACATTTCAACATTGCTGAAGTTTAATCCATCAATAGAACATCTTTAATTATTAACAGTGCATCATCAACCTCTGCTTTAGTTATTACTAAAGGAGGGGCAATCCTTATAACATTGTCATGAGTCTCTTTGCAAAGTATTCCTCTTTTCATTAGTGCTTTGCAAAATCTCCTTGCACCTTTGGCTTCGGGAAATAACTCTATTCCTATAAACAGGCCTCTCCCCCTTACCTCTTTTATATGCTTTGATTTAATTTTCAGTAATTTATCTAAAAGATATTCGCCTAAATCCCGGCTGTTCTCTATGAGCTTTTCTTCAATTAAAACCTTCAGGCTTTCTCTGGCAACAGCAGCAGCCAGTGGGTTTCCGCCAAATGTAGAACCATGATCCCCGGGATTGAAGACCCCTAGGATTTCTTTGCTGGACAATACTGCTGAAACTGGATAGCATCCCCCCGACAAAGCCTTACCAATTATCACCATATCTGGTTTAATATTGTCATACTGATGAGCAAAAAGTTTTCCGGTTCTTCCAAGTCCCGTCTGGATTTCATCAGCAATAAATAAAACATTATTTCTCTTACAAATATCATAGCATTTTTGTAGATAACCGCTTGGAGGTACAACTACTCCCCCTTCTCCCTGTATGGGCTCTACTAAAAATGCAATCGTGTTCTTATCAATTATTTTCTCAAGTGCATCTGCATTACCATAAGGAATTACTTTAAAACCCGGAGTGAAAGGACCGAAACCATCCTTATATTGTTCTTCCGTTGAAAAGCTTATTGTTGTTATTGTCCTGCCGGCAAAGTTATTATCGCAGGCAATGATATCGCCGGACTGAGCATCTATACCCTTTATCTTATGCCCCCACTTCCTGGCAGCCTTTAACGCTGTCTCCACAGCTTCGGCCCCCGAATTCATTGGTAATGCCATTTCATATCCGGTCAGATCCGATAATTCTTTTAATAGAAAAGGGAGCTGATCGTTTCTGAATGCACGGGACGTTAATGTTATCCTCTCTGCTTGAGTCTTCAGCGCATTTATTATTCTGGGATGGCAATGTCCCTGATTTACTGCCGAATAAGCCGCCAGACAATCAAGATATTTGTTCCCCTCCACATCAAATACCCACACTCCCTTACCTCTTTCAATTACAACATCCAAAGGATTATAATTATGAGCGCCATGTTTCTCTTCAAGATCAATAAAATCTTTCGTTTGCATATCAAATTTTCCAATAATAGTATATTTTGAATTATGTACCAATTTATTAAAAATGAGGACAATTATGAAACTAAACATTCCCCCTGGCACCACAATTATGGAATTGTAGATAATATAAATTGGGATTATCTTAACACGTTAAAAAATTATAAATATAGGACGTATTAAATGAAATTAAAATCCTTTGTGCTTATAGTTGTTGCTTTTACAAATTTTGTTTTTGGGTGGGGGGATCAGGGACATAAGTTAATTAATAATAAAGCTGTGGCTCTTCTTCCTGCTGAAATGCAATCTTTTATTAAATGGAAAGATTATATAACTCTTCATTCCGTTGATCCTGATAATAGGAAAAAAGATGATAAAACTGAAGCCCCAAAACATTTTATTGATATTGACTTTTATAAGGAATTCATAAATGGTAAAATGATTGAGGATAAAAAGGAATTAGCTGCAGTTTACGGCGATTCGATGGTAACAAAACAAGGGCTCCTTCCATGGGCTACTCTCGACACTTATAATAAATTGATCCAGGCTTTTAAGGATAAGAATAAAGATAAAGTGCTTCTCTATACTTCCGATCTTGGGCATTATGTGGGCGATGGTCATCAACCCATGCATACTATGCTTAACTACAACGGACAACTTACCAATCAAAAAGGTTTGCACGCTCGCTACGAAATTAAAATGGTTGATAAATATATCCAAGATATTGAAGCAAGCATTACAAAAGCTAATGTTAAAAAAGTCGACGCCCCCTTCCAGTTTATTTTTGATTATATAGCTGACGCTAATTCTGTCCAGAGTGTTCTGCTTGATGCAGATAAAATCGCTGATAAAATAGCAGGTTCAACTGATAACGATGAATATTTAAGACTAATGTGGTTCAAAACAAAGTATGTTACTGAAATACAGTTTAATACTGCTGTTTCTGCTTTTGCATCTTTAATTTATACTGCATGGATCGAAGCAGGTAAACCTGATTTGAATCAAATTCAATAATAGAATTTGTATTCATAAATGAATTTCTTTTTTGAAACACCTTAAGAGATAAATCTTAAATATAAAGGACTGCCCCTATGCAGTCCTTTCTTGTATTTAATATCACATTTCCACTGTGGGATGAAAATTCTTATTGAATCTTTAGTTCTTATAAAATATATTTTTACCTGGAACTATTTATTTGAGGTATTTATGTCTGATCGCAAAAAGTATGAAGGCTGGCGCGCAGAAAATCCTAACCGCCACAAACGCGAGATTAGTATAACAATGCTAAGTACTTCTCTGTTTTCTGAATCTAATACGAAAAAGAAAAATACCAAGGACAAGAATAAAAAAAGATATTCATAGTTTGGTAGCAAAGCAGGATAATAAAATCGCCGAGGCACTTGCTACATTTAACGATTCCGCCTTTCCATATCTGGGAATCGTTATCCTGTGATCGCTTAATCTCAAAACATCCACTGAAGGTCCGTGTGCTTCACTCGCAAGGATAAGTATGCTGTTTCCTTCAGCTTGGAATGAATATAAATCCTCCCCCTCAGTATCCGCGCAAAGCACTCTATAACTTTTCTTTTTATAGATCTCAAGAAATGTGCTTAGCTCTGTTTCATCATATATGTTAACATGAAATATCGATCCCATGCTGCTTCTTACAGTCTTGGGACTAAAAGGATCAGCGCAATTTTTACTTAATACTATATCCGTTACTCCAAACCAATCACAATTCCTTATTATGGTTCCCAGGTTTCCGGGGTCAGCTATATTTTCCAGGCAGACTATCAGCCCCGATTTAATCTTATTAACATCCTTCGCCTTGGGATAATTAAATACTGCCGCAATTCCCTGTGGACTAACAGTATCCGTCAGCTTACTAAAATCTTTCTCCTCTACAGTTTCAATTGGAACATTATATTTCCTGGGGAACTCCCCGTATGTATTCTCATATTCCGCAGTTACCAAAACAACCTCGCAGGAATAACTGCTGCCCAGCCCCTCCTCAATTGTTTTCAGTCCCTCTGCTATAAACTTCTTCTGAATATCCCGGTCCTTTTTCCTCGCCAGCGAAGAGTAGTATTTCAATTTGTTTTTAGAGATCATAAAATTTAATTATAACTATGTTTTGTTCCGTTTGCCTGATCCTCGGAAAGTTGTTTAAGATAATCCCACGTATAAAAGCCTGTATTATGCCCGTCCCCCCATAAAATCTGGATTGCGTACCCTCCCACCTGCTGAATGCCCTTAATAATAAAATTCTCCGGGGCGTCATTTGCTGGCTTGGCGGGAATGTAAGTATTTAATAAAACAGTTTCTCCCTTGCAGCTAGCGCATGGACATTCGTCTCTTAAATATTTTAAGCCAATGTAACTCTCCGTATCATCACCCCACTTAAAGAACAATTTATTCTTTTCTATTACTTTAATCTGTTTAGGTTTCATCTTTATCAGTAATAATTATTAAAATCATTATGGTTAATATTAATTAAAATCCCGCTCCGTTACAATCTATTATGCCTTACGATACACTTCCGGCTAAGATATATTTAATTATTATCTCGTTTCTATCTAAATTTGGATATGGAATCTGTAATAACCGAAATACTTCTCGTCTTTTTGTTGATCCTGCTGTCAGGATTCTTATCAGCCGCTGAAATTGCCATTGCAACCTTTGGTCCCAATAAAATTGATGAACTTAAGGAAAAAAAGGATAAATCAGCATTTGCCTTTTCTAAGATCCAGAAGGATACAAATTCCTTTTTCGG